>NZ_MAGO01000001.1:0-300000 GCF_001687335.1 Dissulfuribacter thermophilus | reverse complement strand
GGTTTTTGACCCATTCTATACGACAAAAACAGGACACATTGGAATGGGACTCACTATTTCCAAAAGAATAATAGATGAACTTTTAGGGGACATAATTATTGACTCCCAGTATGGTACTGGCACTACAGTGCAAATGCTTCTTTCTGAAGAAAGAAGAAGGGCCATTCGAAGAGCCAAGATAGGGGTAAATCTTAATGGGAAAAGCTGAGTGGCTTCAGTATATTATTTCTATTCCAGGGCTTAAGGCCCTTGTCATCGTCGTCCTCTATTCAATAGGCGCAAAGATTGTAGATCTTATCCTCACTAAGATATTAAATCGTCTGGTAAAAAAGACAAAATACACATATGATGACGAACTACTGTGTTTTTTACATGCCCCGATCATATGGACAGTATTTATAATTGGCTGCCTCCACGCGAGACTTTATATAGACCTTAAGGAACCTTGGAATGAGATTATTCTAAAGTCCCTTCAAACCATTCTCGCTCTAGTCTGGTGGATTACCTCTTTCAAGATAGCAACTTGGGCAATCCAAAAAAGTTCTGAAAAGATCCACAGAGGAGAAAAATTCGGACAAAATATCTTCTTTCTTTTAAAAAATATTACCAAAATCAGTCTAATTGCCTTAGGCATCTTTTTTGTTCTCTCCCTCTGGAAGGTAAATCTCACACCCCTTTTTGCCTCTGCAGGAATAGCAGGTATTGCTGTGGCTCTGGCAGCAAAAGATACGCTAGCCAATTTTTTTGGTGGGATCAGTATATTTGCAGATAAAAGTTTTAAAGTTGGAGATTACATAATACTGGATTCTGGGGAACGGGGTGAAGTTGTAGATATTGGGATACGTTCTACCAAGATAAAAACACGAGATGATGTGATGATCACCATTCCAAATTCAATACTTGCCAATGCCAAAATCACCAATGAAAGTGCACCAGAACCTAGATTTAGATTGAGGGTACCTGTTGGGGTGGCATATGGGTCAGACCTCGATCAAGTAGAAAAACTCCTCCTTGACCTGGCAAATTCCCATCCAATGGTCTCAAAAGACCCTGCACCTCGCGTGAGAATAAGGAAATTTTCCAACTCATCAATTGACCTTGAGCTGCTCTGTTGGGTTAGGAGGCCTGCTGAAAAAGGCCTTGCCCTACACGACATGTTAAAAAGTATTTATAAGCTTTTTAATGAAAAAGGCATTATAATACCCTTCCCCCAAAGGGATGTACACGTATACTTTAAGAAGGGGGCTTTGAAATGATTTTAAGAAGACCCGCTGTTGCAGACCAATTTTATCCTGGAGATCCTGATAGGCTTCACTATGAAATCGGTAAACTCATGGGAGATCAAAGTGGCAATGAAAAGGCCGTGGCAGTCATATCACCTCATGCTGGATATATGTATTCAGGACATGTAGCAGGAGCCGTTTTCTCAAAAATCAGGATTCCTCCTACTTGTATCATTCTTGGACCCAATCATACAGGCTTTGGTGCGCCTATTTCTGTCATGTCAGAAGGTATATGGCAAATGCCCATGGGAGATGTTGCAATCGATTCTCCGTTGGCAAAACGAATACTTGAATATTATCCTGAAGCTGAAGAAGACGTAGAGGCACACCTCTATGAACACTCCCTTGAAGTCCAGGTGCCATTCCTGCAGTACAAACAAAATGACTTAAAGATTTGCCCCATCTGCCTTTCTCGTCTTTCATTCGAAGAATCCAGAAGGCTCGGAGAAGCTATCAGTCGAGCCGTTTCAGAGACAGACCTCGATGTGCTCATTGTGGCAAGTACTGACATGACCCACTACGAATCCGGTGATGTAGCCAACGAAAAAGACCGCCTGGCCATAGAACGCATTCTTTCCATGGATCCTGAAGGTCTATATAATACGGTATTATTAAACCAAATTACCATGTGTGGATTTATCCCAACAGTGGTAACCCTTGTAGCTGCCATGGGCCTTGGAGCCACAAAGGCCAGGCTCATCAAATATGCAACCAGTGGTGACATCACAGGTGACTACAGGCAGGTTGTGGGATATTCGAGTTTTATAATCCAATAACACTGAAATTCCCCATTTTAGATTAGCCAAAAATCCAAACGGATAAACACGTACATTTCCCTCTCTGGCCAGTTCCAGAGAGGGAAATGGTTAAAATTTCTGTTTAGAACAGAAACCTCAAATTGATCCTATCGCCACCCTTGACTTTTCAAAAACCTATTTTACTATTGAGGCGTTGCTGGGGGATCGTCTAACGGCAGGACAGCAGACTCTGGATCTGCTTATCTAGGTTCGAATCCTAGTCCCCCAGCCAGTTTTTTTTGTGTGGTGGGTAAAGGTGGATGGTTCACTAGGTGTCCCTTTGTCATCCAAAGGAATCAATATTCTCATAGCTGAAGACGATGTTGCTGTTGCCAAAGGTTTTCAGCTCATCCTCGAAAAAGCTGGCTACAGGATTGTAGGTTTGGCCCATGATGGTATCCAAGCCATGGACCTTGCAATCAAGACCACACCTGACCTCATCCTCATGGACATCAAGATGCCCAGAATGGATGGGCTTGAGGCTGCTAGAAGGATAAATCAGAATAATCGAAAAGGGTATATTCCCATCGTTCTTGTAACCGCCTATGCAGATCAGAAACTTGTAGAAAAGGCCAAGGAAAGTGGAGTACTGGGATATCTGGTAAAACCAGTTCATTTGGATGATCTCGTGCCTGCTGTAGAACTCGCATATTCTGCTGCCCAAAGGATCAATGCCCTTGAAGGCGTAGTTGAAAATCTGTCTCAGGAACTGGAATCTCGAAAGGTGGTTGAAAGGGCAAAAGGTATCCTCATGAAAAGGTTAAATATAAGCGAAGAGGAAGCCTTAAGCATGATGCAAAAGGAGAGCAGGCGCCAACGCATAAAGCTTAGAGACCTTGCCAAGGCTATAATCTCATCAGACAAGGTTATGAGCTAGTACAAGATACTAGTTTGACCCTATCTTTTACCAAATAACCTGCTCCATATAGGGCCATTTCTTTTAATCGTTTTTCCAGCAGTTGTAGCCCCTTTTTTGCCTCATAACAATCGGGGGCGATCTTTAAGACTTCCTCAAAAGACATACGTGCCTCCACGTACCATCCCCCTTCAAGGTAACTTTCTCCTGCAATTAGATAAGCAAGGTGTATACCTTCTGGAAATAGCCAAGACAGGAGACAATCGCCTTTTTCCATGAGAAATTTCTGGGCGCGCTCTATGTCTTCCAACAGCATTCGAATTAATATCCCATTTTCACGCTCTCTCTTTATCAAATGTAGGAGTCTTTGAGCGGCATTTTTATATAGGCATCTAATCCTCTCCATGCCTCGATCCATATCTTGAAGGGTCTCCTCAAAAAATCGCTTATATTTTCTGCTATTGGAATCATCTGGTACCTTCATGAGAGCTATCTCATAAGATGGTGCATATCGTTCCAACATATAGGCGTTTTCTTTTAATTTCATTGCCTCGTGAAAGAGCGTGCCTACCATCCAATCAAAAAAGAAGGCATCTGGGTCAACATCTGGATCAATATCTCTCCACAATTGATGACACCTGTCTTTAAGACGCCACAATATCCCTTTTTCCTCTTGATTCCCAACAAGCTCATTGAGCTGTCTAAAAAGAGGTTCCTTTTGAAAAAAGGCATCTTCAAGACTCGCCAAATAAGCATAGGACTTGAGAAAGTCTTGGACGACTCTGGTTACAAAAAAGTCCCTATGTTCTTTAAACCATGCAGAATTCATACAATCTTTTGCCATCCATGTATTCTCCGTATGACTATTTTCAAAGGCATTTTTCGTAACAACTCAGCCTCTTGGAGACCATAGGTAACAGCCAAAAATGAAAGAATGAATCCAAATAAGCATTTTGGTCTCTACTTAGGATTTTAACTCAAAAGTTACCATTTTTCCCTTATTCGTACGGGCAATCCGAGCACTTTATTTCCATCACAATATATCAGTTCCTTTTGTTGAAGTTCCTTTAAAAAGGACAGGATCTTCTCTGGTGAAATCCCTGAATGACGCTGGATGAGCTCTTCCAAGGCTATAGGTTCAAGGGTATCTAAGAAGATTGACCTCGAGGCCTGTGATAATCTATGGTGAAGCACCTGGCCCTGTGACATAACCTGCCTGATTAGGACAAAATCACCTCCGTCCCTAAAACTTAGAGGTGGACCATTTTTCGATGCATCAACCCAATATTTTTGCCAGTCCTGTATATATTCCCTAACTTGTTTCCAGAGCATTCTATCCTGTTTTAGAGTCCCGCTGTATTCACACACCATTGTCACATCAAAAGTGCGACCTGGGAAAATCCTAGAATAGAACCGATGGGGTCTTTTAGCCTTTATTCCAAAAGATTTTGGATCATTAAACACGGGGCTACCGTAGCCAAGCCAAAAGGATACTGGCTTAAGTGGCCTAAAATACTTAGCATACTTTAAAATGCTGAGGGTCTCTTCGACCTCTTCTTGAGAGGTCCCGGGGAAGTCCATTATAAGGTTTCCCTGTAATTCTATACCTGCCTCAAGGAGATGCCGCATTGAGGCCAAATTGTCCATTACCGTCCTTCCTTTCCTAAGGCGCTTCAACAAACTATTACTCAGTGCCTCAATTCCAACCTGTACAATATTTAGACCGGCCTTTTTCATCAAATGGGCATCTTTTCTCGAAAAAGAGGCCCTAAGTTCCCCAAAGAAATTGAAATCTCTTCCCAATAAAGAAACTTGATCAAAGAATTCCTTGGCCTCTTTTGGAGGAAGGGCATTGTCCATGAATGCAAAATCTAAGGTCTTATATCTCTTAGAAAGGAAGTCCACCTCTTTTAGTAGCCTCTGCCAGGACTTGCGCCTGTAGCCCTTCCACTGAACATTTAGATTGCAAAATGAACATCTCCCCCAAAAGCATCCCCTTGAAAATTCTACGGGTATGACTGGAGAAAACCGTAAAGAGGGGCGAAGAGTTGCCAACTCGGCAAAATAGGGGGTGAAGTCTGGTATTGGCAGTTCATTTAAATCCTCAATTATCTCACCACGGATTACTCCTCGTTGAGCTGGTTTGCCCTTCTTTATCCCCTCAACAATCTCCAAAAGCCCCTTTTCTCCCTCACCGCTTACTATATAGTCAATAAATTCAAATTGAGATAATAATTCTTGTCCCACTTCCTCTGGAACACCTGCCCCTCCAATAACAACCTTAATGCTTGGAGCAAGTGCCTTAATCTCTCTTGCAAGATATAACCCAGAGGTAAGCTGATTAAGGCTCACTGTAATCCCACAAAGATCATATTGAGACCAATCATGTCTTTCTAAAAAAACATCTAGGGTCTCCTTTAAACAGTCTCTCACCTTGAGGATTTCTTTTGAAGAATTGAATAGCCTTCTCCTTGAGCGCCTCCCAAGGCTCTTTTTTATAAGCCAGATCTGGCTTTGCTCATGGCCTGGTTCAAGCAACATTCCACCAAAGGCCTCGCTTATCCAGCTAGACTCTGAAATAACATCATAGAGCCTGAGCCCAATCTTTTGATAAAGTTCTAAGTACGGATGAAAGACCGCGCAGCCAATCTCTGGAACGTGTCTCTTGAGAAATGCGCTAAGGCAGGCCAACTGGATTGAAGGCCTATTAAATAACGGCCATGGCGGGGCAATAAGGACACACTTCATAATGATTTTTCCATTACTTAGAAGTCGCTACCAAATACACTCCTAAAAGCATAAATATCCCACCAATACCCCGGGGTAGAAGCGGGCCCTCCTTAAAAAAAATGGCGCCAAATAATATGCTAAATAGTAGACTCGTTCTCTTCACAGCTATCATATAGGCAGCATTTGAAAGACTTATTGATAGCATATGGGAATATACCATAATAGATTGTAAGATTCCAATGCTTATAACTGCACCCCACATCCTAATCCCGCCATTTACAAACTTAGCTCCCAATCTATTTAGAGCATTTTCATTCCAATAAAGGGAGAAAAATAGGGGAACAATTATGCCCAGGAATGAAAAATAAAATGGGGCAAAAAAAAGGGGAGATGAATACAATATTGCCCTCTTTCCCAAACATGAAGTCACACTGTAAATAAGCGATACCGCCAACATATACCTAGAGCCTTTATGATTTAAAAGCGCCCTAAAAGGCTCAAAAGGCCCTGATTTCCCAGGGGTCAAATGTAGTAAATATGCCCCGAAAACAGTACTCATAATCCCCCAAAATCCCCTTGTACTAACCGTCTCACCCAGTATGAGCCAACCGGTAACAACGATAAAACTCGGAGTAAAGGCGAGCATTGGGATGCTAAGAGACATCTCAGACATCCTGAGGGCCTTCATATAAAGGAGCATCGCGAGTATCTCTAATGGGACCAAACTAGTTAAGGTGAGCCAGAACCGGAAATCGAGTCTTGGGATATCTTGCAGGAATATAGATGGCAAAAGCAATGGCAGTGGTGCCAAGAATCGCACCAACGCCATTTCCCCTGGTTCGAGCTTGCTTAAAGCGCCCTTTAAAATTGTATCTGTAATTGCAGTTGAAAGGGCAGCTATAAGGGCAAGCCCGAACCAGGGAGACACAATGTTTACCACTCAAGACTTATTTCATGGAAAGTAACTTTTTTATGCGCTCTTCTATAGGTGGATGAGTGCTGAACAGATGCATAATATTGCCAGATCTCAGTGGATTTACGATATACATCTGAGCTGTTGCTGGATTTACTGCCATTGGAAGCCTGTGGTTCCATTCTTCTAGACGTTTGAGGGCACTTGCAAGGGGTACAGGATCTCCAAGTATCCTAGCTCCTGTGGCATCTGCTAAATATTCTCTGCTCCTTGATATTGCCATCTGGATAAGCATTGCAGCAATTGGAGCAAGTATCATCATAATTATGACCCCAATAATGCCCAACGGATTGCCATCTTCATCATCGCTTCCACCAAGGCCGCCAAACATCAGTCCCCACTGGGCCATATTTGCCAAATAACTGATGGCACCAGCAAGTACTGCCGCTATACTGCTAATGAGGATATCCCTATTTTTTATGTGAGCGAGCTCATGACTCAGCACTCCCATGAGCTCCTCCTTGGAGAGGATCCTCATTATCCCTGCTGTTACAGCAACAGCAGCGTGATTTGGATTTCTTCCTGTTGCAAATGCATTAGGAGTCTCCTGTGGGATAATATATACTTTTGGTTTAGGGATGCCTGCCTTTTGAGAAAGGATTTCCACCATTTGATGTAACTCTGGCGCCTCAGCCTCAGATACTGGTGTTGCGCCACTCATGGCAAGGGCCATTTTATCACTAAACCAGTAGGCGAAAAAATTCATGACCATGGCTAACATAAGCGCCATAATCATTCCAGTCCTGCCCCCTAGGGCCTCTCCTATAAACATAAAAAGGGCTGTCAGTGCTGCCAGGAGTAAAAATGTCTTGAAGACATTTACCATAGTCTATTTTTCCTCCTTAAACATTTTTTTATATACTTTTAGCTGACGAATGTTATTATCGACATGATTGGTTACATTGTTCATTTTTAACACAACATTCATTTTCCGTTTTAAAAGACTTTTATTTAGAGTTTAAAGCATATAGTTTGAGTTTATGCCTTTCCCTGCATAATCGCTGTGGCCTTCTCAACATCTTTCTTACTACCTATGAAAAGAGGTACTCTTTCATGGAGTGCTGTTGCCTTTATGTCCAGTATACGATCTTTTCCATCGGTGGCAGCCCCACCTGCCTGTTCTACTACAAAGGCCAACGGAGCGGCTTCACAAAGGAGCCTTAGCTTTCCCCTGGGTTTTGCCGGATCACGCTTGTCTGCAGGATACATAAAAATACCGCCATATAATAGATTTCTATGGAAATCAGCTACAAGAGAACCAATATATCTAGCTCCATATGGCTTACCCCTCTCATTGTCTGGGCTCTTGAAGTATTCTACAACTCGCTTTGTGGGTTCATCCCAATAACAGGTATAGGCCTCATTGACGGAATACACCTTTCCCACTTCAGGAATTTTAATATCTGGGTGTGAAAGCAGAAATTCTCCTACTGACGGATCTAGAGTAAACCCATTTACCCCATTTCCAGTGGTATAAACCAGCATGGTGCTAGGGCCATATATAAAATAGCCTGCAGCCACCTGCTCAGCACCCTTCCTCAAAAAATCTTCTAAAGTTACATAAGACCTATCAGAGACTTTTCTATATATAGAAAAAATAGTGCCTATATTTACGTTTGCGTCAATATTGGAGGATCCATCTAACGGATCGAAGACAAGTATGTAGTTTCCCTTTGGCAGATTATCAGGTACCTCTATAATGTCTGCATTTTCTTCTGATGCCATAGCACAGAGCACTCCTGCCCTCTGCATCCTATAGATCAAGACCTTATTTGCAAAATCATCTAGTTTTCTGACCTGCTCTCCCTGCACGTTTATGTCGCCAGTAAGCCCAAGAATATCAACCAAGCCTGCCTTATTTACCTCTCGTGAAATTATCTTTGCAGAGAATATGAGCTCGCTTAATAGCCTAGTGAATTGGCCAGTTGCCGCGGGTGATTCCTTTTGATGAATCAGCAGATGTTCTATGACGCTAATGCCTATTCCTTCCATTACGTACCTCCTATGAAAAAATCTCAAATTTTGGCAAAAGATCCCCACCTTTTACAGTTAACTACATTATGATTGTGAAATCGATGCATTTTATTGTACGGGCTTTTGATATGTGGCATTATTAAAAAGTTGTAAGCAATTACAGACGAGCTTCTTTAACCTAATTGCCTCTACCCCATCCTGAAAGAAGTTACAGATCTTTGTTTTTTTATTCTAAAATCTGATTTGTCATCGAGGTATTCCCCTCTTAAAGATGTCATATTTAACCTTAAGTCAAACTTCAATCTTCTATTATGGGGATACCCAACTAGAATGTCAACACAACTGTCCTTTACATTTTTGTAAAAATATTGCAAAATCTACTTCTATGCTAGCAGAAACAATAAATTATAAACAAGACATCTTTAGCCAGGACCCAATAAAGGACCCAGAAAAGGCCATACGTGAACTTACATGCCTGTATGAGGTTACCAGGGCCCTATCCAGCACATTAGACATAAAAAAGGCCCTTAGGGATATCCTAGACATCCTCGCACACAGAGCAGGCATGGAACGGGGTACTATCACCATTTTTAACCC
Source organism: Dissulfuribacter thermophilus (assembly GCF_001687335.1). Classification (NCBI taxonomy): domain Bacteria; kingdom Pseudomonadati; phylum Thermodesulfobacteriota; class Dissulfuribacteria; order Dissulfuribacterales; family Dissulfuribacteraceae; genus Dissulfuribacter; species Dissulfuribacter thermophilus. The sequence continues at coordinate 290,790 of NZ_MAGO01000001.1, read as the reverse complement.
AAAGACCCAGGAACTTCAGATTGAAGCGGCAAAAGGGCTTACTCATAAAGCAAAACAGCGGGGGCGATACAAACTTGGTGAGGGTATAACAGGCACAGTTGTGGCTACAGGCGAGCCCATAATAGTGCCTAGAATCAGTGAGGACCCAAGGTTTCTCAATAAGACAAGGAGCAGAAAAGAACGAGACAAAGATGAACTTTCCTTTATCTGCGTCCCAATAAAGGCAGGGGATGTGGTGATTGGTGCCCTCAGCGTCGACAGAAAATTTTCCGGAGAAAAGGGGCTTGAAGAGGACCTGAGACTCCTGACAATCATTAGTGGGCTTATTGCGCAAAGTGTCAAAAAGCTTCAAGAGGCAAATTACGAACGTGAAAACCTACTAGAGGAAAACAGACAATTAAAAATAGCCCTAAAGGAACGCTACAGTTTCGGAAAACTCATAGGCAAAAGCACCAGAATGCAAGAGGTCTTTGAAATGGCCCACAGGGTATCTCAAAGTAATGCCACTGTGCTGTTGCGTGGGGAAAGCGGCACAGGCAAAAGCATGATTGCAAAGGCCATCCACTACAACAGCCCAAGGGCCAAGGGACCTTTTGTTACAGTGAATTGCTCTGCACTACCTGAATCATTGGTAGAATCAGAGCTATTCGGCCATGAAAGAGGGGCATTTACCGGGGCCATTCAGACCAAAAAAGGACGTTTTGAACAGGCCCACAAGGGGACCATATTCTTGGATGAAATTGGTGAACTCCCGCATTCAGTGCAGGTGAAACTCCTAAATGTCATTCAGGACAGGGAATTTCAACGAGTAGGAGGACAAAAATCCATAAAATGCGACGTGAGGATAATTGCTGCTACGAACAAGGACCTTGAACGTGCACTTGAACAGGGCCAGTTCAGAGAAGATCTATATTATAGACTTAATGTATTTCCTATTTACATTCCTCCACTTCGTGAAAGAAAAACAGATATACTACTACTTGCAGAGCATTTCTTGGAAAAATTTGCCTCCGAGAACAACAAAAAGATAAAGAGGATCTCTACTTCTGCCATTGATCTCCTCATCCAATATCACTGGCCAGGGAATATTAGGGAACTTGAAAACTGTATTGAACGTGCAGTATTGATCTGTGATGAAGACACTATAAGGTCTCATCACCTGCCCCCTACAATAATGACCTTGTCATCTGAACAACAGAGGGATAAAAAAAATACATCACTTAAAAAACGGGTAGAAGACTTTGAAAAGGAATTAATTTTGGATGCCTTAAGAGAAGCCAAGGGAAATCAGTCTAAGGCCGCAAAAATATTGGGCACAACTCTTAGGATCATAAATTATAAGGTTCAAAAATACGGCATTGATCCTAGCGCATTCAAGCCCATCCGAAAAGAAGTGTAAAAAGATATGCTCAGAGAATCTATATTAAATGCAGGGCTTCCAACGCCCCGACAAAAGAGACTTTTTAAAGAATTTGGCCACAGCCCAAAGATCATTCCGAGGCCCAAGCACTGCATTAGCAGAAAGGCCATGGACCGTGAGGCTCTAAAGGTCCTATACAGACTAAAGGAAAAAGGATATTTGGCCTATTTAGTTGGAGGAAGTGTAAGAGACCTCTTGCTTGGCAAAAGACCCAAAGACTTTGACATTGGAACCAATGCCCGTCCCCATGAGATTAGACGAATTTTTAGATACAGTCGCATCATAGGGAAACGGTTTAGAATCGTACACGTCTATTTCAAAGGCGGTAAAATTATTGAGGTCAGCACTTTTAGGCGCCAGTCAGACTGTGACGACAGAGAGGCGCTATTAAATGGCAAAAGTGATGACGAAATCTATGGTACCCCGATGGAAGACGCCTTTAGGCGGGATTTGACTATTAATGGTCTATTTTACAACATAGCTGACTTCAGTATTATCGACTATGTAGGAGGAATGGAGGATCTAGAGCAGGGTATCATCCGCTCCATTGGTGAACCCAACCACAGGTTTCTAAGAGATCCAGTCCGGATGATGAGGGCAGTGAGACATGCAGCACGGACAGGTTTTGTTATTGAAAAAAAGACTTGGGAGGCTATCTGCCAAAACGCCTCAAAAATTCGTCTTTGTTCTATTCCGAGAGTTCGGGATGAATGGCTCAAAGACATAAAGAGTGGTTTTTCAAGACAGTGGATGGAATATCTGATAAAAAGTGGTCTTTTTGAGGCCATTTTCCCGGTATATTCCTCGCTTATACTAAATGGGCCAAGCAGCATCAAAAGGCTCTTGTATGGCCTTTTGGATACGCTTGATCAAAAAATAAGAAGTGGTGAGGAGCCAAAGGAGGCTCTTCGATTGGCGATGTTTTTATATCCTGCTCTCAAAGCACATCCTATGTGGGAAGGCTTGAGGAGTGAAAAACTTAAATGGCCTACATTTGAGGTGCGCAGTATCATTGATGAACTCGTTCAGCCTTACGACTTTAGACGCGCCGTGAGAGATGAGACTGCCCAAATTCTCTCAAGCCAGTGGCCATTAGGCCTTTGTCATGCTAGAGGCAGACTCCCCAAACGAGTCTGGTCAAAGCATGTATTTAAGGATGCCCTTTTTCTTTATAATAAAATCAGGGAGATTGAGGGTAAAGAGATCTTTGAAGTAAGACTCAAGCAAAATGGCACCCCTAAAAAGAACAAAAAGGATAGGGGGAAAAAGAGAAAAAATAGGCAATACAGTAAAATAGGGAGATGATCCAATGAAACTCAGACAGAATGCTAAAGAATTGGTTCTTCTGGAGGTAGATGGTCTTGGACTTATACTTGGTGAAATTAGGTATAACAAGCAGACGGAAACCGCTATCTTTGCCCTAGAAAAGGCCGCTTTTTTTGACCTTTATGTGCCCTGTGCAGTAATTTACGATCCCCAAAAAGGTCCTGTGGTCAGACCACATGTTTTAAGCGCACTTACTACAGGGTCAATAAGGGTACAGAGGTCAAAAGTGTCATGTTTTATCCTCGGTAATGAACTTTCTCCAAGTATCGTAGCACAATATCAGGCCATACTTCAGGGATTAGGGGTGATACAAGAAGGCTCCAAAGAATCCTTGAAAGACGACGACCCTAAAAAAGGCCCGGGCAGCGTAGGTCCTAGGGTAATCACGCTTCCCAAAAAGCGTTCCTAAAAGTCTAGCATGATCCCGTATCCCAATATAGATCCCGTAATCTTTAGGATTGGTCCTTTTGCAGTAAGATGGTACGGGATCATGTATCTTGTGGGCTTTCTATGTGCCTGGATCTTGGTAAAAAGGGAAATAAAAAGGCAGCTTGTAACACCTGAACGTGTCAATCTTGAACTTGCTCATCTTGAGAGCCTAATGGCCTACCTTATAATTGGCGTCATTTTGGGAGGTAGGATTGGATATTGTCTCTTTTACAATCTAGACTATTTCCTTGAGCATCCATTAGAGATCTTTGCCACTTGGCACGGGGGGATGAGCTTTCACGGAGGCGCTATCGGGGCAATAGCTGCTGGACTGATTTTTTGTAAACGTTATAAAGAATCTTTTTTTAAATGGGCAGACAGGTTCGTTTGGCCAGCGCCAATAGGGCTGGGACTCGGTCGCATTGCCAACTTCATTAACGGAGAATTATTTGGGAGACCCTCAGATGTCCCATGGGCAATGATATTCCCTGGAGGAGGGCCAATTCCACGCCACCCCTCACAACTCTACGAAGCCTTGCTTGAGGGCCCAATCCTATTCCTGTTACTCTCCCTTTTAAAAGGAAAGGACCGATATCCTGGAGGACTCTTTTCCCTTTTTCTCATAATCTATGGCTTTCTAAGATTCTTTGCAGAATTTTTTAGAGAACCGGACCCACAACTTGGTTTCATCCTATTTGGATGGATGACCATGGGGCAGATCCTCTCACTATGTATGATTTGTGTTGGCATTATTTTATTCTTGATTACACAAAAGCCCAGAACTCAACGCATTTAAGTTTTCAAACATTAGTCTGAAAAAATCAATCCCCCTATTAAGGTCCTCCCTACGGAGAGAGACCCCAGGGGAAATCGCTTTGATCTCTACACCAGTCTCTGTTGATATTACCTTTGCTATACGGTCTGTAACTGCGTGGTCAAAAAATATTGCTGGCACCTTTTCCTTCTTGACAAATGCAATCACCCTAGACAGATCTCTCGGCGTTATGTGGGCATCAGGACTTATTCCCATGACAGAAAGCACTTTCAATCCATAGGCATTCCCTATACGGGAAAAGGCATTGTGGCCGGCAACAACAATGGTCTTATACCTGCAATCTCGTAGTTGTTTTCTATAAGATGAATCAAGTTCTTCCAATGATGCCTTAAGCAGCATTGCCTTTTTTTCATAAATCTGTTTACCACTGGGATCTACTTGAGAAAGGAGGGTTGCCATTTTCTCAACCACCTTTTGATCAAATTTAAAATCAAGCCAGATATGTGGATCAGTCCCTGTGTTTTGAATCTCATCTATTTCAAGGACCTTTTTAGGTCCTTTTATAAAACCATCTACAAAGTCCACTGCCCATGGTTCCAAGTGTCTACTAGTGTAGACAAAGATCCTTGCATTACTTACATCCTTTATATCCTCTGGCCTTGGTGACCAAGTGTGAGGTGTGGCCCCAGGGGGGAGAAGCACCTTTACAGCACACCTTCCATCGCAGAGTTTATTTAAAAAATCTCCCCAAGGAAGTATGGTTGATACAACCTGGAACCGATTTTCTCCAGACCACCCATCCCTCGCTAAGGAAATGCTCAAAAAAATTAATACTGCTATAATAAAATGATTCTTTTTCACTCTTCCCTCCTGTCTATAAGATAGGCACTACCTTCTATAGATTTCACTTTCTTCTTTAATTGTGCTGCTGTCATTGATACCTGGCCATAATGGCTATAACGGCCTCGCCTACATAAAACCACTGCAATAGAGAGGCTAGTTAAAGGGAATCTTTGAGGCCTTCCCAGTCTGTCCATTGATTCAAAATAGCCCCTTTTGAGGTCATCTTCGTCGAGAAAAAGGACAATTAATGAATCAAAGCTTGATATAATCCTTTGACACACAACCTCTGCCTTATCTATTGGCACTGAAAACACAAAATCATCTCCGCCAACATGACCGACAAAACCTTCTGATCTAGCCTCTTCAGATACCACGTTCACCAAAATCCTGGCCACCATTCTGATCACCTCATCTCCTCTAGAAAACCCATACTTGTCGTTCAATGGTTTAAAATTGTCTATATCCACATAGGCGATGGCACGCTCTGTTCCACTGTCCAAATATCCTTGAATAGTCTTTAGGATTGAGGTGTTTCCTGGAAGCCCTGTGAGGGGATTGTTGTCAGATATCCCCTGTGTGCCTTGGCTAGGGAAAGATCTATCCTCGTAAGCAGTTCCTCTGGTGGCGCCTCTAAGGCAACGAGTTCATCCACAGGGTATTGATCAAAATCTATACCGGAAATAATATCTCGTCTTTGAGCTACTAATATCACTGGAAGAAATGAGAGCTTAAGGTCTTGTTTTAGTGCCATGATCACTGTCTTATCCAATTCATCAGGAAGATCCTTTTGGATAACCAGGCACTCCGGTGGATCATTCAGTAGCCCTTCTATGGCATTTTGAAGCCTTTGATTGACAATCAATACGTGTCCAAAGGCCTCTATACAGAGTCTGTCATCAGGATTCTTTAAAAAATCGGGGGCAATAAGGCTTATCCTTGCCATTTAAGCTCTGAATCCTTAGGCCAAATCCATAGTAAAATTCTTGAGCTCTGCAAGCTTTTCATCTAATTCTTCTAGGATTTCCATACCTTCTTTTTTACCAAACTTTATCAACGACCAGGCCCTATGATCTAGTGGAGGCACCCACTTGTCGCCTCCAAAACCGAATCCCCATGCCCTAATCAAAATGTCTGAGACATGTATGATAGCTACTATGTCTTTAAAATCAGGAGCATCATCTGGGTGATGGTGAAATCCGATTGGAATTGATAGCTTATCTGGCAGATTCCACTCCATAGAGAGCCACTTTCCGATCTCTCCATGCTGAACCCCAAGTATCTCCTCCTCTGCCTTCCTCATAGGTATATCCCTTGTGAGAACTAAATCCATTATCTTGGAGTAATCCTCTGGCATCTCCGCCCTTATAACTACCTTCCCTATATCGTGGATCAGGGCTGCAGTAGAGACCTCTTCAGGATTGTTTATTCCCCTCCTCCTTGCAAGGATACCAGCACAGGCTGCACATCCCAAGGAATGCTCCCAGAGTCCTATGTCTGAAGATTGCATAACCTCAAAAATGCTTGAAGTCACAACCAGGGTCTTAATAACATTGAACCCCAATAGTACTATGGCATTGGAAACAGTACTGATTCTCTGTGGGAAACCGAAGAACGACGAATTTACCATGCGAAGAAGCTTGCTAGTAAGTACCTGGTCCTTTTCTATTATCTTGCCCAGACTTATGGCAGTAGCCTCATCATCGTCAACTATCTCATTAAGCTTTGATACAATCGTGGGAAGCGTGGGGAGAGACTTAAGGTTCTTTAACCTCTTTTTAATTTCTTCGTTTTTCGTCAAGCTAAACTCCTGTCATTCATTGTCATTCGTTGTTATTCTATTGGCAACTTAAGCCCCATAATGCCACCTAAAAAGGCCCTTCTTATTCTTATGTTATAAGATTTTGACGTACTAGTCGCCAACTACAAATAACTATCGAATAACAACTGAACAACTAACGAATAACTAATAAATTATTCCTTATAACACCTCACCCAATACTCTGCTATGAGCTTCATTAAGGCCCTCTGAACTGGATCATCCATTACCCTTGAAAATCGATCTTCAAGCTCTCTCAAACGTTCCTTTAAAGGCTTTTCGCCTGGAATCTCAACAGGATGTCCCTTTACAGCTATTGACTCTACTCCTGATCGTTCCAGGCGACTAATCACCTCACTAGTGAGTTTTATCCCAGGGCCACAAAGGACCTGTCCATCCTCTGAGAGGACCTCCTTTGCTAAGATCATTCCCTCCTTTGCGGCTTTAATGGGAATACGCTGCAAGCCTCTTCCCCTTTACAGCTCAGGCCATGGGGCAAATGGACCTCGTATTGCCTCAAATGCTCCTCCTACATGTATACAGACTTCATCCTTAAAAGGTGGTCCCACAAATTGCACCCCTATCGGCAGCCCATCATTAGACAGAGTACATGGCACTGAAATCGCTGGAAGCCCAGCCAAATTTACAGGAATAGTAAAAATGTCAGAAAGGTACATTTGAAGTGGGTCATCTAGCTTCTCACCAAGCTTAAACGCAGGTGTGGGAGCAACTGGGGTCAAAATGCAGTCACACTCCTTAAATGCTTCAATGAAGTCCTTTCTGATTACTGTCCTAACCTGAGAGGCCTTTTTATAATATGCATCATAATATCCAGAAGAGAGGCTATATGTCCCTAGCATAATCCTACGTTTCACCTCTGGGCCAAATCCTTGGGACCTTGTCATCTTGTACATCTCCAATAGATCCTTATAGCCTTCGGCCCGTAACCCATATTTTACGCCATCATAGCGCATTAAGTTTGAACTCGCTTCAGCTGGGGCAATTATGTAATAAGTGGCAACTGCGTACTCTGTATGAGGAAGACTTATTTCCTTCAATTCCGCCCCGTTTTCTTTAAGGAGGGCCATTGCCTTGGTGACCGCCTTTTCCACCTCATCTCCCAAGCCTTGGCCAAAATATTCCTTAGGGATCCCAATCTTCAGTCCTGAAACAGTGTGAGAAAGTGCCTTTTCATAGTCAGGGCAAGGAGATGGATGCGAGGTTGAATCTTTCGGATCATATCCTGCTATAGCGTTCAAAAGTATGGCACAATCACGGACATCCCGTGTCATGGGACCAATCTGATCTAAAGATGAGGCAAAGGCCACAAGCCCATAACGAGAGACCCTACCATATGTAGGCTTCATCCCAACGACTCCACAGTGGGAGGCAGGCTGCCTAATAGAACCACCTGTGTCTGATCCAAGGGTAGCACAGGCTATTCGTGCCGCTACTGCAGCACCCGATCCTCCACTGGACCCCCCAGGAATGCACTCCAAATTCCACGGGTTTTTGGTTGGAAAGAAGGCAGAATTTTCAGTAGAAGAACCCATAGCGAATTCATCCATATTGAGTTTGCCCAATATTACAGCCCCCTGGCCTTTTAGCCTCTTTACAACTGTTGCATCGTATGGGGGGACAAAATTCTCTAGGATCTTTGAAGCACAGGTGGTTTGCACTCCCTTTGTGCAGAGGACATCTTTTAGGGCTATTGGAATACCTGTAAGCGGCTCAACATCTCCTTTCAGAATTCGGTTATCCGCTTCTTCTGCCTGTTTTAAGGCAAGGTCCTCTGTAACTGTGATATATGCCTTTACCTTTGGATCCACAAGGCTTATCCTCTCGAGGTAGGCCTTGGCAACATCTTTTGCGCTCAATTCCTTTTTAAGGAGAAGCTCTCTTAACTGCCAAAGGGTGAGATCAGTTATTTCAGTATTAGCGGACATCTCAATCATCTCCTTTTAAATTATCCTTGGGACCACAAACTGGCCTCCCTCCCTTTCGGGAGCATTTGACAACGAATCATCCACATTTAGAGATTCTTGTGGTTCATCCATTCTAAAGGCGTTCACTAACTCCTGGGCATGGGTTGTAGGTTCGATGCCAGCTGTATCAAGTTCGTTCAGTTTGTCGATATATCCAAGAATATCGTTCAACTGATTTGCTATTACCTCTAACTCATCCTCAGAAAAGCTTAGTCTTGCAAGCTCTGAAATATGTTCTACTTCCCCTCTCGTTATCTTCATCCGTGGCCCTCCATGAGACAAATTAATCAAAACCAAATTCGGATACTGAACTTTGGTTACTCTAGCATCTTAATATAGTGCGCCAAGAAACATTGCCAACAACATTTTTATCCCAAAATGCCTATGGCATAAGTTCAACGTTCTACGGTGCCGCGTTCCCAAGCTCCTCGTTGAGAATACGACCAACTTTTTCCTTCAACTCAAAACTCATAACTCAAAACTCTAAAATAGGCTCCCTTGCTTTGGCCGTTTTTTCTTTTTTTTAGTCCTAACAGGCAACACTATCTCGTCTAAGTATGCCTCCTTAGGAAAACTTTTTATAAATTTACTTTTTCCTTTATTTTCAAAGCAATAAGTTATATATACCATCTTCTCAGCCCTTGTAAGAGCCACATAAAAAAGACGCCTCTCCTCGTCTTCATCACCACCCTTCAAGGGCACAACATCTTCCTCACACCGTGGAATAAATACAACCGGGAACTCTAAGCCCTTGGCACTGTGCATTGTCATAAGATTAACACACTCAAGGTCTATACCCAGAAGATCTACATCAGATTTAAACTGTAGGGCAATCTCCTCCACATCATTTGATTCAAGACCCTTCAAAAAAATCTTCAAAAGCATATTTTCCGGATCTGCACCTAAAAGCCTTATGGCCTCACGCTTATCACCTTTTTTCCATGCACTAACACAAGATTCGATGTCTTTTTCTGTTAGGCCCTTTTCCATGATGAGCCTGCTCTTATGAAACTGCGCATTTTCATCCATGACAATCCTCATCAGTCTTGACACAGCACGGACATCATCGTTTTCCATGGGCGAACGCCCTTTTGTCTCTCGAAATGGAATACCCTTTCTCAAAAAGGCCTTTTCAATGGGATTTTTCAGACTATGGACCCTTAAAAGCACAGCTATTTCAGGCAGTCTGTATTCGTCATTTGGCACGTTAGATCTGGAAAAATTAATGGCCTCGAAACTCATGGCCCCAGTAAGGGACTCTACTGTTTCTGCAATCCACTTGGCCTCTTGATCTGGATTTTTAAAGCCCTTTACCACTATCTTCGGGCCCTTGCCTTTGTTAGAACGTATAGTCCGTGCCTTGCACTCTGAGTGCCCAAGTACTGCTGAACCACTATCGAGTATCTCCTGGTGACACCTGTATGCGATGTCAAGTGTTATCACCTCTGCATCTGGAAATTCAGTAATAAACCGCCTAATCGATCCAGAATCCGCCCCCCTAAAGGAATAAATTGACTGATCTGGATCCCCTATTATAGTCACATGGTTGGTAGAAAGGGCCTTCACAAGCTCAAATTGTACTCTATTTACATCCTGAAATTCATCTACAAGGATATAGCTCCACCTCTTGCCTATCTGTTGAAGGACATCTTTATCCCTAAAGAGTTCCGCAATCCTCAACATCAAATCATCAAAATCTACTACTCCGTACCTTGAAAGAAGTCCCTTGTAAAAAAAATAGGCGGTACGTAGATCTTTATTTCTCGGTTCAAAGACTGGAAAGTCCTGTCTAATCCTGCTGATTTCCTTAAACAGCCCTCTTCCCTTTCTCAAATCAATATTTGAGAGCCTAAGTGCCTCTTTAAAAAGCACATTTGCATCTACTTCGTCAATAACACCTGGCGCCTTGTCTCCTTCGAGTTCCTTCAATAACTTATATGCCCATGAATGAAAGGTAGTAACTGTCAGTTTATCTGAGAGGTCTTCGCTCCAGCGCAATTCCTTCAAAAGATTTAAGATACGTTCCTTCATCTCATTTGCAGCATAATTAGTGAAGGTTATGGCAAGAATGTTTTGGGGGGGATATTCTTTTGGCAAAGCAAATATACCACTCTGTGAGCGAGGACCTTGGTTTTCCCTGTGCCAGGCCCAGCGATCACCACAAGTGGCCTTGCCTCATCAAAGAAGACCGCCCGCTGTTGAGACTCGTTTAGACCTCGGAAATCAATGTGAGCTGACCTATCATGCCTATTGATATTAACATCCACTGATTCTTAATTTTTCCCGTGAAAATACCTGCTTGGGTAATGCGCCCAATATAACAGGTAGAAGGCAGAAGGTAGAAGGAAGAAGCAAGCCCTGCATGTACAAAAGTCAGAGGCCAAAAGGCGAAGACATCAAAAAAGTTAAAGGTTCAAAATTTCCTTCCTTCAACTCAAAACTTAAAACTCAACACTCAACACTTCTGAAGTGCTCAACACTTTTAAAAGCTTCTACCTTCTCCCTTCTACCTTCTTACTATACCTATTTTCATCCACGCGGGTGACGAATTCCGTCGTCATGATAGTTTAACCTAAATCCTGCAATTGGGGAGTTTGCCCAAGATTCGAGCCCCGAGCAACATAGAAGATTGGGCAAAATCGCCAATCCCGAAGGGCGGCAAAAGGGGGCAAAATCAAATGAATTCTGTACTCACTAAAACAGTGAAGGTTAAATCTATGTTTTTTGTCAAGCAACTGGATGACATACTGTTTAAAAACCATTTTTGCCCCCTTTTGCCGTGCAGGATTTAGGCCTAAGATTTAGGCACTAAATGCCGCTTAATCTTTCTAGTAGATGTCTTTGGAAATTCTTCATCCCGTATGAGGAAACCCTTAATACGTTTATAAGAAGAAAGATTTTGGTTAACCCTCTTAACGTCTTTTGAAAGAAGACGCCGAATTTCCTGTTCTGCAAGCCCCTTCTTATAGTGTTGTCCGATAGTCTCATAATCAGGCACTATTATGGCCCTAACCTCTTCTCCTCCTGTAGGTAAGGGTTTGCCATATACCATGGCCTCAAGGATGTAAGGACTTTCCACTAATCGGGACTCCAATTCTTCTGGATAGACATTCTTACCTGCAGAAGTAACGATCAGGTTCTTGCCCCTCCCTGAAATATAGCAATAGCCTTGTTTATCTATCCAACCCAAATCCCCTGTAAGCAACCATCCATCCTCTGTAAGCACCTGTTTTGTGGCCTTATCGTTCTTATAGTAGCCCTTCATGATCATTGGGCCTCTAAATGCGAGCTCTCCTACGCCGTCCTCATTGGGATCAATCACCTTTACCTCAACCCCCGGGAGCGGTTTTCCTATACTGTCATCCTTTGGCGCATGTTCAGGATTGAGGGTGAGTACAGGACTTGCCTCTGTTAGCCCATAGCCCTGTAACATCTTGAGTCCAAGGCGCCTAAAATCCCTTGGAATCTGTGGGCGAATAGGGGCACCTCCAACTACAAGCAATCTGAGATGACCAAGTCCTGCCTTTTCTCTGAGCCCTTTAAATAGAGTGGTCCCAAGATTCTTTGCCCCGACCTTCTCTCCTGTCTTTACTGCATTCATAAGTGCTCGGACCACCCCTCGTTTGAGAAGGGTTTGCTTTGAAATGCCCCTATGAATGCCCTCAAGCATTTTTTGGAATAAAAGGGGCACCCCTAGCATGACAGTAGCCTTTGAGGCCCTAAGATCCTCAATAATGTATTTTGATTTTAGGCTCCGGGCATACGTCACAGTACAGCCGCTATATATAGGCAGAAGGAACCCAGCTGTACATTCAAATGTGTGATGCATTGGCAGTACGCTAAGGAAGTGGTCATCTCTTATATCTACTGCCTGGTAGCATGCAGCGCAGTCTGAAATGAGGTTTTTGTGGGTGAGCATTACCCCTTTGGGGCGCCCAGTAGTGCCGGAAGTGTATATTATGGCGCACAGGTCTTCAAGGGCGGGGCGAGACTCTATTGTAGGTCCCTTTTCCCCATCCCTCATGAGCTGGTCTATGGTCACTGTCCTAGAAGGTGGCTCCCCTCTTTCCCAATCAAGGATCACTATCTTTTCAGGTCCAGGGAACTTGGACTCTCTTTCCATGACCCAATCGAGGAATCTTGTAGCTACAAAAGCCACTTTCACCCTGGAATCTGCCAACAGGTGATTTATCTCATTTCGGGTGAGCAGAGAATCCAGAGGTACACAAATCCCGCCTACCGTAGCAGTTGCAAGATATGCCTTTCCCCACTCAGGAGAATTGGGCCCAAGAATTGCCACCTTGTCACCAGGTTTGAGGCCATGTTTGAGTAGACCTCTGGCCAGGAGATTTACTTTTTTAAAGAGATCCTCATAGGTAGTGACAACGTCTCCTTTCTCTGTGCGCTTTATGAGAGCTGGCTTTTTGCCAAACGAACTCGCGCTTCGCTCCAATACCTCTGGAATTGTATAGATTCCCTTGTGTGAACGAGCCATGATCTTAAAATGAATATCCTACTGAAAAGTTTACTATATGGGCCCCTCCCTCATAGGTACCCACCAGTCCAGGAGTAACTAACTGAGAAGGCTTACAATCCTCCATGACTAGATATGTATAGGCCCCATCAATCTGGATACCCTTAAGGTTATATCCAAAGCCAATACTGAATAGATGCCTGTCATTTGTTGGAAGGATTGCGTCACGGAAAGTATCTGAGATAGGAGAGCGGTCATAAACATATGATCCCCTTAATTTAAGGGCCTCATTTACTGTATACTCTGCTCCGAATCTCAAGGCATAGTCGTCGCTCCAATTCTTTGGTTTGGTAATAGTACCAGGCACACCTGTACCAGGCGCCTTTTCATAGTGAATAGCGAGTTCGTCATAGCTTGACCACCAGGTCCACAGATAATCAAATGTTAATAGCCAATTCTTAAAATAGGTGGTGCTTAGCCCTAGAGATAACGTGGCGGGTAGCCTTACCACAAGCCATGCGTCCGATGTTGGGAACAACTCTCTACCACCAAGGCTAACATTTTCACTGTATTTTGCCTTTCCCTCGATATCGAGACTCACTTCAGAACGAAACACTGCCCCGAACCTAAAGTGTTTGTGCGGGGTAAGCTGAAGGGCTAAAATATAGCCTGCGCTCGTATCTTCTCCGTCAAGCTCTGTCCTCACCTCTGGCGTGGTAATTGACACATCAGGTGCTACTGGCACAGTTCGAGAAGGAATAGCCTGGGTCAATTCAGCTGTTGTCTTTACAATCTGTGCACCAACCCCAAGAGAAATATATGGATTTACCCTGTAGGAGATAGAGGGAGTAAAAAAGACTGTCCTGAGTTCAGTCTTGACTGCAAAAAATCTTCCTGGCCAATCCCTATCCCACTCAGTAGTAAGACCATAAGGGGCATTTATTGAGAGGCCGAGCCCAATCTTGTCCCTTAGAGTTGTAGCGGCATAGAAATATGGGATTGGATATGCCATGTTCTTCATATCCGGATCATCTCCATTTGGAGTTCTTAACTCTGTGCTTGGCATAACCAATGCCATTCCAGCAAGAAGCCTGGTCTTTGAAAAAGAGGCGGTAGCAGCAGGATTGAACCAGGCCATCTCTGGGGTATCTGAAAGCGAGGTCATTGCAGCGCCAAGTCCTGTCCCTCGCGCAGATAACTCATTGAACAATTGGAAGCCTGCCCCATTGACCTCATTTGACGAAATAGGCAGGAACAAAAATACAACCGCAAGGGCAATCAAAAATCTTTGAGTCACAAAACGAAACATAATTCCCTCCCTAGCAATTTTTTTTCCTAACCCACTAAAAAATTCTTCGTCCTTTTTTATCAGTAGAGATCTAATATTACAACACTCATTTTTTAAATTTCCACTTTTAAATTTCCACATCTTAAGCCTATGTTAAGGCATACGTCGAGCGAGCTACCATTTATTTAGAATATATAATCAGCTTACCCCCTACACAGCTACACAGTCAGACGCGGAAATCTTTCTAGCCAAGGGGCAAAGAGGGGGGACAAACAACACAGTGTCCAGAAAACGGTTTAAAGGAATATTTATTAATATTTCAAGAAAAAGACATAAATAAAATAGAATAATATTAACGCCCCACCCTGGAATCTTGAAATTGGCGTCTTTTTTTGAACCAGTAAAAACAAAAGCCCCCCTGAGACCACCATTACTGGGAAATCTCTTATCAAGGCCAGCCTTGGTACTGGTATTGGAGTAAAAATTGATGTGACCGCCATTACAAAACAGAGATTTGCGAGATTGCTCCCGATTACGTTCCCCATTATTATATCTCCCTGCCCCCTCCTTGCTGCAGATACGGTTGCAGCTATCTCCGGCAGGGATGTGCCAACAGCAGTCAGTGTAAGTCCGATAAATAGCTCTGGAACCCCTAGCAGATATCCAATATTAAGGGCCCCCTTAAGAAATACCTTGGAACCCCCAAATAGGGCTATAAGCCCCCCTACCACTAAAAACACCTCTATTATAAAGGAATTTTTTAAGCCAGTAGACTTTTTGACCTCTTCAGATATTTCCTTTAAGGATTCGTCTTCTCCTTCTTTCGCCCTGTAGAGATAAAAAATATAACCCGAAAATGTTAATAGCCCTAAAAGCCCAAATAGTTCTGTCAACACCCCACGATAAGCCAAGGCCCACGCAACCAAACTAACCCCTAATAAAACTGGTAGCTCACGCCTTACAAGGCTTGAATGGGGTGAAAAAGGACGCAACATTGCCCCAATTCCCACGATCAATAGGGCATTTGCTATATTACTGCCCAAGACATTACCCAAGGCTACATCCGAGACCCCCTTTAATGCCGCAGAAAGGCTGACCCCTAACTCAGGGGCGGATGTACCAAAGGCGACCACAGTAAGTCCGGCGACAAGAGGGCTGACCCCAAGACGCCTAGATAACCGTAGGCTACCCTCTACAAGCCCCTCTGCCCCAACAGTAAGGAGCACGATTCCAAATGTCACCAAAAAGGCTGGAAAAATAAATTGCATCATGAAAAGATTATTCCCTTAGAGATGTTTTGGTCAGTCTATAAGTCGTGCAATCTCTTGTCTAACAACTCTCACGAGTTCATCCTTGGCATCTCTTCCCTGGAAGAGAGTAGTATCTATTGGTCTCCCAATAGATACTTGCACTTCCCCAGGCCTTACCCACAGACTCCCTTTAGGGAGGATTTTATGAGTTCCCTTGATCCCAATTGGTACAATGGGGACACCGGACTTTAACGCCACCAGCAAAGCCCCGGTCTTAAATGGAAGGAGTTTTCCATCTGGGCTGCGTGTTCCCTCAGGGAATACCACAACACTCGTCCCAGATTTAATACGCCTAACTGCCGCTCTCAGGCTCTTTACAGCCTTTTTCCCACCAGTCCTATCTATGGGGACATAACCAGCCCTTTTCATAGCCAGACCAAAGAGTGGAATCTTAAAGAGTTCCTTCTTCACTACAAACCTAAACTGGATTGGAATTGCCAGATACAATGCAGGTATATCAAATTGGCTCTGATGGTTAGAGGCAAACACCACAGGGGTTCCATGCGGGATGTGTTCCTGCCCTCTTACGTCAATCTTTGATCGTGCAGCCTTAAAAATGATCTTCGACCAAAGTCTTCCGAGATTATGGAGAACATCTGGCCCTTTTGAAGAAAAAAAAGAGATTAAAAGGCCAATAGTTGCAAGTATTATGTATGTAGTAATTCCTACAATTGGAGTGATTATGCCTACCATACCTAGAGAAATGACAAAACTCCCAGACAATTTCAAGAGAAATCTGGACAAAAAGCAATCCAAACACCAATATATACTTAAGATTCTATAGGGTCTTACATCCTACAATTCAGGGCATAAAAAATAGGGGGCTTCCAAAGCCCCCTATTTCTAATTTTATCCTATCATATGGGATCTCTTATTAGTACATGTCAGGCATGCCTGCACCCGGTGCTGCTGCAGCCTTATCCTCCTTCTTCGGGGCCTCAGCTACCATGGCCTCAGTGGTGAGAAGGAGTCCGGCAACACTTGCTGCATTCTGAAGGGCACAACGAGAAACCTTTGTTGGATCAATGATACCAGCAGCTATAAGATCTTCAAATTCGCCTTTTGCGGCATTAAATCCGATGTTACCGCTCTCACTCTTTACCCTTTCTACAATGATGGAGCCTTCAAAGCCAGCATTATTGGCGATCTGGCGGAGTGGCTCCTCAACAGCACGCCTAATGAGATTGATTCCATGCTGCTCGTCCTGATCGTCGATCTCAATGTCATCAAGGGCCTTCAAGCACCTGAGGTATGCAGTACCGCCACCAGGTACTATTCCTTCTTCGACAGCAGCCCTTGTAGCATTGAGGGCATCCTCGACCCTTGCCTTCTTCTCTTTCATCTCGGTCTCAGTTGCAGCACCAACATTGATCACTGCAACACCGCCGATGAGTTTGGCAAGACGCTCCTGGAGTTTTTCTCTGTCATAGTCAGAAGTGGTCTCATCGATCTGAGCCCTGATCTGACGTACCCTGCCCTCGATCTTCTCCTTGGAGCCAGCACCATCGACAATGGTAGTAGTTTCCTTATCCACCACTACCCTCTTGGCGCGACCGAGGTCAGTTAGGGATACGTTTTCAAGCTTAATGCCCAGATCTTCTGCAATCATCTGGCCACCTGTGAGGATTGCAATATCCTCAAGCATGGCCTTTCTACGATCACCAAATCCTGGAGCCTTGACAGCACAGCACTGTAAGGTTCCCCTCAATTTATTGACAACTAATGTGGCCAATGCCTCACCCTCTACATCCTCAGCAATGATGAGGAGTGGTTTGCCCATCTTTGCGATCTGCTCAAGCAGTGGCAACAGATCCTTCATGTTGCTGATTTTTTTCTCATGGATGAGGATGTAGGGATCCTCTAAAACGGCCTCCATCTTCTCTGGATCGGTTACAAAGTATGGAGAAAGGTAACCACGATCAAACTGCATACCCTCTACAACGTCGAGGGATGTCTCCATTCCCTTTGCCTCTTCAACTGTGATGACGCCTTCTTTTCCGACTTTATCCATTGCATCTGCAATGATATTTCCAATAGTGGCGTCATTGTTGGCTGAAATTGTACCAACCTGAGCGATTTCTTTCTGATCCTTGGTGGGCTTTGAAATCTTCTTTAATTCCGCGACAATTGCATCGACTGCCTTGTCAATCCCGCGCTTTAGGGCCATGGGATTGATTCCAGCGGCAACAAGCTTGGAACCTTCATTGTATATTGCCTGGGCAAGTATAGTTGCGGTGGTTGTACCATCACCTGCAACATCACTGGTCTTGGAGGCAACCTCCTTGACCATCTGGGCACCCATATTCTCAAACTTGTCCTCAAGCTCAATCTCTTTGGCTACAGTGACTCCGTCCTTGGTAATAACAGGAGAACCAAAGGACTTTTCAATGATTACGTTCCTCCCCTTAGGACCAAGAGTAACCTTTACTGCATTGGCCAGGGCATTAACACCCCTCAGGATGGATTCCCTTGCCTTAACATCATATTTTATTTCTTTTGCAGCCATGTTCTAAACCTCCACTATTTTATTTTTTTGTTTCTCTTCAACGGGAAATTGCCTTACTCTTCAATAACACCAAGGATGTCGTCTTCCCTCATAATGAGGTACTCTTCACCCTCAATCTTGATATCTGTACCGGCATACTTACCAAAGAGAACCCTATCCCCGACCTTTACTTCAAGGGGACGAACTTCACCATTTTCCAGTACCTTGCCGTTTCCTACGGCAATTACTTTACCCTCAATGGGTTTTTCCTTTGCAGTGTCTGGAATAATGATACCGCCTTTGGTCTTCTCTTCTTCTTCAAGCCTTTGGACAAGAATCCTGTCATGTAATGGACGGATCTTCATAGCCTTCAGTCTCCTCCTAAATTATTTTTTAACCCTCTTATGAGGGGCAAAAATGTTTTTTAAACTTGGATGTCAAGATGAAAAGGTGGCCACCTTTATTAGCACCCGTTATGGTCGAGTGCTAATATAAGCACGATAATTTTGTATGCAACCCCCTTTTTTTAATTTTTTCGTCTCCCAGTTTTGACCCGAGCAAAAATCTTTAACCACCTATTATCTATGAAAAAAATTGAAAAAAGACCTAATTTTAAATTCAATGGGATTTCAATCTTTGTAGGCCGCCGGACAATTTTTAATAAAAAATTTTAATAGCCCTAATAAAGGCGATTCCCTCTAGATAATCATACAACAAATAGAATATGGAAAACCCCAAAAATTTCAGATGTAATCCTATAGAGGACAGACTAGACAGTTTCTCTTAAAAAATATACAGCCAACATAGTTGCTCCAAGGCTTATGCATGAGTCTGCCACATTAAAAGCCGGCCAATGCCAGCTACCTACGTAGAAATCCAAAAAATCCACCACATATCCAAATCTCACCCTGTCTATAAAATTCCCAAGGGCACCGCCGAATACCAGCGATAATCCCCAAAGGAATAAACCGCTTCTAGTTCGCATGGTTTTATAAAGGTATATCATGCCACATAGGGCCATTACAGTTATGGCCTGAAAAAATATGTTCCGCCATTTTTCTGTACCGCTCAAAATACCAAAGGCAGCGCCTGTATTTGTGATATAGGTTAAATTAAAGAAACCGTCTAAAATAACTTTACTTTCAAAAAGATTAAAATTTTTTACTATGTACCACTTCGTAACTTGATCCAAGGCCACTACCCCTAGAACCACCAGGAGAAATGGGGTCTTGGTTATTGTTTTCATCTGATTCATCCCTACTCTCTCCAATCTTGCGCAAAAGCTGTGAATCCTTTGGCAGAAGCCTAATGGCCATACGCTTATGGTAGGATGCTGCATCAAGCTGTCCTTTCCAGCGATAAAACTGATAAAAATAATAGTGCGCTTCTCCCTCTTGATGCAGGGCAGCAAGGCTCCGACCAAGATCAAAGGCAATCCTTGGATCTTCATCCAAGGCATAATAGACATCTTTTATAGACTTTAATGCCTCTTTTGGCCTAGAAACTGCCAACAAAGATTTTCCAAGGTATAACCTTGCAGTAAGGTCTTTGGAATTCGATTTCAAATAGTTGTTCAATACATCAATAGCTTGGCCATAGTCACCTTTCAAATAATAGGCTACACCTAGGTCCTTTTTGTACTCTAATCGTTTTGGATGCCCTTTTATCAAGGCATTTAATTCATTAATAGCATTGTTGAACTCTCTGGCCTCCAAATAGGCCAGACAAAGTCCGTACTGAAGGTATTCGTCCCCAGGGCTGTCCTTGAGGGCTGTCTTGTAACGACCAATCAGCAAATAGGGATCCTTTGTAAATACGCTTATACGCACCTGAACCCTTCTAAGTTCTCGGCTGGCTCTGTGGAACTTAACATGGCAATTAGATGTCTTTATAAGATCTTCAAGGTATGTAATCCTTTCTGCAGTTCCTGGATGCGTAGATAAGTAACTTGGTATGGCATCTGTACCGAGCCAACGCATGCGCTGCATCTTTTGAAGTACGGTAACAAGGCCCATGGGGTTGTAACCAGCCTTGCAAAGCCACTGAAATGCCCTTCTGTCAGCCTCCTCTTCGTCTTCTCTACTATATTTTAGACCTATTGAGGCATTTAAAGCGCTTGTGGTGGCGAGGATGGCGGACCCTGCCTTTCCCTTTCCCAGAAATACACCAGCAAGTATGGCGGCAACACTGGCAATATTTAAGCGTTTTAAACGTTCAATCCTTCGGGCTATATGCCTCCCTTCCACATGGCCAATTTCATGGGCAAGTACACATATGAACTCATCATCTGAATCAACAACTTCTAATAGTCCACTATGGACAAATACAAAGCCTCCAGGTATAGCAAAGGCATTTACTCCTTCATCTTTAATCACGAAGAAACGATATTGATACAGTGGGTCAGGTATTAATTTGAGGATTTTCTCTCCTGCGCTTTGAACGTATTGGACGACCTCTTGATCGTCTACGAATTCCACCTGAGTCCGAATCTCTTCAAGGAGCCTCCTGCCTAGCTCTTTTTCCTTTTCAATACTCATCATGGCAAAAGAGCCTGCAGGAAGGAATGCCACCAAAAAGAAAATAAAGAAGACACAAAGTTTGCGAGACAAAGAATTAATAAAAGCCATTTTTATCTATTATTGATGATAATCGAATAGTTGTTAGTTGGAAATAACTGAAGGATTTCCAATAGTTGATCCTGAAATACTTGGACCATACCCAAAGAGATAGACCAATCTATTTGCCTAAATCTTAAAAAGAATCTCTGCACTTCAATTATACTACAACAATAAAATGGCTACTTAAATATATTTTTCAATTTATCTTTTACCCTATGATCCAAATAATAGAGGATTGGCACTACCATTCTTGAAAAAAGGGTGGCAGCCACCTCCCCTGCCATCAGCGAAATAGCGAGGCCTTGAAAAATTGGATCAAAGAGTATCACAAAAGAGCCCACTACAACTGCCGACGACGTGAGTAGCATTGGTCTAAAACGTATAGTACCAGCATCTATTACTGCCTCTCCAAGGGGCATCCCCTCTTTTAGACGTAACTCGATAAAATCCACCAGGATAATGGAGTTCCTAACGACAATACCTGCTCCTGCAATAAATCCAATCATTGAAGTAGCTGTGAAAAAGGCATTCATCATTGCATGGGCAGGGATAATACCTATCAAAGAGAGAGGGATTGGCGAAAGTATAACCAGTGGAACAGAATAGGATCTGAACCACCCTACTACCAGTATAAAGATTATTATCACAACCACAGCAAATGCCGCGCCCATATCCCTGAAGACCTCATAGGTAATGTGCCATTCCCCGTCCCATTTCATGGCCCATTCCTTAGTAGAAGAGGGTTGGCTGATATAAAGCAGTTCAAGACGGGTCTTTGACGGGGTCTCAATCTTATCAAGGAGCTTATTGGCCTTCAAAATCGCATACACTGGGCTTTCCTCAGCACCTGCAACGTCTCCTGTTACATAGACCACTGGTTGGAGATTTTTGTGATATATCGGGTGGTCTATGACCGACTCTTTCACCCCTACTAATTCTCTTAGGCTTACTGCCTTGCCCGTGACTGAACGTACCTTAAGAGAGAGGACCTCCTCTAAGCTTGAGCGATCTTGTCTTGGAACCCTTACTATGAGCGGAACATCTTCTTTTGAGTCTTCATCATGAAACAGTCCAACAACCTTACCAAATACTGCTGTTTCAAGTATCTCTCTAACCCGCATTGGGTTTACCCCTGAAAGAAGGGCCTTTTCTCTGTCGATTACAAGTCTCATCTCCTTTTGTGGATCGGTCATGTACCAATCTACATCAACGATCCCGTCAACTGACTCAAACACCTCCTTCACCTTCTTAGCAAGCCGTATCTGCTCCTCATAATCAGGCCCATATATCTCAGCCACAAGGGTCTGTAGTACTGGAGGGCCTGGCGGAATCTCTGTAACCTTGATATTTGCACCATATTTTTTTGCTACTGCCTCAAGTTTGGGCCTTATAGCTTTGGCAATGTCGTGGCTCTGGAGTTCCCTCATGTGTTTTGGTACAAGATTTACCTGTATATCACAGACGTTGCTCCCTTCTCTCATATAATAATGGCGTACTAGGCCATTAAAATTGAAGGGGGCAGACGTTCCCACGTAAATCTCGTAATCCGTAACATAGGACTCTTGTGAAAGAACGGCTCCAAGGGCCTCTGCTGCACGATAGGTCTCCTCCAAAGGTGTTCCCTCAGGCATATCAACTATCACCTGAAATTCACTCTTGTTATCAAAGGGAAGCATTTTGACTTTAACAATCTTTGTGGCAATTAATGCACATGAAAGTACAAAGAGAATGGCCATGCCAAACAAAAAACTATAGCGCCAGACCCGATTGTAAATAAGGTGGCCCATTGTCCACCTATAAAGCCTTGAGAACCACCCTTCCTTTTCCTCTTCATGGCGGGCGCCCTTACCCAGAATGTGGTATGCAGTCCAGGGTGTAATCACAAAGGAGACCACCATTGAAAGGAACATGGCCACAGACGCACCAACAGGCATGGGACGCATGTATGGTCCCATGAGCCCCCTTACAAAGGCCAAGGGAAGAATTGCAAAGATAACTGTGAACGTTGCAAGGATTAACGGGCTACCGACCTCAACTACAGCATCTACTATAATATCTTTGAAGCGCCTTCCCTTGTTTTCAGGGAGTCTTAGGTGCCTGACAATATTTTCAACCCCAACAATGGGGTCGTCCACTAGAATTCCGATACAGAAAATAAGAGCAAACAGTGTAACCCTGTTAAGGGTATATCCATAAAAATAGTAAACAAATAGAGTAAGGGCCAAGGTCACAGGTATGGCCACAAGCACCACAAGGCTTGCCCTGACGCCAAGTAGCACTGCCATTAATACAGCAACTGAAATTGTTGCAATGGCAAGGTGTTCTAAGAGCTCATTGGATTTTTCCTTTGCCGTCTCTCCATAATCTCTAGTCACTACCACATGGACATCTTCAGGGAGGATATGCCCCCGCAGGCTTTCCACCTTATCTATGACCTTTCGAGCTATCAGTGTGGCATTGCGCCCTTTTCTTTTGGCAACAGCTAGAGTTACGGCGGGTCTGAGTTCTCCTGGAGCCAGTTCTAATCCTTTTTCCCTTGCTGCCAGACCTGCACCAACAAAACAATAAGACCTCGGCTCTTCCGGACCATCTTTTATCTCAGCAATCTCTCCCAGATAAACAGGACGACCATCAACTACCTTTATTACGACCTTTTTTACCTCATCTAAATTCTTAAAAAAGTTAGTTAGTCTCAGATTGAATTCATAATTTCCCTCAGTATACGCCCCAACCAAAGAGGCCTGATTTTGCCCCTTTATTGCCTCTACAACGTCTTTTGGATCTAAATTAAGGGATGAAAGTTTTGACGGATCAAGGATTATGCGAACTTGGCGTCTTAGCCCGCCTTTAATAAAAGTCTCGCTTACACCCTCTATGGCCCGAATTTCATCATCCAAAGTTGCAACTATTGAACGCAGGGTCACTGCATCGTAACCATCGCCCCAAAATGTCAGGGTAACAATGGGCACGTCGTCTATTGAACGAGGCTTTAAAAGGGGCTTACTGCATCCAGGAGGAATCCAGTCAAAGTGTGAATAAAGTTTATCATAGACCTTGACTAGGCTCTTTTCTACCTCCTCTCCCACATAAAACCGAACCACCGTAAGGGCCTTGCCAGGCATAGCAGTGGAGTACACATACTCCACCCCTGGAATCTCCCAAATGAGCTTCTCCATTGGGTTGATGACTCGCTCTTCCACCTCTTTCGGAGAGGCCCCTGGCATGGATACCATCACATCTATCATTGGTACTACGATTTGGGGCTCTTCTTCACTAGGGGTAAGAAGGATTGCAAAGACCCCCATGAAAAGACTGGCTATTATCACCAGGGGAGTGAGCTTAGAATCCACAAAAGTCGACGTTACCCATCTCAAAAAGGAGGGTCTGTGAAGACTATTCAAGGCTCATTCCCTCCCTTACTTCAAAGAGATTTGAAACGATGATCTTTGCACCAGGGACTATGCCACTGGAGATCAACGCCACCTGTTCAAATTGGTTTCCACTGGGCTCAAGCTCCTCTGACCATGGGAATAGCCCTTTTGACCCTCTTAGATACAGTTCCCCTACAGTAACGACACGCCAATGTATTTGCCCATCTTTGTCTACTACATAAACGCCTTTTATACCGCCTCTTTTGACAACTGCCTCAAGTGGCACAATCAGCCCCTTTTTCTCTCCTGTTCTTATCCAAATCTTGCCATACATGCCGCTCTTTAAATTATTGCCTGGTAAATCTAATTTGACCTTAAAGGTATGGGTATGGACGTCTACCTTTGGTATCACACGGCTAATCCTTAAGACTTTAAGCCCAGCAGCCTGTTCAATGCTTAAAAAAACCTCATCTCCTTCGCGAACTTTGTTTAGAAGCGACTCATTAAGTGAGGCAACAAACCAAAATCCTTCTTCCTTGGAATCAATATCAAAAAGGTGGGCACCTGGACCTACAAAACTTCCTGGATCTACGGTTCTCTTCGTCACCCAACCTGAAACAGGACTTTTTATTACAAGGTAGCGAAGTTCATTATTCAGGGCCTTAATCTCCTCATCGACTGCCTTTATACGTGCATCAAAGGCACTCAACCTGTTTTTTACAGCAAGATAATCTGCCTTTGCCCTATCAAATTCATCTTTTGTGGCAGCCTCTTCATTGAATAACCGTTTAAAACGATCGTAGTGCCTTGGCATAGGAATAATCGGATTCAAGTGCGGCCTTATCCTTTTGAAGCGCCTTCTTTTGCTCAACAAGCCCATTAATCTTGGAGCGTATCTCGGTATCATCTAGCCTTACAAGAAGATCCCCTTTTTCTACAAAATCTCCTTCCTCTACACCAACCACCTTGACATAGGCTGGAATCTTGGCAGATAGATTCACCCTGACCTTGGGCTCCACAACCCCAGAAAAACTTGAATAAACAGGAAGCGCCACATCTTCTAATAAGATTGTGTCTGCCTTGACCTTTTTAGGGGCAAGAGGCACCCTTTTGGCCTCCTCTTTTTGTGAACAAGAGATCAAACCTAAAGATAAAAAAAGCCCCAGCGTATATATGACGATATTTTTCATCCAGTCCTCCTTACCTATGACTCAGCACTGTTCCGGAAAAGAGTCTAAGCTTTAAATACGATAGCCTTGTCCTATACTTGGCCTCAGCAAGCCTGAGCTCTGACTTCTTCAGGGCATCCTCAGCGCCAAGGACCTCAACCATAAGCGCAAACCCCTGAGCATATCGACTCCTCAAAATCCTCAGTGCCTCTTGGGCACGTTCCACTTCAGCCTGAGCTGCAACTACAGCCTCAGTTGAGGCCAAAAACTCATAATAGGCCCCTCTCACCTCAAATTCTGTATGCATCACAGCCTTATCCCTCTGGGCCTCTGCCCTCAAAAGATCTGCACTTGCCTCAAGCAACCTCCCCCTGTCACTTAAGCCATTAAAGATATTGAAGGAAGCCTTTGCCATTATGGACCATGATTCGCCACTGCTGGCCAATGGGTCCTCGCCGTGGAATTCGTAATTGCCCTGTAGATTAATAGAAGGAAGGAAGTTTAACTTTGCGCCCCTTTTGTGAATTGCCGCCACATCCACCATCTTTTTTGAAATGAGTATTTCAGGCCTCCTACCCTTGGCCTTTTTTAGCCAAGTCTCCAACTCAGGGACATCCGATATTTGGTCTAACATCCTATTATCGAGCTCCCATTGGATGGACTGAGGTTGGGCCATTATTCTATTTAGGTCAGCCATTGCCACCTTCTCATTGCTCTTTGCCAGCGCCAAATCCTGTTTTAGGCGCATGAGCCTTGCCTCTGAAGACAAAACATCAGATTTTAGCGCCTTTCCCGAGCGATAGCGTTTTTTTGCAATCTCAAGCCCTTCTTTCGCTGTTCCAATGGCCTTTTCTAACACAACTCTTTTTTGGGTTGCTAAGATCGCTAGAAGGTATGCTCTTTCCGTCTCAAAAGCCACACGTTCTTGTATGGCCCTCTTTTTTTCTCTAATGATCTCTTCTGCTTTTTTGGCCAGCTCGTTTCCAATAATTTCCTTTCCTCTATTAAATATTGGCTGAGTCAAAATGAGTTTCATTGCCCAGTCTGATCTGGGGGCTGGGTCATTGAGTCTATCGATCCTAAAGTCTTCTTGGCCAAAGAGCTCCTGATCCAATTTCTCCATGAATACCAATACTGGGTTATTAGTCCTCAAAAAATCCTCTTCTATGTCAATTTTAGGAAAAAATGCGCTCCTTGCCTGAATCCTCTTGGCCTGAGCCCCCTCAAGTTCAGCCAAAACTGCCTTGACCTCTGGATTGTCCTCTAGAGAATGCCTCAATGCCGCTTCGAGACTAAGCCTGTCTCCACAGTGGCCAACATCCGGCCATATTAGCCCAATAAAAGAAAGAAAATAAAAAAATATGAAACAGCACAAAATTATTTTTCTCATTTTTAAATCCTGTCAAAAATATCAAGCAATATGTTCAAGAGCTATCGCATTAAGGACTCCAAACAGCAGTTAAAAAGAATTAAATTTTTGTAATCCTATCCTGATTTTCCTTAATTATGGATAATCATACAAGATCGTTTTTTGGTCAAGCTTTAAAAAAGGCCCTTAAATCCCAAAAAAAACCAGAAAAAGTTATTTTTTTTGAAAGTACCTCAAGCCCTTAATTTTCTCTAATATTCATTTTTTTTCTTTTATTTTCGCTTTTTCCCTTTTCCATGTTTTTTGTTCCACTTGCGATTGCGCCTTTTCGTCTTTTCCTCAAAAAATGGCGGGTCTATAGGTGTGAAATCAAGCAAAAACGAGCCTGGAAGGTCTTTCCCTTTTTTATCCTCCTTTGCATCCTCTCTTTTTTTATCTTTTTTATAGTCTCTTTTGGGTTCCTTTTTTGAATCATTCGAAGGTTCAGGGAGCCTCAACCATTTTGGCAATAGGTAAGAACATGCAAAAAGACCGTCACCCAAGCTCCTGAAAAAGACCCCCTTGTCTTGGGCCTCCTTGGCATCTACTTCTACAACGTAATATTTTCCAGTAACGCGTCTAATGATTCTCTCTGCCATGGCCTCAGAGGTACAAAGAATTAGGCCCTTTCCCCTTTCACTCTCCTTAAGCCCACAACGTCTCACATGCTCCAGAGCCCTTTGCCTAAAACCAATGAAAAGTTGGTCAGGTGGATACAATGCCTGTGAAATCTCATCAAAAGAAAAATCATGTTTGGTGGTGCGCACTTTCCCCTGGGAAAATTCTACTCCTTCAGGCCGATAAAGCTCGAAAAACTGTATTAGCCTCTGTTCTGTAATGCCCTTTACTCCTTCTTCATGTAGGACCTTTTGAAGCTCCTTAACTGACAGCCATCCATCTCTGTCGAGGACGACTCCAAACTGCCAAGGCTGCTTTCCAAGGATTGTCCGAATTAACTTTAGGAGATGCCGTTTTTCTTTATCTAGTGTCATTAGACTAAAAGATTTTGAATAAGACCTATAGACTCAAGTACTTCATAATAAACTGGTGAAGATCTATTAATTTTATCTAACTCTTTACGGAGGATCAAACCCATATGATTTTCCGACAAGTTGAGAATCTTTTTAAGTTGTACCCTCTTTGCCTCTTGATATTTTAATGCCTTTAAATCTTTTTTTGAAGCAAAATCCATCAATTCATTCACCAAAACAGATAAATATATAGGATTTCTCCTGTTTAGAATCTGCACACTTCGAGCTTTTTTCTTCACCTCTAAAATATCCGCAAGTCGCCTGGGTAAATTCCATTTTTTCATAAGATAAAAGGTGAATTCATCAAAGGTAATACCAAATACTGCCCTTGAGGCTGCGTACCAGCTCCTTTTCTCCTCTAATAGCCTCAAGTATTCTTGGTATGAGTCCTCCATAGAGTATGAAAGGATGACCTCTCCAAGATTTTTAAAGAGACTACAGTAGAAAACCTCCTCTGGGTCATGATCAGTGTATTTTGCAAACGCCTCTCCAAGATGTGCAGAAAACACCTGTCGGGCGCAAAGTATTAGCCAGTTAGGGATGTCTTTTGAAGAGCCCTTTAGCGCATTAACTTTTGCCCGGGGCATATCCAATACAATCCTGGCCACTACGTCCATGCCCAGGAGTACTATTGCATGTAGTATAGACATCACAGGGACCTTATCCACAGAATAAAAGGCAGAATTTATAGCCTTTAAAAGATTTAAGGTCATTCCGAAATCTGACTTTACAGCACGCTGGATCTCATTGGCATCACTTGAAAGCGAGCCACACAGTACCAACACTGTCCTGACTGTAGAGGGGAGGGCAGGGAAGGATTGGACAGGTGCTACAGAAAGTACTTTTTTCCGCTTTTTTAAGAAATTTACAGTTTCATCGTTATTATTGGTTGCAGATTGAATAGACATTTCACACAAAGTTTTCCCCTTTCTTATATCGGCAAGTTGGGCTATGTATATTAACAATATGGAGAAGAAAAACTTTACCTTTATTCCAGTAGTATCTGAAGAATTTATCAAGGCAGAACGCCAGAAGGCAAAGGCCTTGAAAAAGACGAGATGGTGGAGAAAAAAGGTCTCTTCAGGCAAGTGCTACTATTGCGGACGGGTATTTCCGCCCTCTGAACTTACTATAGACCATGTAGTCCCCATAATTCGAGGAGGCAGATCAGAAAAAAATAACCTCGTCCCAGCCTGCAAAGAGTGCAATGCAAAGAAAAAACACCAACTGGGTTTTGAATTCCAATTTAAAATGGATGGAGGGGGAGATTAACAATGTGTGGAATAGTTGGATACATAGGTACAAGACGGTGCATTCCTGTGTTAATGGAGGGCCTAAAAAGGCTTGAGTACAGAGGATATGACAGCGCAGGAATTGCATGGCTTGAAGATGACGAGATCTCCCTAGTCAAGGCAAAGGGAAAGTTACTGGCCCTCGACAGAAAACTCGATGGCGTAAGAGACACAAAGAGTTTTGTCGGGCTTGGTCACACCCGATGGGCAACACACGGAGAACCAAGCGAAGACAATGCCCATCCTCATATGGACTGTAAAAGGCAGCTTGTAGTTGTCCACAATGGAATCATAGAGAATTATTATTCACTCAAAAAACAGCTTGAAAAAGAAGGACACAATTTTTTATCAGATACAGACACAGAGGTCCTTGCCCACCTCATTGAGAAATATCTGAATGGCGACATCCTCGCTGCTGTAAAAAGGGCACTCCAAGATGTTGAAGGGGCTTACGCCCTAGGAGTGCTATGGAAGGGGCAGCCAGACACAATAGTTGCAGCGAGGAAACAAAGCCCTCTCGTCCTGGGTATAACAGAAGATGAAGCCTTTATGGCATCAGACATCCCAGCATTACTACCCTACACCAATAATCTCATATTTATCGATGATTATGAGGTGGCTGTCCTCAAAAAAGGGGATCTCCTCATCTATGATCTTAGAGAAGACAAAATAGTTGACAAGACTCCCCAGGAAATCAAGTGGGATGCTTCAATGGCAGAAAAGGCCGGCTATAAGCACTTCATGCTAAAGGAGATCTACGAACAACCCCAAGCTATTTTGAACACCCTTAGGGGTAGGGTCCTGCCTGAAGAAGGCGAAGTCATCTTCGAAGAGTCTGGGATCACCCAGGATCTAATAAAAAAGACCAAAATGGTAAACCTTGTTGCATGTGGGACATCCTGGCATGCAGGACTTGTGGCAAAGTATTGGATAGAAAAATGGGTTAGGATTCCTGTTCAAGTGGATCTTGCATCTGAATTCAGATATAGAGATCTTTTAGTCGATGACAGCTGGCTCACTATCCCAATATCCCAATCTGGGGAGACAGCAGACACCCTTGCAGGGCTGAGGATTGCAAAGGACCATGGGAGCACCGTTATTTCCATATGCAATGTAGTTGGAAGTACCATTACAAGGGAATCGGACGGAACAATATACACCCATGCAGGCCCTGAGATAGGAGTGGCCTCAACAAAGGCGTTTACTAGCCAGCTTGCAGCCCTTTATCTTTTGGGGCTTTTTATGGCAAAGGCTAGGGGGACTCTCGACCAAAAAGCCATAAAAGAGAAAATTGATGTAATGCTTGAAGTCCCTGGACTAATAGAAGAGGAACTAAAGGCATGGCACAATCGGGCTAAAGATCTTTCTTGTGAATTTTCGCAGTACCCAAATTTTCTTTATCTTGGCAGAGGTCTCCATTTCCCCGTAGCCCTTGAAGGCGCTCTCAAATTAAAAGAAATATCCTATATTCATGCAGAGGGCTATGCTGCCGGAGAGATGAAACATGGTCCCATTGCACTCATAGACAAAAACATGCCTGTGGTATGCCTTGCTCCACAAGACCATGTCTATGAAAAACTCCTCAGCAATATAGAAGAAGTCCGATCCAGACGCGGCATAGTTATAAGTTTAGGGGAAAAAGGGGATGAAAAACTCAAAAAACTATCCAAGGAATTAATTGAGGTCCCGAAGGTTGATGACAGGGACGTTAATCCATTTTTGTATACAATCCCCTTACAATTACTTGCGTACGAAATCGCTGTTCAAAGGGGTTGCGACGTTGACCAACCCAGAAATCTCGCTAAAAGCGTTACAGTAGAATAGGAGGCAGAACACAATGTTTGACTACAAAAAGGTATTGGTTACAGGAGCTGCTGGATTTATTGGATATCACTTATCTAAAAGGCTCTTAGAAAAGGGAAAAGAAGTGGTGGGGATAGACAACTTGAACCCTTATTATGATCCATCCATCAAAGAAGCTAGATTAAAATTGTTGCAGCAAAATAGTGGCTTCAAGTTTTACAAGATGGACATGAAAGAAAGAGAGGCCATGCACGAGCTCTTTAAGAATGAGGGATTTGACTGCGTGGTTAACCTTGCAGCCCAGGCCGGTGTTAGACACAGTCTAAAAGACCCTCATTCATACGTGGATACGAACCTAATGGGTTTTTTAAATATCTTAGAGGGGTGCAGACATTTTGATGTAAAGCACCTGGTATTTGCAAGTTCAAGCTCTGTTTACGGTGCAAATACCAAAATGCCCTTTTCAGTTCACCACAATGTAGATCATCCGGTATCTCTTTATGCCGCCACAAAAAAATCAAACGAGCTTATGGCCCATTGTTATAGCCACCTTTACGGCATTCCAGCGACTGGACTCAGATTTTTCACTGTCTATGGCCCATGGGGAAGACCTGACATGGCTCTGTTTCTCTTCACAAAGGCTATCTTGGAAGACCGTCCCATAGATGTCTTTAACCACGGCAATATGCAAAGGGATTTTACCTATATAGACGACATAGTAGAAGGGGTGGTTAGGGTAATGGCAAAAATCCCTGAACCCAATCCTACATGGAGTGGTGATAACCCTGATCCTGGATCAAGTTATTGCCCATACAAGATCTACAACATTGGCAATAACGAACCTGTATCTCTCATGAGGTTCATTGAAATAATAGAAGACGCCATTGGGAAAAAGGCCAAAAAGAATCTTCTCCCCATGCAGCCAGGGGATGTCCCAGCTACTTATGCAGACATCGAAGACCTAAAACGTGATGTTGGCTTTGAACCTAAAACCACACTTGAAGAGGGAATTCCTAAGTTTGTGAGTTGGTACAGAGAATATTTTAAGTGTTGATTGGCCATTACTACCTATTGAGCTTTCAACTATCTAAATTGCTCAGAAATTCGCTAAAAATTATACTTTTGACCGAGGACTGCAATTATTTTATCAAAAAATTAGCAGGTGAGATCAGGGCCTTTTCAGGTGTCTCACCTGCTAAAACTTTTTTAATTAGAAAATTTGAAAAGTGTAATGTTTTTATGGGGTAAGACTACAAGTCACGGACTCATTATAAGTTCCTGAACAGTATGCAGAATAGGTTGTTCCACTTATTGTCGCTGTTGCGTTTACACCTAAACCATTACAAGCTGTCCCACCAGTTTTGGCTTTAAGTGTAACAGCCTCTCCTGAGGGGAGATTATAGGAAGTGGAACATGACTGTAATCCCATAAGAGTCGCATTGTCTGCACTGCTATCACCCTGACAGTAAGATGCCTGTTCCATTGCGCAAGCCCTAGCAATATCGATCAAATTTTTTGCCTTAGCCCTTTTTCTGTAAGAATTATACTGCGGCAGTGCGATAGCCGCCAAAATTCCAATAATTGCAATGACTATCATCAATTCCACAAGGGTAAAACCCTTCTGAGAATCTTGATCTGTGTGCCTTGGGTAAAAACTTTTCCATCATCATAATTACACCTCCTATAATTTATTATTTGTCATTAAATGATTTAGTGACGACCGCCAAAGAAAGTGTCGTTTACCTTTTACCAAATATATTCCTCCTTTCATTTTATTCACGTTACTAGATAGAAAGCAACAGTTATGCCAAATCAAACACGATTAATTTCGAGACCATTCCCATTCAATACCCACATGGACAACGTTTTTTTTGACAAATTGAGCCCTAAGATGACATTTTTTGATCAAATGCTGACAATTTTTGTCAAACTAACAAATTACGCACACTCTGCTTGTGGGATGCATCATGGGGCTAAAATTAGAGTTCCATCAGAACCTTTTGAAACATGAATAGTATCCAAAAAAGTCATCCCCAAAAGCCCAGGGCCAGACCAGGTATCAGAAAAACCAGCCCACACATTGCGCTTCAGTAGCCATCCTCCCAGCTCTATATCCACCATACAAAACACGGCACTTACCTGACCTCCAACACCAGTAACTGAACCAGGCACACACCGACTGGTATCACTCAAATCCACTCCCATATTTTGGGCATCGGCTGAACTTAACAATACCGTAGATGCTCCAGTATCCACTATGAACTGTATGGGATAGCCATTCACCTTGCCATCTACTAAATAACAATTGCAATCTTTATTGAGGGGTATCACTACCTCTTGACGAATTGCTGAAAATTTTTGTGGTATTGACCAGTTAGAGTCTCCTACTATCCTATACTGCCAGGTGCCTTCAATGTATCCGGACCCTTCAATAGTTTCGATTGTATAAAGGTATTCTACTAGACCAAATAAATTGCTTGGTTCTTGAAAATATATCTCATAACCACCTTGAGGCCTATCCAGATATTGCACACTAAGATGGATGGTCGTATCTGGCATGAGCCACCTGCCTTCCAACGATCCATTGCCCTCTGTAAGGACCAAAGGATACGCTGTCCCGTCTTCTTTTATGTACGAGTAGTTCTTTCCATTAAATTCTTCGGTGACAACCCAAGTACCTGTTATTGGCGAAATATGGACCACTTCATAAAGGAGCTCTTTCCAGAGTCTCCAATTTTTAATATTCTTTGGATCTCCTACTAGAGCGCGCACAATCAAGTCACCCTCTAGCCCCTTAAGTTTTAATCCTTCACCAATATTTACGGGGATATAGCCTTTAACATTGCTCAAAGAGGAATTGGCATCGGCTGATGGCAAATTAAAAGATTGATATGGCATGGGGGGAAATGTGTCATCTAAACTATAAGGTACCATCACTGGGACATTTTGAATGTCTGGGGCAAAAAATAGATCTCCGGCCTCATCTGTGAGATGCCCCCTATCACTAAAGAGGTCATACCTTGCCTCATTATTTGAATCAACACGATATGCAAGCACCTGATCAGGCAGAAGTCTTGTATGTTCCAGTAATACATAAAGGGCTCCACGAATATTTTTTGAAACCGGAATATATATTGGTAGTGAAAGCGATTGAGAGGTTGAAAGGTTTTCTTCCTTTACAATTCTGAGACTATTCACATACACCTTTACAGGGATAGTCCTTTCTTCAATAATCCCTGTTCCACCCAAGGCTTCGGTTTTTACGAGGTTACTGGAAATGGTTATATTTCCTTCATAGCTAGTAGAGGTTCCCCCTAAATAAGCCATCTGGTCAAAAGGCAATTTGGAAATATCCACTGTTACCTGAAGACTGCCTCCCTGTCCCTGGCCACTCACGATTCGACTGTCGAGGCCTTGGAATTCGATCCAATCTGTACTCGAAACAGCAGTCCAACATAAAGTCGTAGTGGTTCCATTTCCTGAAAATAACTGGCCATCAATATTCAGGGTAACGGGGGTAGGATCCTTGGAATCTTCAATACTTATGTAAAAAACGATCTCACTAGGGGACACAAAAAGAAGGCCATTTTCTGTGCTGCAAGTCACACCATAGGCCTTTAAGAATGGGATAAACAAAGATGTTATAAGGGTAAGAATAACGAAACTTAATTTAGAAATGCCCGCATTCCTCATTTCTCTTATGACCCCCATTCTTCAGGAAGCTCTCCTGTTTTTTCCTCTAATGTCTCTGGAACCTTTGGTATAACCTTTAGCTCCTCTTCAAAACTGGGTGTTTTCTTGAAAGAGTAAGTGAAGTGTTCTTTAGAAGCTTCTCTTGTAAGACTTTCTAAAACCTTCGCGAGACCCTGGACAAGACTCTTGGCTGCCTCTTCAACAGCTAGATCAACCTGTGTTCTAACACTAGTATCTGACCAGACACTTTTGGGCTGGACCATTTTTTCTACCCTGTTGGCCCACAGCACTTTTCCTGTATGGACATCCTGAAGGGCCAAGGTCACCTGGACCACTGCTTCCGGCACCTTCCCTCCATTGTAGGCAAGATAGGCAGCGCCTGCTCCGGCAGCCCCCCAAAATGCGGCGTTAAGTCCATGGGAACCATCGAATCCACCGCTTTCACTTACTACAGAGTCTCCAAGCCTTGGATGCCCATCATTCAGAATACTAGTCTTTTTGGATGGAGCATTAAAGGGATGATTGGCTGACGATCCAAATACCGCCCCCAAAAGGCCTCCCACACTAACATCATGCCACAGATCATAAGTGTCTGATCTTGCAACTCCAAACACAGTTGCTGAACTCAGATCAAAAAAGAAGGGGAGAATTCCCCTTTGCAATGGATTGAGGTTACGGTCATCTCTAATCTCGTATTCTACAATCCGCCCTCTGAGGACATAATCCACCCCAAGCCTTTGGCCAATTGCCATGAGAGTACCTGGATCAAGACCAATTTTTTTAGTTTTTATTGTGTTCCAGCGAGAACTCCCTCTATTAGATGCAAGGATCTTCTGCACTTCCATACGCATTTCATCGGACCAGCCAGAAGACAGCTCACGTTGAATAAATCTCTGGGATGATCCTACCTCTGGCGTCTCTATTATTTTTATTACTCCAATATCAGAAAGGCACTGGATTACATCTTCTTGTAGAGCAGGATAGATCCCCAATCGTGTGAGTTCATAGCTGATAGCGGTTTCGAGCTTTATCTGCCTTCTAGCAGCATCATCTATGGAATAGCCATTGGTATAATCTGCTAAAGGAAGGATCGCTATACTAATCCCACTTGTATCTGAAGAAACAGGAGGTGTTAAGGGAGATACTGTCTCTATGACCTTTGATCCGCATCCGGAGATCAGAAAAACACAAAAGATTAAGACTGAAAGAAACAGATTTTGCTTCTTCATTAAAGGCCTCCAACCGAATTATATAACTTATCTTTTCAGTTTATCGGCTGAAGGCCAACAATTCATTAAGAATTTTTTAATTTTTGGCTGTCACACTACCAGCTATTGAATTACGAAGCACCTTGACGCGCACCTTTTCTGCTATTTCTAATGTAACAACATCTTCTGTTAAACCTACGATCTTTCCAATGACTCCACCGTTTGTGACCACTTCATCGCCTTTTTTAAGGTTGGCAAGAAAATTCTGGTGTTCTTTAGCCCGTTTTTGCTGGGGCCTGATAAGGAGAAAGTAAAATATTCCAAAAATGATAATAAGGGGTAAAAAGGCAACTAAAGGATTTCCCCCGCCCTGGCCATTTTGTGGGGGGGCCATTGCAAAAGCCTCTTGAATCAAGTGGAAGTCCATATCATTATCTCCTTTTTTAGGATTTTAGCCTATTAGACTGGATTATTTTTGACATTTCAACCCATTTTCATTTATTTTTTGTTTGCCCTCTGCTCATAAAACCTCTTTTTAAAATCCATAAAAGTGTCTTTTTCTATACTCTGCCTAATAGAATTCATAAGTTCCATATAGTAGAAGATGTTATGAATAGTAAGTAGCCTATATACCAAAAGTTCCCTGGACTTATAAAGGTGTCTGAGATAGGCCCTTGAAAATCTACTGCAGGTATAGCAAGAACACTCTGGATCAAGGGGCGATGAATCCCTTTCAAAAGCGGCATTCTTTATATTTAAATTTCCAAAACGGGTAAATGCCATACCATTTCGCGCATTTCTTGTTGGAAGAACGCAATCAAACATGTCAACGCCTCGATGTACTGCCTCTACAATATCTTCTGGGGTCCCAACACCCATTAGATACAAAGGATAAGAACGAGGGACAATTGGTACCACCTCTTCTATCATTTCCAACATGATATCCTGAGATTCACCTACACTTAATCCACCGATTGCATAACCATCAAAATCAAGGCAGAGGAGTTCATTAGCACTCCTTCTTCTGAGGTCTTTGTGCATGCCTCCCTGGATGATCCCAAAGAGCCTGAGCTCTCTTCTCTCCCTGGCCTCTATGGAACGTTTAGCCCAAAGGGTGGTTATCTCAACAGCCTTTTCAACCTCCTGTCGTTCCACAGGATAACCAGTACACCAATCAAGGCACATCATGACATCAGAGCCCAATGCCTCTTGGATGGCAATCACCTTTTCAGGTGTAAACTTATGATATGAGCCATCCAAATGTGACTGAAAAACCACCCCATCTTCTGTAATTTTCCTCATGGACGCCAGGCTATAGACCTGAAAGCCTCCAGAGTCAGTAAGAATTGGGCGATCCCAATTCATAAACGAGTGAAGCCCGCCTAGATCTCTTATGAGCTCATGACCTGGCCTGAGATACAGATGATATGCATTAGATAAGATGAACCCTACCCCTGCCTCTTTTAATTCGTCAGGACTCACTGCCTTTACTGTGGCAAGAGTACCAACTGGCATAAAACAAGGGGTCTTTACTTGACCGTGAAATAGATTGAGAATCCCTGTCCGATAAGGACCGTCCTTACTACTATGGAGGATTTTAAAGGAATCGGGCATGATTCTTACCCCTCAAAAAAACAGTCATCTTTTCAATTAAGCCATCAAAGCTACCATTTGACATGACCACAACGACGTCTCCACTCTTAAGCTCGTCTTTAAGATAAGCTAATATTTCATCTCCATCCTTAAAAAGGAACGCGGACTTGCCCATGGCATTAAGATCTTCCACAAGAGTCTCTGACGAAAATCTGTCTCCAGGAGGTGCCTTTTCAGGGTCTGGAACCGAACGTACGAGGACAAGGTCGCCTAGAGAAAGGGCCTCTGGATACACCCTCTGAAAGACACTCCTTCTACTTGTATTTGTTCTCGGCTCAAAAGCCACAACCAGGCGCCTCTGTTTATACCGTTCTTTCAAGGCCGTAAGGGTCTCTTTAACTGCTGTTGGGTGATGGGCAAAGTCATCAATAAGTGTGATGCCAGAGGCCTCTACTACAACCTCCTGCCTTCTCTTTACCCCTCCACATTTATAAAGGCCATCTAGGACCTCCTTTTCATCAAGACCAATCTCGAGTAAAAGACAAAGAACTCCAGTGGCGTTTAGGGCATTATGTCTCCCTGGAAGTCGAATTTTGCCTTCAATTACGCGTCCTTTTGTCTGCACCACGAATTTTGTCTCGCCGTTTTCTACTACATAGTCCACTAGCCTATATTGGGCTTTTTCTCCAACCCCATAGGTGACAACCCTACAATTTGCCCTTTTCACTACATCTAAAACATGCCTAGAATCAGAACAGGCAGACACCAACCCATCTTCTGGCAACTGTTCCATCAACCTCGAAAAGGCCCCTTTAATTTCATTAATGTCCTTATATATGTCTGCGTGGTCAAATTCTATGCTTGTTAGAATGACATACCTTGGACAATAATGAAGAAATTTAGGGGTCTTATCAAAAAAAGCAGTGTCATATTCATCTCCCTCCACTATAAACCAAGGAGGGCCGCCCTGGTCAAATCCCCGACCATAGTCCTTTAATATCCCCCCCACCATAAAGCCAGGGGTCCTATTCCTAAGTGCGGAGACAGTAAGAGAGCTCGTAGTAGTCTTTCCGTGGGTACCACAAACCGCGATTACAGTCCTATCAACGAGCCAAAATTCCCTCAGGGCATCTGGAAAAGAATAATACGGTATTCCCAGGGAAAACACCTTTTGGGCCTCAGGATTATCCGCCCTCACAACATTGCCAATAATCGCCAGGTCTGGCCTTGGATCAAGGTTTTTTTCTGAGAAGCCTTCTAATAGTCTAATCCCCAATCCCTTTAAAAACGGCCCCATTGGAGGATAAAAAGCAGTATCTGAGCCCTGGACCCTGAAACCTTTTTCTTTCAAAAGGCCTGCCAGGGCACCCATTCCAGTCCCTGAAATCCCTATTAAGTGCACAAGTTTTTGAAGCATAGGTCCACACTTTACAACCTATATCCTGCACGGCAAAAGGGGGCAAATAAACCTCCCTCGCACCTCGCATCTTGGGCAAACTCGTCAATTGCAGGATTTAGGTACAAACAAAAAAATATTGGCCACATCCACACTCAAGACAAAAACAGACTTTTCCCTCTTTGGGCATTGGCCACTGAGGGGAAAAGTCCCGATCCATTTCTTTACCAAATGGACAAAGTGTTTTTGCTTTTGTAAATTTGAATAATAACTTACTATTTAATAACTACAGAATAACCATTAAAAAACAAGAGGCATTTATGAGGTGTACCAAGTGCGGCAACATATCATGGGATCATATTAGCATCTGTAACACGTGTGGCGAGGACCTTACAGAAGTCCAAAAACAACTCGGCCAATTCCCACAGCCAGAACCCGACTTTTCCTGGTTCCAAGACCTTGTTACAGAGACACAGCCCCCTGAGGCTACCCCATCTGTAGATCTTTCTGAAATAGATGTCTCCGACTTAATCGTAGGCGAAGAAGAGGAATTGGGGGATTCCGATATCGATATTGATATCAAAGAGATAGAGGATGTAATAGAAGACGAGGAACTCCAAAAGGTTTTGGAAAAGAGCCTTGAACCTTAACTCCCTTCCTATTGTTCCAACTCAGGAAAGGGCCCATCCCTCTCAAAAGTGAAAAAGGGGGCCCAAATGCTCTATTTTTCTATCCGCCACCTCGTCCCTTGTGGAGTATCCATGAGGGATATTCCCTTACTTTGAAGTTCATCCCTAATGGAATCTGCTGTCTGCCAATCCTTGGCCTTTCTTGCCAGTTCACGCCTCTTTATGGCGTCTTCAACATATTCCTTGGTAAGTCCAATACTCTTAAGATAGGAGATATTTCTACGTTCTAAAAATTCTTTGGGATCTTCCTGTAAAATACCCAGCACCTTACCTATGGTGCTAAACGTTTTCAGTGCCTCTTGTAACTCATCCTTATATAGGGCTGAGGGTCGGCGTTTTGCCTCTTCTATAACAGTGTTTAAGTGGCGAATCCCTTCAAATAGATGACCTACGGCCTTCGCTGTATTGAAATCATCGTCCATGGCCGAATAAAATGCCTGTTTGACTCCCTCCAATTCCCTCAGGGCATCCTGGGCCCGACCTTCTATCGGCCGCTTCTTTTTAACAGGAGCTTCAATGACATCTAAGGCTTCAAATAGTGTATAGTAGCACCTCGATATAGCTGCCTCATTTTCACGCAGGGCCTCAGGGCTATAGTCCAACGGACTCCTATAGTGCTTGGACAGCAAGAACAAACGCAGGGCCTCAGGGTGAAATTCACTCAAGATGTCCTTAATGGTTATGAAATTACCCAAGGACTTGGACATCTTTTCGCCTTTTATTGTGACGAAACCATTGTGGAGCCAGTAGTTGACAAATGGTCTCCCAGTAGCAGCCTCAGACTGAGCCTTTTCGTTTTCATGATGGGGGAAAATTAGGTCTAGCCCCCCTCCATGGATGTCTAGGGTATTGCCGAGGTATTTCATGCTCATTGCAGAACACTCAATATGCCATCCCGGCCTCCCTTCACCCCAGGGGCTATCCCACTTTGGCTCTCCTGGCTTGGCCCCTTTCCAAAGGGCAAAATCAAGCGGATCGTCCTTCAGCTCACCTACATCGATTCTGGCCCCTGCCCTCAACTCATCTATATTTCTCCCGGAAAGCTCACCATATTGGGGGAAGGTGCGCACTCTGAAATAGACATCTCCTCCCCTCTCATAGGCATGACCTTTTTCAATCAGGGTCTCGATCAGGGCAATAATCTCAGGGATATGCTCTGTAGCCCTGGGCTCAAAAGTTGCTCTTTCAATCCCTAGGGCGTCCATATCCTCATAAAAATGGGCTATTTCCCTTTCAGCGAGCTCTTTCGGAGAAATGCCCTCTTCCTTGGCCCTGTTAATAATCTTATCATCTATATCCGTAAAATTCCTAATAAACTTTACCTCAAAACCCTTTTCTCTGAGATAACGGAAAATGGAATCAAACACCACTGCGGAACGGGCATGGCCAATATGGCACCTGTCATATGCGGTAATTCCGCATACATACATTCGCACCTTTCCCTCTTCAATAGGGGAGAAAGGGATCTTCTTTTTCAAATGCGATGAATATACTGTAATAGCCATGCTGGTCTCATAGTGTTTTTTTTTTGTAATGTCAAGAATGTTAATTTAAATCTCAGGGATGCGTCAAAGTCACGTTGGCACAATTGAAGATTCAAGGGGGCAAATATGAAATATCCAGTCTTGACATTCAGACGCCACAATCTTAATTTCAAGCGTCATGATACAAAAAATTATTTATAATAAGGTCATAGAGGCGTTTAATTCCGCTGTAGAAAATGGGGATTTGCCCCAAACTGGTGCTCAACCCAGGCACCAAATCTCTACCCCAAAGCTAGAGGCCCATGGAGACTACTCCAGCAATATCGCACTAGCCATGGCAGGGCCTTTAAAAATGCCCCCAAGGGCCATTGGCGAAATCTTAAAAGGCCTACTTGAAAAGGACTCAATCTTCAAAAAAATCGAGATAGCAGGTCCAGGTTTTCTAAACTTTTTCATTGCTGAGTCATACTGGCAACAACACTTGAAGAACATCTTGTCCCAAGGCGATGCATACGGCAGAACTGACACCGGACAGGGCAAGAGGGTACTAGTAGAATACGTAAGCGCCAATCCCACAGGCCCGCTTCACGTTGGCCACGGCAGAGGTGCCGCCATTGGAGACAGTCTGGCCAGGATCCTTGACTTTGCCGGCTATGAAGTCCAGAGAGAATACTACATTAACGATGCCGGGAATCAGATGAACACCCTTGGTAAAAGCGTTTATCTTAGATATCAAGAATGCTTTGGACGTGAAATCGAATTTCCAAAGGAATGTTACCAAGGGGAATACATACGAGAAATTGCAAAAAAGGTCGTTGAGACCCAGGGCGACAAGTTTCTTGACGTTCCATTAGAAGAGTGCCTCGATTTTTTCACTGAGGTTGCAGTAAAAGACATTAGCCTCGGCATCAAAAAAGACCTCGAGGACTTTAACTGTCTTTTTGATAATTGGTTTAGTGAAAAAACCTTACATGACTCAGGTTTTGTTGAACAAACCATAGAGGAATTACGTGCAAGCGGTCATATATATGAAAAGGACGGGGCATTGTGGTTTAGATCCTCGGCCTTTGGGGATGAAAAAGATAGGGTAGTACGACGCTCAAATGGCGTTACCACTTACTTTGCTGCAGACATAGCCTATCACAGAAATAAGTGCGAACGTGGATTCGATATACTCGTCGACATATGGGGCGCTGACCACCACGGTTATGTTCCAAGGGTCAAGGCAGCCATAGAAGCCCTTGGCAAAGACCCAGAAGGATTAAAGGTAATACTTGTTCAGCTTGTAAACCTCCTAGAAGGTGGGAAATTGAAGGCCATGAGCACCAGGGCAGGTGAGTTTGTCACCCTAAGAGAAGTCCTAGAAGATGTGGGAAAGGACGCCGCAAGGTTTATCTTTCTCACCAGGCGCTCAGACAGCCACCTAGATTTTGATCTGGAGGTCGCTCGGAAGAAGAGTCAAGAAAACCCAGTTTATTACGTACAATATGCTCATGCCAGGCTTTCAAGCGTATTTGAAAAGGCAAGAGAAAAGGGAATTAATCCCGATGAACTCAAAGACCAGCCCAAAGTGGAGCTCTTAAACACCAAAGAGGAACTTACGATACTAAAAGCGCTGGAGGCCTTTCCCAAAATAGTAGAGTCATGTGCAATCAATTTTGAACCGCACGGACTCAGCTTTTACCTCACCGAGCTTGCATCAAAGCTTCATGGCTATTATAACAAACATAGATTCATTACGGATGAAGAAGAACTTACTTTTGCCCGCCTCTATCTGGCCAGGGGAGTAAAACAAGTCTTAAGAAACGGACTTGCTCTTCTGGGGGTAGAAGCGCCAGAAACAATGTAGTATTTGCTTCCAGGGCACCGCATCTATTGCGTTGTCGGGCGCTCGACGTACAGGGAGTACGACTTCGCGCCCTCCGCCTTGTATCTACGGCGCCCCTGAAAGCAAATACATTTCAATATGATAGATTTTTTCGGGGATTGCACCGTTACCTGCTACAAATGTAGCATATGATGTAGGCAAAAGGCGAAACAAATGGCAAAAAAGACAAAAAAAAGGCCGCCCTTTAGGCTTGAGATGGGTTGGGGAGGCCTTATGGCTGTAATAACCGGCGGCCTTGCAGCTATTATCTGGACTTTTGTCTTAGGGGTTTGGGTGGGGAAAAAGGTTACAACCCCAGCCAGAGAACTCCTTAACCCGCCTATTGAGTCCCAAATTCAGTCTAGAGAATCATACGATGCCAGGCCTTCTGAGGAAAAACCTCTCTTTACAATGAAGGAATCGTCTTCCAACCATAAAAAAGACGACTCCACGTCAAAATCTTTGGTCCTTAAAGAAGAAAAACAGGCTGAATCTCATACATCGCAGGAAACTCTCAT
This sequence comes from Dissulfuribacter thermophilus, assembly GCF_001687335.1. Lineage (NCBI taxonomy): Bacteria > Pseudomonadati > Thermodesulfobacteriota > Dissulfuribacteria > Dissulfuribacterales > Dissulfuribacteraceae > Dissulfuribacter > Dissulfuribacter thermophilus. The sequence continues at coordinate 247,499 of NZ_MAGO01000001.1, read as the reverse complement.
TACAGAAGATATTAAACCAGAAGTCAAATCGACCCCGCAGAGGCCTCAGGAAAATATCGTTCACAAGGTTTCTAAGCCAAGCAAGAATCTATCCAGAAGTAAACCAAGACCATATTTTGCATTACAGGTCGCCTCTTTTCGTGATATGAAGCATGCGCAACGAGAGGTTCTTCGATGGCGGAACAGGGGCTTTGAGGCATTTGTAAAAAAGATCGACCTAGGTCCAAAGAAGGGCATCTGGCACAGAGTCTGTATTGGCAGGTATCCATCAATAGAGGAGGCCAAGAAGGGGGCAGAGGAACTCATAAAAAAATTTAAGCAAAAATCATATATAATTCCTGTGAGATAACCTTGATCAGAAAGGCCAAAATTAGTGACATACCCAACATACACTCGATCCTGACTCACTTTGGTGACAAGGGGCTATTGCTACCTCGGTCCCTAAGTGATCTCTATGACCACCTACGGGACTATTCCGTGTTCGTCAATGAGGAAGGTAACATAGTTGCAACCTGCGCACTACACATATCCTGGGAAAACCTTGCTGAGATCAGGTCCCTCGCTGTAATGGAGCAGTTTCAAGGACGAGGCATCGGCTCCGCTCTAGTAGAATTTGCTATTTCCGAGGCTCTGACACTAGAAATCTATCGAGTTTTTACCCTCACTTATCAACCCATCTTTTTCAAAAAAATGGGATTCAAAGAAGTGGACAAAAAGATCCTGCCACACAAGGTCTGGTCAGATTGTCTAAAATGCCCTAAATTTCCAGACTGCGATGAAGTGGCTCTCATGATAGAATTATAGGACCTAGATCCTTCATGGCGAATGAGTAAACCATAACAGGTTAAAAGCTGTTGGCCCAAGAACGATAATTCACTTTTCGGGTGAATCCCATCGTGTTAAAATTTTTCCCGCATTCACCATGCAGGATTTAGCTAGGAGAATACAGGAGAATATCATAATATGCTGGCAAAGCTGCTCACAAAGATAATAGGGACAAAGCACGATCGCGAGTTAAAACGTATTCGTCCAATAGTGGACAAGATAAACTCCCTTGAACCAGAAGTATCCAAACTGGATGATGCTGCGTTATCTAAAAAGACCCAGGAATTTAAAGAACGCCTTCAAAAGGGCGAATCTTTAGATTCCCTTCTTCCAGAGGCCTTTGCAGTTGTACGTGAGGCCTCAAAGAGGGTCTTGGGCATGAGGCCCTACGACGTCCAATTAATAGGTGGCATTGTCCTTCACCAGGGGAAAATTGCTGAAATGAAGACAGGTGAAGGTAAGACACTTGTGGCCACCATGCCTGTATATCTGAATGCTCTCACCGGCCGTGGCGTACATGTTGTTACTGTTAACGATTATTTGGCCAAAAGAGACGCGGAGTGGATGGGGGCCGTCTATAAATTCCTTGGCCTTACAGTGGGAGTGATCGTACATGGGCTCGACGATGCAGAGAGGAAAGAGGCCTATCTGTGCGACGTAACCTACGGCACTAATAACGAGTTTGGCTTTGATTATTTGAGAGACAACATGAAATACTCCCTTGAGGATATGGTACAGAGGGAGTTTTACTATGCTATCGTAGACGAAGTAGACAGTATTCTCATCGACGAGGCGAGGACCCCTCTGATCATTTCAGGCCCCTCAGAAGAGTCTACAGAGCTCTATTACAGGGTAGATCGCATTATTCCACACCTTAAAAACGAACTTCATTATACCATAGACGAAAAGGCCAGAACAGTAACCCTCACCGAAGAAGGCGTAGCTCAGTGCGAAAAATTGTTAAAGATAGATAACCTCTACGACCCGGCAAATACAGAACTCCTACACCACGTACAACAGGCCCTAAAGGCCCATGTACTCTTTAAAAAAGACGTAGATTACATAGTAAAGGACGGCCAAGTCATAATTGTAGATGAATTTACTGGACGTCTAATGCCTGGAAGGCGTTATTCTGACGGCCTCCACCAGGCCCTGGAGGCCAAAGAAGGGGTAAAGATAGAAAGCGAAAACCAGACCCTCGCTTCCATAACGTTTCAGAATTTCTTTAGAATGTATGAAAAGCTTGCCGGTATGACTGGTACAGCCGATACAGAAGCAGAGGAATTCAAAAAGATTTACGATCTTGACGTGGTGGTCATCCCCACGCACAAACCCATGATAAGGGAAGACTACCCAGACCTTGTCTTCAGGACAGTAAGGGAAAAGTTTGAGGCAGCAGTAAAGGAAATTGAAGAGCTCCACAAAATCGGAAGGCCAGTCCTCGTTGGTACCACCAGCGTGGAAAACTCTGAGATGCTCTCAAAGATGCTCAAAAAGCGTGGCATCCCTCATGAGGTATTGAATGCCAAACACCATGAAAGAGAGGCAGAAATCGTAAAACACGCAGGTGAAAAAGGCAAAGTCACCATTGCCACCAACATGGCGGGGCGCGGTACTGACATTGTCCTCGGAGAAGGGGTAAGAGAGCTGGGCGGCCTACACATTCTAGGCACAGAGCGCCATGAATCAAGGCGCATTGACAACCAGCTCCGTGGACGTGCAGGTAGGCAAGGAGATCCCGGCTCCTCAAGATTCTATCTATCCCTTGAAGACGATCTTTTGAGGATCTTTGGCGGTGACAAAATCCAAAAGATGATGGATAAACTGGGTATGGAGGAAGGGGAGCCCATAGAGCATCCAATGCTTTCCAAGGCCATTGAAAATGCCCAGAGAAAGGTTGAGGCCCATAACTTTGAGATAAGAAAGCACCTCCTCGAATACGACGACGTAATGAATACTCAAAGGACAGTGGTCTACTCTCAGAGGCGGGAAATCCTGGCAGGAGGAAGCCTAAGAGATACAGTACTGGGCTTTGCTGAAGAGGTAGCAGAAAAACTTGCAGACACCTACGGAGATGAAAAGACGCCTCCATCAGAATGGGATTGGAAGGCCCTCAAGGAAAGGCTATACGGTGGATTCGGCGTTGAACTTTCCATTTCGCCTTCGGAAATAGATGCCTTTACCAAAGAAGAACTTGAAAAGGTCATAAGAGAAGCCTTGTTTAAGGCCTATGAAGAACAAGAGGCAAGATTTGGCAGTGAAGAGATGCGCCAAGTCGAACGCTTCATTGTGCTTCAGACCCTTGATAACCTCTGGAAAGACCATCTTCTCAGCATGGATCACTTAAGAGAGGGTATTGGACTGAGGGGATATGGTCAAAAGGACCCATTGCAGGAATACAAGAGGGAAGGTTACCAGATGTTCCTTGATATGGTAGATCGCTTCAAGGAGGAATCCCTCAGTCTTCTTCTACGAATACGTCCAATGCGCGAGGTGGAGATAGAACGTCTTGAAGAAGAAAGGCGTCGCAAGCAGGAAAAACTAAAATTGAGTCATGGCGAAGAAGAAGCTCAAAAACCACAAACCTACCGGCGCCAAGGGAAAAAAGTGGGTAGAAATGACCCGTGTCCCTGCGGAAGTGGCAAAAAGTATAAAAAATGCTGCGGCAGGAAATAATTACGAAAGGACGCTCTGATGGATACATCTGCGATTAAAGTAAAAGGTTTTAGAGGGGCAGCTACAATCGCAAACATAAGATACCAGGGTAGGCCAGACCTAGGCATGATAGTATCAGACGTTCCAGCAGTCTCTGCAGCATGCTTTACTAAAAATTCAGTAAAGGCAGCCCCTGTAAAAATTGGTATTCAAAGATTTAAAGAAAAAAAAGAGGTACTCCTCAAGGCTCTTTTGGTAAATAGCGGAAATGCCAATGCCTGTACAGGAGAACTCGGCATCAAGCGGACTAATCTTATTTTAGATGCCCTAGCCAAGGAATTGGGTGTGGATCAAGACATGGTCCTGATGTCATCCACAGGCGTCATCGGAGAACAGCTTCCAGCCGAAAAGATAGTAAACGCCATACCAGAACTCTTGGAAAACCTCACAGAAGACGGGCTTCTGGAAGTTTCCAAGGCAATACTCACAACAGATACCAGAGAAAAAACAAAGGGCATGCGCCTTGACCTTGATGGCACAAGTATCAGCCTATTCGGCATGGCCAAGGGGGCCGGAATGATCGGCCCAAATCTCGGTCCGCCGCATGCAACAATGTTGGCCTTTATTGTTACCGATGCTAGAGTTCGTGGCGGTCTTCTCCAAGAGCTCCTTCAAGATGCATGTGAAAAGAGCTTTAATAGGATAACAGTCGACGGAGACACAAGTACTAACGACACAGTACTAGTGATGGCAAATGGACTCTCAGGTGGGGACGTCCTCAAAGATGGCTCTGACAATCTATTTGCCTTTAAGGATGCACTAGATGCAATATGTATGGAACTTTCCAGAATGATTGTTGAAGATGGTGAGGGAGCGACAAAGGCAGTAGAAGTGGTTGTAAAAGGCGCAAAGAGCCAGGATGATGCCATAAAAATAGCACAGGCAATCTCAAATTCACCACTTGTAAAGACCGCATTTTTTGGCCAGGATCCCAATTGGGGTAGGGTCCTTGCAAGTGCAGGCAAGACCCTGATTCCCATGGATGAATCCAAGATAAAGCTATGGATTGATGACCATCTACTTGTTGACAATGGCTTGGGCCTAGGAAAGGAAGCAGAGGAACGTGCAAGATCCGCCATGGAGAAAACCTCTTTTCGACTCATCCTGGATCTTGGGCTTGGAAAAGGCAAGGCCTCAATCCTCACCACAGATCTTTCAAGGGAATATGTGTCAATAAACGCAGACTATAGAAGTTAATCCCAAACTTTCATGACGAACGAATTCGTCACCCCCCGTATAAAAGTGTTGAGCATTTCAGAAGTGTTGAGTTTTGAGTTTTGAGTTGAAGGAAGAGAACTTTGCACCTTGAACTTTTTATAACGTCTTCGCCCTCCAGTCTCTGGCTTTGGTACAGGCAAGGCTTGCTTCTTCCTTCTACCTTCTACCTTCTTCCTGTCATATTAGGCGAATTATCCCAACGGGTATTTCCACGGTAAATTATGAGAACCGATTAGGTATTGACTGTCTCCTCTTTTAGATCGCTTTCAATATAGGGTTGTATCTGATTTTTTCCCTGCTGTTTTGCGAGATATAATGCGATATCAGCGCGCTTTATCAACTCATAGTGTGAAATTGAAGTATTACATTCAGCAGCAGCGACCCCGAGACTTATAGTCACTACCTGGATAGGCGACTTTATATGTGGAATTGCCATCTTTTCTACATTCGCTCGTATTCTTTCAGCTACATGTAATGCCCCTTCAAGAGATGTGTCTGGTAAAAGTACTACAAACTCTTCGCCTCCATAGCGAGCACAAAAATCTCCAGGCCTTTTGAGTGATGATCTTATGGTCTGCGCAACTTTTTTTAGACATTCGTCTCCCTTAACATGTCCGTAGACATCATTGTATGCCTTGAAATCGTCCACATCGCACATAATCACTGATAGAGGCTGGCTATATCTTTGGCATCGTCTGTATTCTTCAACCAGACGTCTAAATAAGCTGTTACGATTGGGAACACCTGTCAAAGAATCGAACACGGCTTGCCTTCTCAATTCTTCATAGGCGTTGTTTAATTTATTTCCAGCAATTACAATCCCACATAAAACCACCACCCATATGACGATATGTCCTAGCACCAGAGGTAGCCATGGCATCTCCATGACGAAAGGAAGCGTTATGCTTATACCTCCTCTGATATCACCTTCTTTATAGCCCTGCCGCGCATGACACTTAAGACATGTCTTTTTAGTTATTAAGGGAGCCATATATAAGTAAAAAGTCTTTCCATCCCTCTTAATAAAAATGCCCCTCTCTTTTACACCTTTTTCAAATTCTTTGAGGAATCGTTCTTCAATGGGAGTTGGCTTATTTAAAGGATTGATTGGCCGAAGACTGGTAATGTGGAATACTATGCCTTCTTTTCCCTTTGCAAACTCAGAAATTTGTCTGGTCATAAGGGCAGGATTAATTTTTGTCAGCTTCAATCCATTATCAAGTTCTAAATCCCTCATGGGATCTTTGAGATATGGATTTGGTTTGACTTTATCATTAACAACTACATAAACGCCCCCATGACTGGCATTCCACATACGGGTAGTGAGAATAATGTCGAAAACGCATCTAGCAGTCTCAATGGCTATTCTTTTTTGTTCTTTTATTGCGTTCAGATAATTGATAGTGAATGAAACGGCTACTAAGGTGGTCCATATTAGGATGGCATATACGATATTTTTTTTTAAATTCATAAAGGCTATAAAATTAGTATATTTCAAGTTTAGCTATTTTTTAACCTTCTCCGAGGTTAAATGTAAATTTTCTCTGAAAATTTAAGATGAATTAAACAACACATTAACCATGATGGACTCCCTCAGAATAGTCAATGAGGATATTTAAAAATCCCAATCAATATTTTCAAAAAAATTGATGGACTCTTCTGAAAAGAAGAGCCATCAGCTTACAAATTAGTTCCAATACACACGAAGAATCACAAAAAATTCTTCTTGAAATTCAACTACGGTTTTACATAGGCACATCCTTCGGACTGTAATTTAATGAGTTCCACAATACCTGCTGGTACAACTTCACATACCTCTATAAGTTCATCGGGCTTTATACCAAACTTATTGAGTGAATTATTGCAGACCAAGAAGTGCACACCCTTTTCAGACAGACTTTTTACAGTGGAAGCATATTCAGAAGCCCTGTCACGTTGGAACAATTTTACAGACTTACCATTGGAAAGTAGATAGACCCCTGCTTCCTCTGGGGGCACCACCTTTAGGAGATTCTCCATGTTGCCAAGAGCAATGAGCAGCGATTCCTGATCGTCCCGATTAACATGAAAAACTACTTTTGTCTTCATAAAACCTTTCCTCCTTCAAAAAATTTCATTAGTTAATACGTCCTCTATTAAAGACTAACACTGTGTTTCAAACATTATGCTTTACCACTTTTTTTCTCTGAGGCAACAAGTTGCGACGATTCAAAGCAAAATGACAAACACCAACTTGGTGAGAAAAACGTAGCACCAAGCAGAGACATCCGAAGCGAATAAAATCCTTTTCATAAAAGTTTTCATCTGGTTCTGTTGCCATTTGCCTGATATACTTTTCCATTCTAGATGCCTCCTTCCACGTCTATTAGAATAAATCCGTTTATGAAGAAAGGAGGTATTCTTTAAAAAAACAGTTGTTTTACCGATATTACTAAAGACCATAGCGAGTTAGAAACGAGGATTGCATTGTCTGGAATAACACTCATAAAAAAGGGGGATGAAATGCCGGTCAGGATCTCAACAGGTATAGAGGGTCTCGACAGGATTTTAAATGGTGGCCTTATAGAAAAGAGGGCCTATCTTCTCCGAGGAGGGCCAGGTGCTGGAAAGACTACAATTGGATACCACTTTTTGACCGAAGGAGTAAAAAAAGGCGAAAAGAGCCTTTTCATAACCCTTGGAGAGAAGAAAGAGCAACTGATCCAAAACGCAGCGGCCTTTGGCCTAGACCTTGAGGGCGTGGAGTTCCTTGATTTGAGTCCAACACCTGATTTCTTCGCTCAAGTCGAAAGCTACGACATCTTCAGTCCTGCCGATGTGGAAAGAGAGCCTGTTACAAAGATGATCATAAACGCAGTAGAATCCATAAAACCACAAAGGGTTTTCATAGATTCAATGACCCAGTTCCGCTACCTTGCTCCCGACACCTTCCAATTCAGGAAACAGGCACTCAGCTTCATCCGCTATCTTGCTGAACACGGCGGCACCATCCTCTTTACCTCAGAGGCAAGCGCCGAGGCCCCTGACGACGACCTCATGTTTTTGAGCGATGGAATAATAAACCTCAGAGTGAAGGAAGAGATCCGAACTATCGAGGTGACAAAGTTCAGGGGCTCATCCTTCCTCTCTGGTCTTCACTCCTACACCATTGGCTATGGGGGGATCACGATCTTTCCGCGGCTAGTGCCTGAACTCCACACTGCTGAATTTTCTTTTGATCTACTCTCTTCTGGCATACCAGAAATCGACGAGCTTTTGAACGGAGGGCTCGAACGCGGCACCGTCACCCTGATAAGCGGCCCAAGCGGTGTTGGCAAGAGCACCATGGGCATGATTTTCCTGAAAGAAGCGGCAGGCCGCGGCGAGAACTCAGTGGTCTATGCCTTTGAAGAAACCTCTGAAAAGATACTCTCGAGGTGCGAGTCAGTAAATATACCAGCAAGGGCCATGATAGAGAGCGGAAGGCTAAAAATAAGACACGTGGAGCCGCTTGCGCTGCTTCCAGACGAATTCGCAAACATTATAGAACGGGACGTTGAAGAGGGAGGTGCAAAGGTTGTTATGATAGATTCCACCTCTGGCTATGAGATGGCCATGGGTGGGGAAAACCCGAGAGCACACCTCCATGCAGTCTGTAGATACCTTGCCAACATGGGGGTCCTGGTCATATTGCCCACAGAGGTAAGGAACATCACAGGCGAATTCAAGATCTCTGACCACCACATAAGTTATCTTGCAGACAACATCGTATTCCTCCGCTACCTAGAGATAGGTGGAGAGATGAGGCGCGCCATAGGTGTTCTCAAAAAGAAATTTAGTGACTTTGAAAAGACCCTCAGGGAATTCAAAATTACTCGCTTTGGCATAAAGGTGGGAGAACCCCTTTCAAACCTTCGAAATATCCTCTCTGGTACTCCGGTTTTCGTAGGGGAAAAGGAATAGATCATGAAAGACAGCGGAAGGGTCCTTTTGGTTGGGAGAAACAAAAAGAATCTAGAATTATTAACGGACTTTTTGGAAAAAAACGGGATTGATGCCTTTGGCGTACAGGACTTGACAGAAGCCTCATCTGTATCTGGAAAGGGGGTTTCATTGGTACTAGTGGATGTAAGCGGATATGCCCGTTCAATCTGGACATTCTTAAACGAGCTATTGGAGAAAAAACTCCCCTTTCTAGTCATCTACCCACCAGAGGCAAAGGGTAGGGCTACCGCTCCCGTTGGATCCAGCGCCGTACTCACAAAGCCCCTTAACCCAAAGGTTCTCCTTTCAGTTGTAAAGAATCTCCTTGGGGATCTTGAGCCATGAAGGTACTTTTGAGCGTAAAAAATAAAAAGAATCTCGAGCTCCTGGTCAACTGGATCAGCACAAAGTACCAGGTGGCTGTTATGGAGAAACCCGAGGACATCGGAAAAGAATTTGACCTTCTCATCGTGGATGGCCAAGTATTCGAAGAACACCGCGAGCTCATAAAATCCAGGAAGGAGGCCGAGGGTCCAGTTTTTTTACCGGTCCTCCTGGTTACAAACCGAGAAAAGGTCCGATACATCACAAATCAGCTCTGGGTCACCCTTGATGAGATCATACTCACCCCTATAGAAAAGGTAGAGCTTGCAGCAAGAATCGAAATACTCCTCAGAGCAAGGCGCCTGAGCCTTGAGACTCAGCTCATGGCCCTTACAGATCCCCTAACAGGGATCCACAACCGTCGCCACTTTTTCGTTGTTGCAGAACGAGAGATGCAAAAGCTCAGGCGCAAGAGCCGAAGTGCCGCTTGTCTCCTAATAGACATAGACCACTTTAAGGCAGTAAACGACGTCCATGGCCATCTCATAGGGGATCAGGTGCTCATTGCAGTGGCCCAGAGAATAAAGTCCTGTGTCCGTGACTTTGACCTCCTTGCAAGGTTCGGTGGAGAAGAATTCGTTCTCTTTCTGGTAGAGACCGACCTTCCTGGAGCCATTAAGGTGGCAGAGCGTGTCAGAAAAGAGGTGGCAAAAAGCCCCATAAGGGTGAAGAGCGGTGAAGAGATCCCAATAACCGTAAGTATTGGGGTTAGTGCCTACGACGGAGACGACCTGGATGTAGAAGGCCTGGTGGAACAGGCAGACATAGCCCTCTACCATGCAAAGCGAACTGGAAGAAACAGAGTAATGACAGCATAAGAACATTCTCTGAATTCAAGCGTTTTTAGGATGGGGATGGAATAAATCCAACAGATACGCAGGATACCCAAAGGGCTATGACAAACGATTCACTCTACTCGGGCTTGCCTCGATAAGAAATATTTTGCTCTAGATCCAAGGTACAGTGCATACCAAGTCAGCCAAACGTCCGGTGCGGCCCCACATCCAGCGAGGTGTACGGGGAATAGGCGACCCCATCCTTTACCTGATTAGTCTATTTATCTTGCACACTTTATTGCAATGGCCGTAACAGCCCCCCACACCCAGTTGAAAAACAACACAAAAAATGGAGTCAATAGCCCCAAGTCAAGGCCAGCTATACCCTTGTGGGCCTTTAAAGGAAACACCACAAACAATTGAACTGCAGTAGGCAATAGGCTGAGCGCTGTGGCTTTCAGTAGTAGTTTGGATTCCCATATTGGAAGGATAAAAAGAAGCCCCCAAATGCCTCCCCATACAATTCGGGGATAAAGCCAATTTGCTGATAAGGACGGGGCAATTGACACACCAAAGAATGAAGTAATACCGAAGTATCCAAACAGCCATACTGTTAAACTATTGGCCAATGCCCCCAAACAACCTGCTGAAAAGAAAATCAATAATTTTTTCATATTTGCCCCCAAGCAAATGGAATAAGGAGAAGGAGTCTTAATAAGAATAGAAGTTCCAGGCCTGATTCCTTTTTGAAAATCTATTCCACTAAAAAAATCGTTACAGATATAATGGTGGGAACTATGGGAAAACCAACTCCATCCTTATTATTTTTTATAACAATCTCATCTCATGTTCAAGATATTGCTATCAACCAAATCAAACTACAAAGAGGTGTACCTTATCCTTATCCCAAAGCCCTTCACCTCAGACTATGTACTTCAAGTGCCCGAGAAAAAGTGCAAACTTCATGTCATAGGGACTTGCAATTTTACCGAATGGGGCTAACGTTGTCGGGCAGCTTAAGTGCATAAGTGCGTCTGTGTGCCCTCCACCTTGCATCTTCGGCAAACTTGTGAGCTGAACAGTTTGGATTCAAGATAAGACAACAGGTAGTGTAGTCTGAATACGGATGTGCTCCTATAAGAAACGATTCAGCCGAATCCAACATTTGGAGCTAAAAAGGCCCGAAGCCCCATGAAGGCAGAGGGGAGCGTGCATGGATGCTGTGTAGGTCGGCCAAGCGAAAAATGGTGGATTAGACAAAGCCAGCAGATGGCCATTCATATAAAAATTGGAACAAACTGGGAATATTTCCCCAGTAATTCGACTGACTTCATACCTTTTCCACCTTCACAGGTATCCCCTGACGGGCATTAGAACCAATAACAAAGTCACCGAGGGTCGAGATGCCCTTGCGGACAGGATCGCTGATACCTAGACGATTGTTGGCGACACCTGCTGCACGAAGTCCACTGCCACGCCAGACCTTGTTTCCGATCTGCTCTTTGCGTGCTCCCAATCCCCAGTGACCATAGCCATGCTCAATACCAATGGCGCCGCGTTGAATGCCCCGCCGCACTGAAGCGATGCCCTCCACGCTGCCACCAGGACTGGTGAGCCGCACCCTATCTCCGCTACGAATACCCAAATCCATGGCATCATCTACATGAATAATGATAGCGTTATTTGGATGAATCTCTTCTAGCTTCGGCGTGCCAATGACCCCAGATGACATCAATTGCGACTTGGTAGAGACGGTCTTAAATGGCCATTCCTCAGGCTTGTAAACTGACTCAAGAGGTGTCTCGTCCGCGAATACAGGAGGTATCCAAGTAGGTGTACCGATAAAACGCTTTCCAGTTAGACTATTGCGCGATGTGCCCAATTTCTCGTTGTAAATCTGCACTGGTTTGTCGTAGCGGTGCGTCAACCAATCGCCATCATAGGCATGATCCTCGCCTTCAAAGCGACCGCCACGGGCCAACACATATGCCACCTTACGACGTTCTTCTGGCTTAAGTACTGCCTTGATCTTATCCCAGATGCGGTCCACGCCGGTCATGATAAGTTCCTCGTCCGGTGCATCTGGCACGGGTTCGGCGTCAAAAGCGATATTGGCTGCCACGCGCAGATGCCAGTCCTCTGGATGATTCAGAGGATAAAGGTCGCCGTTGGCATCAGAAATGACACTGTCGCCAAATCCGGGCAGATTCATTCGTTTCGCCACGGCAATGAGAAAGCTCTCCATACAGATCGGGTCACCCGCCGGGGTCTTGTCCACTGAAGGGTCAATAGCTGGCCAGCGAACAGAATTGGCCCTGGTCAAATATCCACCCCATGGTCCGGTATCCCCCCAGGTTTCATAAAGTACGGTGTCGGGTACAATATAGTCAGCAAAGGCGCTGGTCTCGTTGATAAACGGGTCTATGGAAATGATCAGAGGTACCTTTTTGGGATCGGCAAGGTCTTTTTTGCAACGGTCGTATAAACCAGCCTGGCCGTATAGCGGATTGGTATTCCAGAAAATAATGGCCTTTATGGAATACGGATAGGCGTTTAAAGCCGACGGAATATATTCAGACTGGAGGCTGTGAGACAATGGATACCATGGGGCCTCGGCCGGATATGGAGAGCGACCCTCCCGCTTTTTTCGCTTGAACTCAGTGGTGTCCTCATAACGGAAGCCTCGGCGGCTAATCCGTACGCCCCGTGCCTTTACCTTACCTGGGAAGTCCACCATATTATAACGTGGACCTCGACTCACTGCTGCGTAGCGGCCTCCGCCCACACTGGTGCCACCCTTCCAGTTAAGATTTCCTATCAGGGCATTGAGCATCACGATGGCATAGGCAGTGTAAAAACCGTTGCTGTGCATGGTGCCTCCGTGACAGTCTGCTACAGCATGGCGTCCGTATGATGTGAATTCCTCTGCCAGGCCAATGATCGTCTCCACCGGGGTACCGCAGGCAGCACTGTATTCGTCCAGACTGTGCCTTTGCGCCTCTTCCAATAGGAGTTGGAGACTGCTCTTTACTGCCACAGACCGACCCGACATATCCACCACAGTGCCCTTATAAAAAAGCACGGCCGGAGAAGAGGCATTGTCATGGGCCACGGGCCTTCCGCTTGCCTTATCAATGACCGTAAAGACGTCGTGTCTGTTCGCATCAGCCAACCCGAGCCGATGAGCTGGCAGAAATCTACCGTAGTCCTCATCAGTTGGATCCCCCACGACCAGGTGGGTGGCATTACTCCAACTCGCCTCACCAGCATTTTCTGCAGCCCTGGCACCCGGTTGGCTTAGAAAGGCGGCATTGTAGCGCCGTTTTTCCAGTATCCACCTTATCATGCCCATAACCAACGCCCCATCCGTGCCCGGATTGATAGGTATCCAGCGACTGCGTTTCCCTGTGGTCAAACTGTTGGTATTCGTCAGCACCGGGTCCACGACTACGTAGGTGAGATCACCGTCACTACGTCCCTCGGCGACCAGTTTGCCCTGGTGCTGAAAGGGATTTCCAGCGTTGGCTGGGGCCGTGCCTATGCTCAAGAGAAAGCGAGTATTCCGAAAATCGGGTTTCAGATGAGGATACTTGTCCCAGTCTCCAAGCAGGGCAGCATAACCGGTCCGCATGCTCAGACCACAGTTGCCCCCATGTTCGGTAAAGTTGATACTGCCAAAGGAGGACATGATGAAACGCTTGGCAAGGGGCAGACGCCCTTCGTGAAAGCCCGCTATGAACGCCAGTTGGTTGGCTCTGGGGCCCAGTTCAGGGGCCTCCGGGTCTATGGGGTTTTCCAGGTCGCGTATGGCCCGCAGGCCATCTACCTGGCCTTCACCAAAGAGGTCTCCACCCTCTACTACTTCCCTTACTAGTTGTTCGAATGAAATGGGTTTCCAGCGACCACTGCCCCTTGGGCCTACGCGTTTGAGCGGCGTCCGGATACGGTACGGGTCATAGAGTTTATCCAACACCGCATTTCCCCGGCCGCAGGCAGTGGCACGATACCTGAGCCCACTGTTACGATACCTGCTAATAGAGAGGTAACTTTCTATTATTGGAGTCTCATAGGGGAGAGCAGGAGATGCCGCAAGGACATGATACGGATTGCCTGTTACCCTCAGGACCCTCCCGGTCTTTTTATCCACCCGCACCCTAACGCCACACAGGCTTGTACATCCAACGCAGACAGTGTTGGCAACATACTGATCTGGATTGACAATGACCTTTCCGGTCTTACTATCCACCCGAAATTCCGGTTCAGGGGCATTTCCGCTGAGAGCGTTACGAGGCCTTTCACCGGCCCACCAACCTCTGGTGATATATTGCAGTGGTCCCTTGTAGCCGGCGCTGAAGACACCCAGGGCACCAGCTGCCCCTATGCCCTTTAAAAGATTACGTCTGGATACTTTCATGATTCTTCTATTTCCGTGTGTTTTATCCTGTTATCTCTTCCAACCGGGACAAGCCAGGTCAGGACAATGAGTAGAAAAAAGGCAAAGGCCATATTGGCCACGACCTCTGTTATGCTATCGTGGCCCGTAATCGCCGGAAAATAATGGTAAAATCCAGCCGACGTTTTTGGGACTTCCTGCCCGGTTACCACCACATTCCAGCGGAACAACCAGGCGCCTAGCACTGCCAGAAGAGATGCCGGCACAAGGCCTCTTGCCGCCTGCCGCAGCCGAACTGGAACAAGCAGTAATGCGGGCAAGACAACAGTCACGCCCATCCCTGAGACCAGAAAGGCGATCCAGTGCTCGCGAAGGAGATACTGACCAGCTATGCGGGCGTCACGAGTGCCGAATCCGATTTCCACAACGATCCAGACAATCTGCAAAAAGAAAACGGCCAGCAGGGACCAGAGCAAGAGATTACCCAAGGCCTTTCCAGAGCTTTTGTCCTTCATCCCGCCTTCGGCCCGCCAAACCAGCACAGTCAGCCCGATGGCGCTGACAAGCGAGGTGCAAAGATACAGAATAGGGACCATTATCGAATGCCAGAGAGGAACAGCCCTGACAGCGGCTACTTCAACCCCGGTATAGGTTATGACTACTATGGCGGAAAGAAGCGCCACCGCTCCTGTCCATCGGTTGATTTCAAAACTCTTCTTGCGAAAGACACACCACGAATAGATGATAAGCGAGAGCAGGTAAAACGAGAGGATGAATGTCCCCCATGACATGGGTGAGGTGACATGGGTGTGATAGAGAAATGAATAGAAACGACCCGGCTGATAGAGGTTGACAATAAGGTTCAGAGGGGCAGCCAGTCCCAGTGACAGGGCTACAACCAACCCAGTAGAAGCAGAATCTCTGTATCGTTCAATACGAAAGACGTGATACAGCGAGGCTAGAAAAAGGGCTCCCGCACTGGCCCCTATCATGAAGAAGTAGTGCGTGTCGCCGATACCCCAGACTATTTCACGGGTCACATTTATGATTTCAAAGATTTGCATCTGCATTTTTAACATCCGCCAGCAGTTTTTCTCTGGACCACGGGGCCTGTTCGCCAACCACCTTGGCCTGTAACCAGGCCTCCAGACCGATGTAGAAGACCCTCGGATTAGTACCCATGGCCGGCTTCAATACCTGAGTTGGGTACTCTCGCAACAGCCGGGAGATATCGCTATCGGAATCGTTCAGATCTCCGAAAATCCGAGCGCCCCCAACACAGGTCTCCACACAGGCGGTCAAGAGCCCGGCATCGACTCGCTGGATACAAAAGTTGCACTTGTCTGCTGTACGCGTCTGAGGGTTAATGAACCTGGCATCGTAGGGACAGGCCTGGATGCAGTAACCGCAACCGACACACACAGTGTTGTCCACCACAACAATGCCGTCTGGCCGCTGGTATGTGGCCTGAGTCGGACATACCTGGACGCAGGGTGGGTTTTCACAGTGATTACACAGCCTGGGGAGGGTGGCCCGTTGCGCAATCCCATCCGTGTCTATCTCGTAAGTGGAAACGATAGTACGAAAATGGGTAAACGGAACCTGGTTCTCCATGGCACAGGCCACCGTGCATGCCTGGCAACCTATGCATTTTCTCAGGTCTATAATCATGCCCCAACGTGGGCCATGTGAAGTGGAAGAAAAGGCATTTTTTTGTCTTTTTCAATGGAGTGTGCGAGAAATTTCCTGCGGGAACTATCCATGACTTCTTTCCTTTCAAAAACACTATTAAACCCAAATTAATGCGGTTTAAAGACCATTTTAAACAATCAGGAGTTTTTTTTATTAACTCATTGAGTTTTGATGAATTAGACCAGTCCTGAAAAAGGACCATCGCCTTTGGGCTAGTGGCTATAGATCAGTGAAGAAAATATGGGAAAATGGCCTCTATACTTCCAGCGAGACAGAAGAACCATAAAGAGGACAACATGTCACTGAGCCCGGGAGTTCCCAACATGCCCGATAAAGTATGGCAATACCTACCCAACCCCAAGGGGCATGACCGACGAAACATGGTGGCATCGACAGTTTGGAACCATCTCACCCTCGGACTTGAAAGAAAGATATTTATGTAAACTCTGTATACCTCTCAGGCGAGGCGTGACAAATTTAGCCTAAAGATAGCGATTTGTTATGTGAAAGATTTTCTCAACCTATGAATATCTTCTAATAATTGACATATCTTAGAAAAGAAAGAGGAAGCCTCAAATGCATATACACCTTCCCATTCGCTCTCACCTGATGCAGTTGGGTACCTGTATAATACACTCGGTTCTGAATATTTATTTCTATTTTTTTTATTTCTATTTTTTTTCAACACATCTATTTCCGCTTGAGACATACCCAAGTACTCAGTTTTAAATGGCAAATTAAAACTATATTTTTCATCTTTATATATCTCGCAATACATCTCATATAGAGACTCAATATGATGATGCCTTATCTTTCGGTCGGCTTTTGAATCTTTTTTTAATATGGCGCCTTTGAGAAATAGCTCTACAGAATGAGCTGTGAGCATCAATATTACAGCGGCGTTCGGCCAAGTTGCTTGATCCTTATCTTTGACTATTCTTTCTGCAAGAATTTTCGCAGCACTACCATAGGCTTTTGAATATTTAAAGTACCTATCTGGAATACTAAGTTTCAAAAGTTCTAAATCTGTCATCATCTTATAATTCATCTTTCACCTAACAAGTCTGTATAAAAATATAAATTTCAGCCTGATTCCATTCTGGGCATCTATTCCCCTCAAAAAATCTAGTTACAGAAATAATGGTGGGAACCGTGAGGAACCCAACTCCATCCTTATTTTTCCTTTTTTATACCAACCTCATTTCATGTTCAAGATATTCCTATCAAGTAAATCCAGGTGCATATCGGTGAATTTTGACGGTATTGTACACTATGCAGTAAAAAAGCCATTGGGTATTTACTTGCGCTTGCCTCTGAGGGTAAAACGGTTAAGACCAAGCACTGAACAGATGTGAGCAAATACCGGTTCCACTGTACCTATGCGCTTGCTGTAAACAAACGGCCACGACTTTAATCTATCTTCCCCTTCATCTTTTCTATGAAGGTGCTGCCTGCACTATTCTCCTTGCCATAAAAAAGTGTACCTGCCGAATCTCGGTCCTGTCTGGATATCGCAGACATCGCTCACGAAGCTTACAGACCCTGCATTCGGTCTTTTTACCCATAAAGGCTATGGCCTTGTAACCATTTCTAGTTACAAAATTCTTGTTCTTTACATAAAGATGTTTCCAGGCAGGACAAATACAGATCTGTTGCTCCATATCAAAAATAAAATCTCTGGACGTGAACCAGCGGGATTTTCTCTCCTTTCGAGCTATTTGTTTGAAACGATTTCGATCCCTGAACCTGGGATCTCGTTTGCGAAAATGTCTGTCTGCTATATAGGCGTCTATCCCCTGGCTGAAGACCATCTCCATGTTCTTCTTTGTGTGAAATCCAGCATCAGCAGTCAACTTTGCTTTTTTAAAAATATCTTTATCAGAAGACAGCACCTTAAAGGTGCTTGCTGGTCCCTTCTATCATGGGCTCCAACAGGTGTTGCTCCTGCCCATCTCCAAAGGCCTCTGCATGTACTATCACCTGATGCTTGGCATCTACCATGGCCAGGCCATTGTAACCCTGAATCACTCCCTTAGAGGTCTTCATCTTTGCACTTTCGTTGTCGTTTATATCCCAGATTATGCAGCTCGCAAGTTTGCCGAAGATGTGAGGCGGAGGGTACGCAAACGTACTATAGGGTACTTCAAGTTCCCGACAACGCAGCAGATTCGGTAAAATTGCGAGCCCCTTGCAGCTTCAAACGCCTGAGATATAAACACCGGATGAAGCCGTACCTTTTTGGTGAAAGAACGAACTGGATAAGTTGCAGCTAACTATTGAATTATTCAGAAAAAATCCCTTTCTAAGGCATTTAAAATGCATAATCTGGGTATATTGCTCTTCCTTATTCCTCCACCTCTGCCTGGCTTGTCATCATTGTTATCCATCCAGTCCCTTATCTTCTTTACCTGCTTTTTAAGGCTTTCTATGTACTTTTTCTCACGAGAGATAAGCTCATGGTCTGTCTCTTTCAGGTCCAGTTCCCTGTGGTTGTCTATCATGGCCTGGATGGCATGTTCCAACTTCTTACACTTCTTCTCAAAGTCAGCCCTGGTACCGCTCCACTCTTTTGATGCATTGGATGGAAGTTTGCACCCATCCAGTGCAAACATCTCTTTACCCACTAGTCCCATCTCGTCACATACAAGGAGAATGTCACGGAACAACTGGACCACTTCTTGATCCAGTGAAGAGATGAAATTGGCTATGGTGGTAAAATGAGGTCTTGTATCAGCAGATAGGGCCATGAAGATTACATTCTCTCGACAACACTGGGCTATTTTCCTGCTGGAAACTATTCCTTTAGAATATGCAGACAAAATAATCTTGAGCAGAATAGCTGGATCATAGGCAGCGCACCCACTTCATCATTCTTATAGCGCTGTATGAATACAGAAAGGTCTACTTCATTATCAATCAAATAATGGAGTACATATTCAAAAGTACCTGGAAGAATTTGCTTCTCGAAATGTATAGGAATAAACTTACCTTGCTTATATGAATACTTCTTAAAACGCGCCATTAGTCAATCCTTTACTCAATGTCATTAACAGTTATATACCACACCTCCCAGAAAAAAAATGCAATAATCTAGCGCGCTTAAGGATTTTTCTACAGCCTCAACGACGAGGGTCACTTGCCAACAAGACGCAAGGGCGAAGCCCGCAGCGGAATGGCGGTCAGGTGGACCCAATTGTTAGCCATAACTTATTGTTTTTCCATAAAAATAGATGGATATTGCTGGCCAATAAATGTGGCAACTCCATCTTTTTTAAAAAATTTGTCCGCTATAAATGAACTCAAAAAATCTAAGCCTAAGCCTATAAAAGAAGCCGCAGGTGCAGGAATAAGGCCTATTCCAGAGATTACGAGAGTCTTGACTGTTGTGCCAGTTTTCGAGCTTATGAGCCTAGAAACTTTTGCTCTTAGTGATAAAATTCTCTCTTTAATTTCTTTTTCATCAATTTGATCCAAATTTATTAGCCATGACCTAAATTCTTTGCATTCTTGAGAGTCTCTTATCTTCAAAAATTTTTCTATATTTATGGTAAATTCTGTTCCTACTCCGTCGAAATTTGGCAGATCAACTATGGAAAGCAAACTTGTGAATCGTCTCTCAAACTCATGAGGAAACACTCGATTAAATAAAAATTTTAATTTCTCATCAAAAAGATATACTTCTTGCTCTTTAAAACCAGTCAAGGCATCAAAATGTTTCATTGTAGCGATTTTTAGATTGAGGCCACCTATGCCCAAAATCCCACGTTCGAGAATCTTATGAGCATCTACTTTTGAGAGCATTAAATTCTTTTCAAGATTAGACTCAAGCCTATAATCATTGTCATCTATCTGTTCTACTTTAACAGATAAAGAATCCGGGGGTATTTTTTTGTTGAGATGGGAAAGTATTGATAGAGAAATAGATTTTCGAATAAGATTTGCATTTCCTAACAGATCTGTTCTAATACCGATTAATGCATCCTTCCCTATTCCAGAAGGCGTAACAATCAGTTTGTTTACTATAGCTAATTTTAATTTTTTGAAGTCCTTTCGTGAAACAAAAATTCTTGGACGTATATTTCGTAAACAGTCGCTAATAAATGCTTTTTTATCAGCCATCTGTATTAGATCGAGAGAAAATGATCCCAAAGGTAATATTCCTTTTTTTTTACGTTTCTCTAGGATTCCTGCTTGACCAGTCTGGCCGATAGTTAATGGATCACAATTGATTTTCAATATTCCTGAATCAAGAAGAAGTAATGTTTGCTCAATGCCAATTGCCTCAACTAAGACTTTAAATTCTTTTAATCTAATAGAATCTAAAATAAATGACTCAAAGAGTAATAATTTTAGGAAGATACTACCTACATCAATAATTGGCTCATTGCCAGCATAATCTTTAACACATCTGGCGATGATTTTTTCTTTAAGAGACATTATCAAAGCTGTATTAAGGGGCTAACATATTGTTTATTAGATATTCCCATCTCCTGCTAGAATTAATATTTTTTTGAGTATCATAATTTTTAAATAATCAAGCATTCGTCTATGGCTATTATTAGATGGATAATGAAACTAATTTAATTAATACAATAAAAAGTTTATTTTTCTCTTATAAATTCAAACTTGTTGTTAGTTTCTTATTTTTCACTCTTATATTTATAATATTATCTGTATAAATATAAAATTTTTATCATTATTATTACTATTCAATATCTACATTAGTACTTTGGGTAGAAAACGCCCTAAAATTTTCAAAAATTGAACCCAGCGTTTCTTTATCCTCAGCACAAAAAGAAAGGTTTCTAAAAAAATCTCCTCTAAATTTAGTGAATAACAGATTAGACAGGCAGATGAAGCGATTAAGTTATATAACTATTTTCTTTCACAGCTTAACAAAGCAGAGGCAAATAAAATTATTGCGTCCAATGAATGGGATAAAACTGTTGAAGAGATGAAACATAAATTGCGCCTTAAAAGGAGATCATATAGGACTGAACAGGCCTATTTAGCATGGATTGATAGGTTTAAGCTTTTTTCGAAGAAACCAGTAGATGAAATTAGCGGCACAGATGTTCAGGACTTCCTCACCTATTTAGTTGTTGAAAAAAGAATTGCAGGTTCCACCCAAAACCAGGCATTGCATGCCCTTGTATTCCTCTTCCGCCATGTTCTCGATAGGGAAATCGAACCATATATCGATGCGGTTAGAGCAAAAGAAAGGCGTAGGCTACCGGTGGTATTAACAAAGACCGAAGTGCAATTGGTCCTCAATAATTTGAAAGGGGTTTACGGCCTTATTGGAAGGATCATGTATGGAGGGGGCCTTAGGCTCAATGAAGCGATTAGATTAAGGGTTAAAGATATTGACGAAGAAAGACGGATTATAAATGTTAGGGAAGGGAAGGGGGGTAAAGACAGAATCACGTTGCTCCCAGAAGCCATTTTGGAAGATTTGAAATCTCACCTTAAAACTGTAAAAAAACTATATAAAAGCGATAGGCAGAACAGTATTGCTGGAGTAAAAATGCCTGATGCCCTAGAACGAAAATACCCTGAGGCCGGCAAGGAATGGGCGTGGTTCTGGATCTTTCCATCTCAAAGGCTTTCTGTCGACCCTCTTTCGCTTGTTATTAGAAGACACCATATTAATCCTACTGGCGTCCAACGTTCTTTCAAACAGGCACTAAAATCCTCTGGAATTACAAAGAATGCAACAGTACATACGCTCAGACACAGCTTTGCCACCCATCTCCTAGAGGATGGTTATGACATCCGAACGGTTCAGGAACTCCTTGGGCACAAAAGCGTTCAGACAACGATGATTTACACTCATGTGGCAAAAAAGAATATTTTAGGAGTAAGAAGCCCCTTAGACAATTGATAACGGAGGTCCATTATCCCAGATTACGCAGCTCGCAAGTTTGCCGAAGATGCGAGGCGGAGGGTACGCAGACGTACTATAGGGTACTTCAAGTTCCCGACAACGCAGCAGATTCGGTAAAATTGCGAGCCCCTTGCGGCTTCAAATGTCTGAGATTAAATTGATTGATAGAGTTCCACCTCTTGGGTGAAGGCACCAACTAAAAAAGATGCAGGTAACTATTAAATTATTCAGAAAAAATTCTTTTATCAGGCATTTGAAGTGCATAATCTGGGATTATGATCATCGAATCTTATAGCTTTGGAAGAATGACGATTCAAGGCCACACCTATACCAGTGACCTGAAGATAATAAGAGGGGAAATACACCCCAATTGGTGGCGAAAAGAAGGCCATAGTCTATGCCTTGAGGACATAAAAGACATCACTGAAGCAATGCCCAAGCTTCTCATAGTGGGCTTAGGGGCATATGGAGTTATGAAGATTCCATCCACGGTTATGGAAGAGCTCAATTCTCTTGGAATTGAATGTCGCGCTTTTCCCACCGCTGAAGCAGTAAAGGTCTTTAATCAACTCTTTAAGGAACTCGGCAAAGATCAGGTTTCAGGAGCGTTTCACCTGACGTGCTAACAAATGCTCTCTTTATAGTCCTTTAAGATCTTGTCATGATCAAAACATAGAGGTGAAGGAAGCTCCTTTATATTAAAAATCCTCGCATTCTTGGCGTCATCTCCACCTTTTGGATCTCCTTCGGCATCTGCGATAAACACAGTAGATATGGTGTGCAGACGTAAATCCCTTGTTGGATCAGAATAGGTACGAAACTGGCCCTTGAGCTGAACCCTGAGTCCTGTCTCTTCAAAGGCCTCTCTCTTTGCAGCCTCTTCGAGGCTCTCGCCATAGTCCACAAATCCCCCAGGTAACGCCCATCCATGAGGGGGATTCTTTCGCTCAATCAACACTATGTTTTCCTCACTGCCGATCCTTATAATTATGTCCACTGTGGGGACAGGATTCCTCGGCTTCGGCCTCAAAGCCTTTTCTTGCTCAAGAATGGAGTAATCCTTGAGGATCTGAGCAGCAGCCTCATGAACTTTGCCATTAGTAGCAAGGACCTCTGGAACAAAGGGATTATAGGATTTGAGGGAAAAGGTAGAAACCCTACCGCCTGCCTCTTCACAAATGAGCATTCCTGCCGCAGTATCCCATGGCTTTAGCTTTTGTTCCCAAAAACCGTCAAATCTTCCACAGGCAACATATGCCATATCAATGGCTGCGGCCCCGGCTCTCCTCACACCCTGGACCCTTGTTATCATGACCTTAAGCGCCTCCATGACAAGAGTTGGGGCCTGATGGATATCGTAGGGAAAACCTGTGGCAAACAGCGCATTTTGAAGGATATTTTCCTTTGAAACCTTTATTGGTGCACCATTGAGAAAAGCACCTTTTCCTGCCTCTGCCAAAAAGAGCTCGTCTTGCATTGGTAGATAAACCGCGCCGGCTGCCGGACGTCCAGCCTCGTATCTGCAAAGAGACACTGCGAACCACGGAAATCCATGGGCAAAATTAGTGGTTCCGTCAAGGGGATCGATTATCCAACAGTCCCCTAGGTCAGGGCCCACATCTCCATGTTTCGCTTCTTCATAGGCACTGTGAAATTCCTCGCTCAAGACCTTTGCCTGGGGATCTTCCTTTTCGATCCTTTTGAGGAGATACTCCTCGCTCCTTGTATCTGCCTCTGTAACAAGGTCTATCTCTCCCTTGTGTCTAACACCCACTCCGGTACCGAATAGTTCTCTAAGGATCTTGCCTGCACCCTTTGTAAGCGAATCCAGAAAAGAGGCATAATCCGAGCGCTTTGCCATATTCAGTCCTCCCGCTAAGGCCTTGTCAAAATATGCCAATTCCAATGATTAAAGTTCAATTTTTATGTTTCCAACCTTGGACATAGAACCTTGAATCATTCTTCGTTCAACTCAAAACTCAAAACTCATAACTCAAAACTTCTGAAATGCTCAAAAGTCAAAACTCAACACTCAACACTTCTTAGCTATTTCCCAAGGCAAAAGTTGGAAAAAATCTTATCTAAAAGATCCCCTTCAATGCCTCTACCCGTTACCTCCTCAAAGGCCCTTAGGACGTCTCTAACGTCCATTGCAACCACTTCAAGGGGCCTTCCCTTATCAAGGCCCTCCTTTGCCCTCTCTGCAAAGGCAAATGCCCTTTCTAGGCACTCCTTCTGCCTGAGATTGGGGATAAATCCATGCCTCTTTAAAGTCGATCCCTCTTCCCCAATAATTGCCTTAAAAAGGGCCTTTTTAAGTTCCTTTAGTCCAAGACCAGTCTGAGCTGAGACTAGAATAGAACCTCTCTTATTTGCATAAGACGGGAACATTGATGCCAGGACCTCTTCCATTTTCTTAAAACGGCCCTCTGGATCATCTACAAGATCGGCCTTGTTAAATACCACGAGAAATGGCGCATCTTCCGGTAGATAAGAGAAGACCTCAAAGTCCTCATCTTTTAAGTCTTCAGAAAGGTCGAACACTACCAATACAAGATTGGCATCCTTTAGCCTGCTCAAAGAAAGCTCAATCCCCTGGGCCTCAACTATGTCTACACCTGTATCCTCACCCACCTTTTCCTTTGCCCTTATACCGGCTGTATCTACAAGTACAATCCTAAGCCCCT
Organism: Dissulfuribacter thermophilus; assembly: GCF_001687335.1. Taxonomy (NCBI): domain Bacteria; kingdom Pseudomonadati; phylum Thermodesulfobacteriota; class Dissulfuribacteria; order Dissulfuribacterales; family Dissulfuribacteraceae; genus Dissulfuribacter; species Dissulfuribacter thermophilus. The sequence goes on along the minus strand of NZ_MAGO01000001.1, from coordinate 222,959 downwards.
CGATATCCACCGCCTCTTCAATAATATCCCTTGTGGTACCTGGGATAGGGCTTACTATAACGCGGCCCATTCCAAGGATTGCATTGAATATACTGGATTTTCCCACATTTGGTCTTCCGCCAAAGACCACGAGGGCACCTTCTCTGAGGATTCGACCCTGCTCATATGATTGAATAAGCTGTCTTATTGGAGTAAGGACATCGTTTTCCAGCCTTGAGGCCAAATGCCCTTCGTCTAGAATTTCTACGTCTTCATCTGGAAAATCAATGGCCACCTCCAGGTGGGCGAGAAGTTCTAGGAGTACGTTTCGAATCCTCTCAGTCTCAGAATCCTCCTTTCCCATGAGGGTGGAGACAGCCAGCCTTCTTTCTTCCTCTGTCTGGGCATTAATGAGGTCCATCAGGGCCTCTGCCTGGGCAAGGTCTATCCTTCCATTTATAAATGCCCTTTTGGTGAACTCACCTGGTTCTGCAAGTCTTGCCCCCTGGGCTATGGCAAGGTCTAGGATCCGCTTTAGGACTGCATGGCCGCTGTGACTCTGGAGTTCCACCACGTCTTCCCTGGTGTAACTATGCGGGGCACGCATGAGAACGGCCATGCACTCATCTATGATCTCATGGGAATGAGGATCCTGGACGTGTCCATAGTAAAGCCTATGGGATTCAAAATCCGTTATATTTCTCTTAGGTTTGAAGACGTTTTTCAGGATTTTGGATGCATCTGCCCCGCTTATCCTGACAATCCCTATACCGCCAGGACCAACCGGAGTTGCAATAGCGCAGATTGTGTCCTTTTCCCTCTCAAGCAGGGACAAGTCAATGTCTCCTGCCTCTAGGATAGTTTGATTTATTCATGGTCCTTTGCCTCGATCTGGACCTAGAACCGCTACGCCTCCTTTGAGGCACTATCACTACCCGCCTAGAGGCCCCTTCTCCAACGCTCTTCGTGGTTACCCCCTTTATCTTCTTGATTGCAAGGTGCACAATTCGCCTTTCTTTGGCGTTCATGGGGTCAAGAGATACGGATCTGCCAATCTTTTTGGCCTTCTCTGCCATGCGCCTGGCCGTATTCTCTATTGCAGCCCTACGTTTTTCTAGATAGCCTTGCGCATCGACCTCGATATTGGGACAATCTGGATGGCGTCTCTTCAATATTAAATTGACGATAAATTTGTACGCATTAAGGTTTTGCCCATTCTTCCCTATAATTAACGAGAGTTCATCACTTTCGACATTTAAATAGGGTCCAGTGGAGGGATCCATGTGGACCTTGACTTTTCCCTGGATGTTGGACCTTGAGATGAGTTCTTCAAGTATGTTACGAGCCTCTTCCATCAAAGGCTCGGCATCTTTTTGGCCTGCATCTTCTGCTTTTACATCCTCTTCAACGCCGCTTACACTAAAGGCCTCCTTCTCAGTTTGATCCTCTTGGATCTCTTTCTCAGCCTCTATTTTTTCCTCAAGATCTATTATTGGCTCTTCTGGCGCCTTGTATGTGACCTTGATTTGGGCCTTTCTTCCTCCTATTCCAAAGATTCCAGTTGATCCCTTTGTTATGATTTCTACATCTAGTGCATCTCTGGTACAGTTAAAGTATTTACATGCATCTTCAATAGCATGATCAACGGTCTTTCCCTCGAAGATTTTTTGTGTCTCCATTGCCCTAAACTCCTCTTTAGCAATTTGTCCCGCTTCATTAATCAGTAAACTTGTTTATGTAGTACTGTTGCGCTACTGAAAGAATGTTGTTCACCAACCAGTAAAGCACCAATCCTGATGGAAATGTCAAAAACATGAAGGTAAAGATCACCGGCAAAAACTGCATCATCTTTGCCTGGGTTGGATCAAGAGATGCAGGGCTCATTTTTTGTTGCCCCCACATAGAGACTCCCATGAGAATGGTGAGGACCGGGATCCCGTGCACCATCGGTATGTCAACGCCGGGTATCATTAACCTATCTGGTGCAGAAAGATCATTTATCCAGAGCATGAATGGAGCATGGCGCAACTCAATTGCCTGCAAAAGGACTTTATAGAGAGCGAAAAACACGGGTAGCTGAAGTAGCATTGGAAGGCAGCCGCTCATGGGGTTTATCTTGTATGTCTTGTAGAGCTGTAAGAGTTCCTTATTCAAACGCTCTTTATCATCGCCGTACTTTTCCTTAAGCTTTTGAAGCCTTGGCTGCAGTTTTTGCATGGTCTTCATGGCCTTTGCGCTCTTGTGGGCAAGGGGCCAGAAGGCAATCTTAATTAGCACTGTGACGATTATTATGGCTACACCGTAGTTGTGCGTAAATTTATAGAGGAATTTGAGAAAGTAGAGTAGGGGCTTTGCCAGGACGTCAAACCACCCAAAATTTATTGCCTCTGCTAGACTATGGTCCACGGCCTTTAGGACATCTATCTCCTTTGGCCCAAAGTAGAGTCCTAGGCTGAGCTTTTGCGGTGCCTTGCCAGCGAACCTTGGAGAAAGCCAGGCAGTACTTAATCCATCGCCTTCAATCAGGCTCATGCTTACTTGCCATTCTGGGACCTCAGGGGTTAGGGGGATGACGCTTGCCATGAAATACTTATCCCCTATCCCCAACCATTTAATTGGCCCATGATATGTTTTGGTCTCGCCCTTATCTAGCTTGACCTCTTGAAGTCCGTCTTTTCCGTAATAGGAGATACCCTGAAAGCTATAACGTGAACTCTTCAATACCGGCCTGTTCGAAAGTGCAATTACTGGAAAATCCTTACCTTGTCCCAGCACTTCAATTTCAAGATCTATCCAATACGAATCTTTCTTAAACTTGAAGACCTCTTTGACCTTGGTGCCGCCTTCGATTTCCCCTATAAACGTGAGGGTATCCTCTCCCTTTTGGGCATCCATGAATATTGGCTCAAAGGACCCTGAGGTTTTACCAGTAAAGCCAATTGCAAGGGGTAAAACTGGTGGAACGGCATTAACCAAATTTACAGGTGGTGAATCCTTTTCTACGGTTTCCCTATATTTTTTGAGATAAAATGCCTTTACAGCCCCACCTTCCTCAGTAAAGACTGCCTTATAAAGATCTGTTTCAATAACTACGTCCTTAGGTTGACGAAGGGGCTTACGGGTGCGGGTCCCTATGGATTCTTGTTTCATCGCCCCATTTGTGTGATGTTCGACTTTAGAAGGGGCTTTTTGCGCTAGTTCTGTGTTAGCCTTATTCCCTTGAGGTGCCGTCGCATTTTGTTGTTCTGGAAAAAAGACCTGAAAGGCCAATAAAACAAAAATTGAAAGTGTAATTGCTAAAAATGCTCTCCACTCCATATCCAGTCTTCTGTTTCCTCTTTTTACTTATTTTTTTTGGGGGTAAGGGCACTGGGTCGAAGCCACCGAGGCTCCAGGGATGGCATCTTAAAAGCCGCTTAATAGCCAAATAGAGACCTTTGCCTATGCCAAAGGTCTCTATTGCCTCCATGGCATATTGAGAACATGTGGGATAGAACCTACAACTTTTTGGTAGTATTGGGCTTATAAACCATCTATATGCACTTATGAAGAGTAAAATGCATCTCTTAAATGCCGAATATGTTCTTCCCATTTAATCTCTAAAAAGTCCTCTCTGGGCACAAAGACGAAATCGTAGCCGTCTGGGAAGATCGTCTTATTTCGCCTAAATATTTCCCGTAGTATCCTCTTAACCCTGTTCCTCTTAACTGCTGGCCCAATGCGCCTTCCCACGCTTAATCCTATTCGCCTGTAGCCTCTGGAATTTGGTGCATACACAACCGTAAGCCCTGGAAGCCTCTTACGCTTTCCAGCCTTAAAACACCTGGTAAAATCCGCGCTATTTCGAATTCGCTCCCAGGGCCTAAGGGTCTGGCGATTCAAGGATTAGACCGTAAGTCTATGGCGTCCCTTTGCTCTACGCCTTGCCAAGACCTTTCTTCCAGCCCTGGTACTCATTCTCTTTCTGAATCCGTGGGTACGCTTACGTTTGATATTGCTTGGTTGAAATGTACGCTTCATCTCCACTTCTCTCCTTTTCTAATTAAAGGGTGTCGTTTCATACACTCCGAAAAATTAACTGTCAAGGATTGACCTAAAGGTTCCTCAAAATCTCAATCTCAGCCTTTTGCCTTTGATGATTGAGCCATTGGCTAAAGGCCTCGCTCTTCTTCTTATTCAGCAATGTCTGTCTAATCTGATCTTTTTGGCTGTCGAGTCCAGACATATCCACAGCCTTTCTCTCCTTAAAGGCAAAGACATAAAATTCGTCTTGGACCTTCATAGGCTCTTCACAAAGGGGCTTATCTTCATAAAGGGCCAGAGCTGCCTTTGCCACAGACCTAGGAACCCCCTTTGCCTTTGCCAGACCTGAACGCTTAAAAAAGCCGGTCTCCTCTACCTCTAACCCCATGGATTTGGCTGCCTTTTCAAGCCCCTCGGACTTGGCCTTTGCCAACAGATCCTTTGCCTTCTCTTCACAGACGACTTGGGCCTTTTCCCTGACAAAGTCCCTTCTCACCTGCGATTTTATGGTGTCAAACTCTGGGATCTCCGGAGGCCGCTTTTCAACGACTTCCGCAATTATTATCCCTTTTGGCACCTCCAGAAGGGAACTCAACTCTCCCTTATCAAGAGCAAAAAGCGAATTTAACACTTGTTGCGAAAACCCTACCAATGGTGGAGGAGCATCCTTTGAAAAAAGTCCTGTTTCTTTTAACTCTATATTTGCACCCTTGGCATATACATCAAGACCACCAAGACCAATTATTTCATCATAAGCCTTATTGGCCATCTCCCAGAGAATGTCATTGGCCTTCTGGTCTTTTAACTTCTTCTCTATTTCTTCCTTTACCTCTTCAAGACTCTTAACCCTTGATGGCTCCACCTTTTCCAATTTAACCACATGAAATCCGAACTGAGTCCGAATTGGCCCGGCTATCTCCCCTTCCTTCATGGAAAACACTTTTTCCTCAAAGGGTTTGACCATCATACCCTTTGTAAAGAAGCCAAGGTCTCCTCCGGACTTTGCAGTGCCAGGATCCTCAGAATACTTTTTGGCCAATTCGGCAAAATCTTCTCCAGCCTTGGCCTTTTTCAGTATCTCCAGGGCCTTTTCCCTCTTTTTTGCAGTCGTTGCATTATCTGCCCCAGGTGGAACCTTTATGAGTATATGTCTTGCACGCCTTCTTTCCTTAACCTCATAATCCTTTTTATGAGTTTCATAATAGGACTGTATGGCATCTGGCGTAACCGTTACCCCCTTCAACACCTCGTCGCGAGAAAATTCCACATATCTAATCTTGATTTTGGGTTTAGTCTCGTATCTGGCCTTATTTTCTTCAAACCAACCCTTCAATGCCTGATCAGTAACATTCACATCATCTTCACAACTGGAGGAGGGGATTTTTACGAATTCGGCATTTATTTCTTCGTTCTGGAATCTATAGTATTCTGCTACCTCTGCATCTGGAACTATAATCCCAGAAAACAACATTTCTCTCAGCTTATCTGTAATGAGCTGCTGCCGGATCAGCCCTTCGAAGGCGATAGGAGTCAGATGCGCCTCCCTCAATGCCAGATCATAGAGCTTTTTGTCAAAAACGCCGTTTCTTTTAAAGTTGGGAAATGAGAGTATGACCCTCCTTATCTCCTCTTCGCTCACCCTAATCCCTACATCACTCGCAGCCTGACGCACCAGCGCATCATCTATAAGAGAATCAAGGACCTGTTTTTTGATGTTAAGCTGCTTTAGAAGTCCTGCGGGGATACTCCCCCCAAACATCTTACTGTATCTTTCAATAGCTTGAGCATATGCCTGTTGATATTGTTCTTGGAGGATGTCTTCACCATTTACCTTGGCAATTACACTCATCCTCTGAGACCTAAATGATCCTATCCCCCAAAACACAAAAACAACCACAATGGCCCCAAGAATTATTTTGAGCAGCCATGAGCCAGCATTTCGCCTTATAACATCAAGCATGGAGGTCTCCCAAAATATTATCTAGAATAATTTATCAAATGAAAGTTTGGACTTGCGCATCTTAAAGGAATTTTTGGACCCTGTAAATCCCAAAATAGGGTTAAATTACCATCAATTCAGCCGACTCACCGGACGAATTCAGCCTATTGCTCATGCCCGAGATTGCTATCATCCTCTCTAGCCTCAGCCGACAAAACATTCATCACTATACACAGATCTTCTGGGGCCTTTTTTACATATCTTCGGAAAATCGCCAATACCTCCTCTTTTGAGGCCTTGTCTTTATAGTTTCTCCATAAGGCCGTTGGTCCTGGCGCATTCTTCGCTTTAATTATTATATCGTCCTTTCTAGACAACGCCTCTATCTGCCGATTTTCTCCCTGATTTCTACCAACTACCAACCAAGAGCCGTCTTCTAGGAAGAAGTGCCTACCTGTCTGGGCAAGTAGAAAATCATTGGTATCAGGATCCCTATATCTATCCATGATCTCCTTGAAACGGCCTGAAAGGATTGGATCTGCAAGTAAGCACCCTCCTGCAGGGGTTGGATAGTCTTTAATGCCAAAGGTCTCGGCAAGACGCATCTGCTCCTTTCTTCCCCTGCCAGAGATACCGAGCAGCCTGGACCTGTCTACAATCCCCTCAATTTCTGCCTTGGTGGGGCGCATGTGTTTTGCACATAGAGGTCTTAAAAGTAGGCCATCTGCACAGGCATCCCTTTCGACGATCCTCATGGCGTCCCTTCTCTGACTCATGGGCCTTTGCCCTATGACCTCACCTGTTGCAACAAATGATGCTCCAAAGTCTTCTAAAAGAGAAACCGCCTTTCTTACCATTAGGATCTTGCAATCGAGACACGGGTTTAGATATTTACCATATCCATGGGATGGGTCATGCAGCATCTCGATGAATTCTTGGCTTATATCAATCAGCTCTAATGTAAGACCATACTTTTCCTTTACCCGAGCCTTTTCTCGCTCTGGGTCTTTCAATGCCCGCTGACCAAAAAAAGGAGTGATAAATTTTATGCAAATTACTTCTATTCCCTGGGCCTCTAAGACCTTTGAGGCCAATATACTGTCTAGTCCTCCAGAAAATAGTACAAGTCCTCTACGCTTCACTCTTTATCCCCCATATCTAAAAGAGATCTGGCATATCCCAGTGCCTCAGGCCCACTTCCCCCTAGCATTCTTGCAATCTCCTGGACCCTCGTTTCGCCTCTCACCTCGAAAATTTCAGTCCATGTTTGATTACTATCCTGTATTTTTTTGACTACAAAATGCCCACTTGCCCTTGATGCGACCTGGGGAAAATGCGAAACACACAGTACCTGCATAGCCTCGCCAAGGGACCTCAACTTTTCTCCCACGAAATTGGCTGTCTCCCCCCCAATGCCCGCATCTATTTCATCAAACAAAATAGTTGTACCTTCTAATCTACCTGAAAGAGCAACCCTCAAAGCCAACATAACCCTGGATAGCTCTCCTCCTGAGGCAATTTCATTTAAGGGTCTCGGAGAAAGTCCTGGGTTTGGCCTGAAACAAAAAAACACCTTGTCCATACCGTCCGGTCCAACGTCTTTATATGAAGGTTCATCTGGGGTCTCAATCCGGATGCTAAACAAACAATCATGGATGAAGAGACCTTCCAGCTCTCTATTCACAGCACTTTCAAACTGCCTTGCCGCATCTTTTCGCATCTCGGAAAGGTTCAATGCCGCATCTAAAAGTTCTTTTCTCTTTTCCTCTAACCTCGCTTTAATTTCGGCCATGAAGGCCTTGGGGCTGTTTAGGGCACTTAGCTGTGCCTTTATCTGCTCCTTTTTCCTCAGACAATCCTCGACTGTGGGCCCGTGCTTCAAAAGCAGCTTCCTAAGCCTCTGTAACCTTGACTCAAGCTCATCGATCCTCTGCGGGTCACCTGTTATGTCATCTGTATAGTCTCTAATCTCATAGGCCACCTCACGAATCTCTGTGAGGGCAGAGTCAAGACGCTTGGAAATTTCATTTAACCTCGAATCAATACTGGACATCTTCGAAATGGCATCCATTGCCTCAGATAGAAGCTCCTCACAAGAGCCACGGGATGAATACAGTTTTGCGTATGCGGCTTGTCCAAGCTCTTTAAGGGTTGAAGATGAACGAAGCAACTCTAGTTCCCTCAAAATTACCTCTTCTTCACCCTCTTTTGGATCGATTTCTTCTATCTCTCCAAGCTCCGCCTCTAAAATTTCTTTTCGAGCCTGCAAATCGCCTATCCTAGAATAAAGCCTTCTTTCCTCCTCCTCTAATGCCCTCAAATCTTCATAGATCTTGTTTAGCCTTTTTCGCTCATCGATAAGGCCCGCAAAACGATCAAGCCATCCAATATAGCTCCCTCTCTTCAACAGTCCCTGATATTCGTGCTGTCCTGCTATACTTAAAAGTCCGCCAGTCAACTGCTTTAATTCATAAAGGGTCATAGCATGACCATTTACATAGGTGCGAGCCTTTGTTTTCCTAGAAAATATACGTTTTATTATGAGCCCTTCATCAGTTGAAAGGCCAAACTCTTCCATTAGTTCCCTTAGCCATAGGGGAGGATCAAATATTGCCTGTAAAACTGCACGTTCTGCCCCAGGATATATGAGGCCAGGTACCTGTCTTTCACCCAAAAGGAGCTTCACAGCCCTGACGAGAAGGCTTTTACCGGCCCCTGTCTCACCTGTAAATACGGTAAGCCCATCATCTAAGAAGATGTGAGCCCGTTTAATTAATACAAAATTTTCGAGGATTAGCTCCCGGAGCATGATCAATGGATGACTCTAATTATGGACAAGGATGGAGTCAAGGTAGTAGAACATCTTGACGTACAATTTTGCCTAGATTAGATTTTCTCAGGATGTGCGAGAGTGGCGGAATTGGTAGACGCGCTGGACTTAGGATCCAGTGGGGTAACCCGTGCGAGTTCGACTCTCGCCTCTCGCACCATTTTAATGGTACATGTCCCTTAGGTGACCCGCCAGGGAAGACATATTCCAAATACAAATCCCAAAGTGTAAGAGGAAAGAGATATGAAGGTAACAGTTGAAGATGTAACCCCTGTTCAAAAAAAGCTCCAGGTAGAAATACCTGGAGAGCAAGTAGCTCTTGAGTTTGACAAAGCGTGCAAGAAAATTGGAAGGCACGTAAAAATTAAGGGTTTCAGGAAGGGGAAGGCTCCCAAGTCTTTAATTCAAAGGTATCATGGAGACTCCATCAGAGAAGAAGTCTTAGAAAGCCTTATTAGAGAGACCTTTCCAAAGGCCCTTGAAGAGCTAGACGTTAAACTCATCACCGAACCAAGGCTTGAAAATGCCGGGGATCTAAAAGAAGGCGAACCCTTTAGCTATTCTGCACTACTTGACCTTTGGCCAGAATTCGACCTTCCAGAATATAAGGGCATAAAGCTCGAAAAGCCACCATATGAGGTGACAGAAGAAGAAGTAGACGAGCAGATGGAGGCCCTTAGAAAACACTTTGGCTCCGTTGAATCCCTTGAAGAGGATCGACCAGTACAAGAGGGTGATCTTGTTATCGTCGATTTCGAGGGATTTTTTGAAGGAGAGCCCGTAGAAGGCCTAAAAGAGGAAAATTACTATCTAGAAGTAGGTTCAGGCTATTTCAATGAGGAATTTGAAACCAAGCTCATAGGCACAGAAAAAGGTGTGGAAAAAGAGATTGAAGTAACCTATCCAGAAGACGCCCTAAATGAAAATGTAGCAGGAAAGACCATTACATATAAAGTTACAGTAAAGGAAATCAAAAAGAGAATCCTCCCTGAACTTGACGATGAATTTGCCCAAAAGTTTGGTCCCCAATACAAGACCATTGATGATTTAAGGGAACGGATGAGAAATCAGCTGGAACAGGACAAAAAAGAGGCTCAGGAAAGGGCCATCAGACAACAGCTGATTGACAAGCTTTTAAGCGAAGTGGATTTCCCGCTGCCTGAGAGCCTTGTGGAAAAAAAGCTTGTCCAGATGGTAGACAACGTGATTTCTCACCTCAATGAGAGGGGAATGGACCTTCAGAGCACAGGGATGAGCGAAGAAAGATTAAAGGAAAAGATGCGAGAAGATGCTGAGCGCCAGGTGAAAATGGAAATAGTGCTCGATAAGATCGCAGACAAGGAGGACATCACTGTCTCGAACGAGGAACTCATGCGTTATATGGAAGTGGCCCCGGAATATAGAAATCTTGACCCAAATCAGATAAGAGCTGCTATTTCAGAGTATGTGTTACCGAAACTTAGGGCAAAAAATACTATTGACTTTTTATTGGAACATGCGGAAATTGTGGAGGAGGAAAAATAAATGCCTTTAATTCCAATGGTCATTGAACAGAGCTCTCGCGGTGAGAGGGCCTATGACATATATTCAAGGCTCCTCAAGGAGCGCATCATATTCCTTGGCACCGCCATTGACGATGAGGTGGCAAACCTCATTATCGCTCAACTCCTCTTTTTGGAGGCAGAAGACCCTAAAAGAGACATAACTCTGTATATTAATTCCCCAGGTGGGGTAGTGACAGCGGGACTCGCTATTTATGACACCATCCAGTACATAAAACCCGATGTCTCAACCCTGTGCCTTGGGCAGGCTGCAAGTATGGGAGCACTCCTTTTGGCAGCTGGAGCAAAGGGCAAACGCTATTCCCTCCCCAATGCTAGAATTCTCATTCACCAACCAATGGGTGGATTTCAGGGACAGGCTACAGATATTGATATTCACGCAAAAGAGATACTAAGACTGAGAGAGCGTTTGAACGAGATTCTTTCTAAACATACAGGGCAACCAATTGACCGCATTCAGAAAGATACCGAAAGGGACTTCTTCATGGGTGGTGACGAGGCCAAAGCCTATGGCATTGTAGACCATGTCATAGAAAAAAGAGAAGTCCAGGAGGACAACTAAATATGAACCAAAACGACCAAGATTTAGAACTTTTGAAAAAACTCAAGTGCTCATTCTGTGGGAAAGGGCACCAGGAAGTTAAAAAACTCATAGCAGGGCCAAGCGTATACATCTGTGACGAATGTGTTGAGCTCTGTAACGACATAATCGCAGAGGATGAAGAACGCGAAGATGATACTCAGTCCGGTTACATCTTGAAGCCCTCTGAAATTAAGGCCCTTTTAGATGAATACGTGATTGGCCAGGAGCAGGCCAAAAAGATCCTGAGCGTTGCCGTTCACAATCACTATAAGAGAATTGATAGCTCAGTTGACATGGAAGACGTGGAACTCCAAAAGTCCAACATACTCCTCATCGGTCCCACAGGGAGTGGAAAGACACTTCTTGCACAGACTCTTGCAAAGATATTAAACGTTCCATTCGCCATTGCTGACGCAACAACCCTTACAGAGGCAGGATATGTTGGTGAGGATGTAGAAAACATTATTTTGAACCTCCTTCAGGCTGCAGATTATGATGTAGAGCTTGCCTCCCGTGGAATCGTCTATATCGATGAAATCGACAAAATAGCCAGAAAGAGCGACAGCCCATCCATAACAAGGGACGTTTCAGGAGAAGGAGTCCAACAGGCTCTCCTAAAGATTATAGAAGGGACCTTATGTAATGTCCCTCCGAAAGGTGGGAGGAAACACCCACAGCAGGAATACGTCAAAATCGACACAACAAATATACTGTTTATTGCAGGTGGAGCATTTGTAGGCCTTGACTCAATCGTGAAATCAAGGCTAGGAAAACGCTCCATAGGATTTGGGGCGGACGTACAGGGTGCTAGAGACATGACTCTGGGTGAAGTATTGACCCATGTCCAGCCCGAAGACCTAATAAAGTACGGTCTCATACCTGAGCTGGTTGGAAGGATACCAGTAGTAGCCACCCTGGAAGAGCTTGATGAAGAGGCCCTAGTCCGTATTCTCCAAGAGCCCAAAAACGCAATTATAAAGCAATTTCAAAAGCTTTTTGCAATGGACGGTATTGATCTCAATTTTACTGACGGTGCAATACGTGCCATTGCAAGAGAAGCACTGAAGAGAAAGACAGGTGCGAGAGGCCTTAGGGCCATTCTTGAAGAGGCCATGTTGGATCTGATGTATGAATTGCCTTCTATGGAAGGAGTAAAGGAATGTATTATTAGTGAGGACGTCATAGAGAATAAGGCTGAGCCAATACTCCTCTTTGAACAGGAAGAACAGGCTAAGGCATCTTAGTCTCCTGTTTTTGAGGGGTTGGCAAAACTGTTTTTATGCTAACTATATTAGTATCCTAAAATCAAATGAATTTGATATTCCAAAAGATTACTCACATTCAGCACCCTTTGGGTTTGCAGAATTTAGGTGAAAAATTCTATGGGCTGGCGAGCCCTAAAACTCGCATAGTTTCCCATGAAAGAACACCAGGAAAGTATTATTGCACCACTTTTACCCCTTAGAGATATAGTCATTTTTCCCAATATGGTGGCCCCACTTTTTGTGGGTAGAGAAAAAAGTGTCCAGGCCATTGAAAAGGCCATGGCTGAAAAACACGAGATCTTTCTAGCAGCTCAAAAGGATGCCAAGATAGATGATCCAAAGCCAAAAGACATCTATCAGATCGGCACCATTGGCACAATCCTTCAACTCCTTCGCCTTCCAGATGGTACAGTAAAGGCCTTGATCGAGGGTCAGAGACGAGCGAAAATTCTACGATTTCTCCCTGAAGATGAATATTTTGCAGTGGAAGTAGAACCACTTCCCAGGGTTGAGGCCCATGGTCCAGAGGTAGAGGCCCTCATCAGAATGACCATTGAGGCCTTTGATGAATATGTAAAACTCAACAAAAAGATCCCTCCTGAGGTAGCCCTGTCCATATCCTCCATATCTGACCCAGACAGGCTTGCTGATACCATTGCGGGCCACATTCCCCTTAAGGTGAGCGACAAGCAGCAGATCCTCGAGATTACACAGCCAGGGAAGCGTCTGGAACGCCTCTACACTATGATGCGCAACGAGACCCAGATTATTCAGGTGGAGCAGCGCATAAAAGAGCGGGTCAAAAAACAGATGGAGAAGAATCAGAGGGACTACTACCTCAATGAGCAGATCCGCGCCATTCAAAAGGAAATGGGGCAAAAAGACGATGCCCAGAACGATCTTCAAGAACTTGAACGCCGAATAAAGAAAAAAAGGCTTCCAAAGGAAGCGGCCCAGAAGGTAAGGCAAGAATTTAAAAAGTTAAAACTCATGGCCCCAATGTCTGCAGAGGCCACTGTAGTAAGAAACTATATTGATTGGATCTTGGCCCTTCCCTGGTACGACAAAACCAAGGATAAACACGATATTAAAGAGGCCGAACGCATACTCAATGAAGACCACTACGGCCTAGAAAAGCCAAAAGAACGAATACTCGAATATCTAGCGGTTCAAAGTCTAGTAAAAAAGATGAAGGGGCCAATACTGTGTCTAGTTGGCCCTCCAGGAGTTGGTAAAACCTCCCTTGCCCGCTCAGTTGCACGGGCACTGGGGAGAAACTTTGTCCGACTTTCCCTAGGTGGCGTAAGAGATGAGGCCGAGATACGCGGCCACAGGCGTACCTACATAGGGGCAATGCCAGGTAAAATCATCCAGTCCCTCAGAAAGGCCAAAAGTAGCAATCCTGTATTCTGTCTAGACGAAGTGGACAAGATGAGCGCTGATTTTAGAGGCGATCCTGCTGCTGCCCTATTGGAGGTACTTGACCCAGAGCAGAACTATGCCTTTAACGACCATTACCTCGATCTGGATTATGACCTTTCAGAGGTACTGTTTATAACTACTGCCAATGCCCTACACACCATACCCCTACCCCTTCAAGATAGAATGGAAATAATAGAAATCCCAGGCTATACCGAGGAGGAAAAGCTGGAAATTGCCAAGGGCTATCTCATTCCAAGGCAGTTGGAAGCCCATGGACTGAAACCCGATCAGGTTCAATTCAGCCAGGGAGCCCTCCTCGAAATAATTCGCTCCTATACAAGAGAGGCTGGAGTTAGAAGTCTGGAACGTGCCATTGCGTCTATTCTCAGAAAAGTTGCAAAAGAATTCGTCAAGAACAAAGAAAAACAAGAGAATTGGAGCCAACGTATAAACCAGACTTCACTCCAAAAATACCTGGGAGTGCCCAAATACAAGAATAGGGAGACAGAAGACCAAGATCTAGTTGGTGTGGCCACTGGGCTTGCCTGGACGGAAACTGGAGGCACTGTGCTCCACATAGAGTCTGCAGTGATGCCTGGAAAAGGCCATCTGACCATCACTGGAAAACTCGGTGATGTGATGCAAGAATCAGCTCAAGCCGCAATGAGTTACGTACGGGCAAGGGCCTGCCAGTTTGATCTCCCCTGGGACTTTTATCAAAAAGTAGACATTCATGTACATGTACCAGAGGGAGCCATACCAAAAGATGGCCCGAGTGCCGGAATCACAATAGCCACTGCCATTACCTCGGCACTCTTGAAAATACCTGTAAGGCACGAAGTGGCCATGACAGGAGAGATCACTCTTAGGGGACGAGTACTTGCCATAGGCGGGCTCAAGGAAAAACTCCTTGCTGCAAGGCGAATGGGAATCAAAAAGGTCCTAGTTCCAAAAGAAAACGAAAAGGATTTAAAGGAAATTCCGCAAAAGATCACTAGAAGCCTAGAAATCGTCCTTGTGGAACACATGGATGAGGTCCTTTTAGAGGCCCTGAAGCTCGATGATCCTAAGAGCCTGTTTAAAGGACCTAGCCCTGCAGAGGCACCGGATTTGTTCTCACTTCCATCGCCCTGTCAGGATGAAATAAGGGCGCATTAAGGATAAAGAAGGTAAACGGCGCCATATATAGGCGCCTCCATAAACACATAAACCCAAATGATCGTGACGACGGAATTCGTCACCCGCGTGGATGAAAATGAGAATAGGAAGAAGGTAGAAGGCAGAAGCTTTTTAAAAGTGTTGAGCACTTCAGAACTGTTGAGTTTTGAGTTTTAAGTTTTGAGTTAACTTTTTTTGATGTCTTCGCCTTTCGGCCTCTGGCTTTTGTACAGGCAGGGCTTGCTTCTTCCTTCTACCGTCTTCCTTCTACCTGTTATATTAGCGAATTACCCAAAGGGTATTTTCACGGTAACATTTATTGATGCAGAAACCACACGGTTTAAAAAAAAGAAAAAACATTTTTGCCCCCTTTCGCAGTGCATAATTTGGGATAAACAGGGGCTAATTTGAAAATACGCCCCTGTAGATTTTCAAGTTCTCTATTGCCAGGCCCGCCCCTTTTGCTACTGTCAACAGAGGCTGAGGGGCGTGGCACACAGGCATTCCTGTCTCTTGTGCAAGGTATCTGTCTATCCCCTTGAGCAGAGTCCCTCCTCCAGTCAATAGAAAACCATCTGTTTTAATAATGTCTCGAACTCTTTCAGGTAATATTCCTATAAAATCTCGGATAAAATAGGCTATCTCATCTAATATGGGCAAAAGGGCAGGGCGCAAATCTGCTGCACTTATGGAGATGATTTTGGGGAGTCCTGTATTCAAATCCTTTCCTGTAACAGTACTGATAGATTCATCCCATGAGACATCGGACACTGCAGTGCCTAGTTCACACTTTATCCTCTCTGCACTTCGTGAGCCAATGTGAATCCCCAAGGTTTGCTTCATGAATCTTTTGATTGCTTCATCCATTTCATCTCCTGCAATTCTAATGGAATCACTTTCCACAAAACCTCCTCGTTCAATCACTGCCACCTCAGTAGTCCCGCCGCCAATATCCACAACCATCCTGGGATGAGTCTCGAACACCTCTAGTCCGGCCCCTATTGCTGCTGCCATAGTCTCCTCAATAAGATACGGATCCTTGATATCCGCAGCTCTGGCAGCCTCTAAAACAGAGCGCTTTTCAAGTTGCGTCATCTTTGATGGGACACTAATCAATACTCTGGGAGGAAGAATTCCCTTCTTACCCTTTGCCTTTTTAATAAAATTTCGGACAAGTGCAGTTGCTGCCTCAAAATCATTGATCACTCCGTGCTTTAAGGGACGGATCACCCTTTGTCCATCTGGGGTCTTGCCCAGACGTTCATAGGCATTTTCCCCAAAACAAACTGGAGTTCCCTCATGATCTATTTCAATACATGTGGGTTCATTTAGGACAATTCCATCTCCTGCCACATAGACCAAGGTATTTGCAGTCCCAAGATCCATGGCAAGATCTTTTCTCACTATCGACCGTAACAATCCCATTGTATACCTTCCTCATGCATAAGTATCCACAGGGGGTCTGGTTCTTCTTAACAGTCGGCGACGAGGGATCCTCCTCAAAGTAGGCTCATCATGCCATACCCCTCGTATTTGGGACTCCCTGTAAGCGCTTACAGGACAGTTTCTAATTATATGATACCTGCTGGTGCCCCTTTAAGTGACTTACCCCGTACCTCCTCCTTCATATATATATTATCGCAAAACACGTTCAAATAAATATGTAGAAGAGAGTCTTTTTCATCAATTGATTGGACCTTGACTTCCATAGGAAGAAAGAAAAAAGATGAGCAACTAAAGTTTATTCGAAAACTTTTATAACATCACACAGAACCTGCTCCAGCCCCTTGGGCCATCCCAAAAGGTGTTTTTTCCCAGAAAGTACCCATGCATTAATCCCGTCTGCATCAGGCTCGGTCAACAGTCCCAGAAGAGTTGGCCCTAATCCCTTAAGGTGTTCCAACCTCGTCAATGCCTTAAATCTGTTGGTTACAACAGGCTTTTTGTGTTTAAACAACCATGCTCCAAAGGCCCTTACATCCCTGTAGAGGGCTTCATTTATACGCAGGATGCCTTGAGGGAGTGAATACTCCACTCCAATATGATGTCCTCTCAACCTAATCATCAGGGCAATCTCAAGGTCTGTAATATTTAAAAGTGCTTCTAAAATCCTAGAAGGAGGGCCCTTAAGCAAAAAATAGTTCTCTAAAAAACGATTTAGATACCCTAATCTCTGTTCATGGAAAAAGGCATCTACGAGATTTTCTGATAGATTGGCAAAGGACTTAAACTGGCCCTGTTTTTTTTCAGAGAATGCATACTGGCCCTTGGAATCCACCATGATTACCCCTTTTGCCGAACCTATGGGAGCAGCCATAAAGGACTTTATGCCAACATCTGTTTTGTATAAACCTAGGGTACGAGTGTCACGGCTGAAATCTGTTGCATGTATGAATTTTTTGTGCCTAAAACACCACCCAACTAGACCTTGGCCACTTTTTATAAAAGCCTCGGAGATAATCTTGTCGCTTAGACTCGAATACGCCAAAAGTTTAAGAGTATCATGGCCAGTATTGACAAAAACCGCTGCTGTATGAGCGTCAAAACAGTTCTGGACAGTTTCTACAAAGACCTTAAGAGGATTTTCGTAAACACCGCTCAATTGCATCTTCGTACGGAGGGCTAAGGATCCCCCTATCAGTTATAATGGCTGTTATAAGCTCATTGGGTGTAACGTCAAAAACCGGGTTCCTTGCAATGACGTTTTCTGGACCAAGGGTTATACCTTTAATGGTTGTCACTTCAATTGAGCTACGCTCTTCAATCGGGATGTCTTCACCGCTTCTTGTGGAAATATCGATAGTTGAAAAAGGTGCTGCAACATAAAAGGGAATGGAATTCGCTTTTGCAAGTTCAGCCACAGAATAGGTACCAATCTTGTTTGCAACATCTCCATTCAGGGCAATCCTGTCTGCCCCTACCACTACACAGTCTACCTCTCCTCTTTTCATGAAGAAGCCTGCAGCATTATCGCAAATCACCTCTACCTCTATCCCGTCTTCCAAGAGCTCCCATGCTGTAAGTCTGATCCCCTGAAGCCAAGGCCGCGTCTCATCTGCAAGTACCTTTATGCGCTTACCTGAAAAGTGAGCATACCTCACTACCCCCAGTGCAGTGCCATAGCCACCTGTGGCAAGGGCACCAGCATTGCAGTGTGTAAGAATAGTGGAGCCATCTTTAATAAGTTGTGCACCGAATTTCCCCATTTCGAGATTGGAAATCACATCTTCCATCCAGATATTTATGGCCTCTTTCTCTAAAAGGCCCTTGATTTCCATTACGGAATGACCAGCATCTTTGGCGCTTTGAGCCGCATTGAGCATCCTTTTGACTGCCCATGAGAGGTTTACTGCAGTTGGACGAGCATCATTCAATCCCCTGCCAGCCTCTTCCAAAACCTCTAAAAGTTCATCGCCTCCATCACCCTCGAATCCAATAGCGCAAAGGGCCATACCAAAAGCAGCTGTGATGCCAATGGCTGGTGCACCCCGCACCACCATGTCTCTTATGGCATCTCGAACTTCCTCCCACGATTTAAGGTCTAACCACTTGGTTTCATAGGGGACTAACCGCTGATCAATAAGCCTTAAAACTCCACCTTCCCATCTCAAGGGAGAGATAGAAGAACCACCCTTTTCTTTCAGTACTGAAATTGGATCTTTCATAACCTCTATTTCAATAATTCTACCAAGAGTTCATTTACCTTCTTGGGATTTGCCTTCCCCTTGGTCTTCCTCATAACCTGACCAACTAAAAAGCCTAGGACCTTCGTCTTTCCAGCCTTGTATTTTTCCACCTCTTTTGGATTCTCTGTCAACACCTCGTTACATACCGTTCTTAAGGTATCCTCGTCGCTTACCTGACTAAGCCCCTCGGTCTCCACTATCTCCTTGGGTGAAGTTCCCGTTTTATAAACTTTTTCCAAAATATCTTTGGCCATCTTTCCACTGATGGCACCAGAATCTACAAGGCTCAATAGCTCAGAAAGGTGATTTGGTCTGACTTTGCAGTCTTGAATCTCAATACCATCCTGATTGAGAAATTTCATGAGCTCAACCATTATCCAGTTTGCCACTTTTTTAGGCTGATTAAAGCCCTTAACACACTCCTCAAAGTAATCTGCAAGTTCCCGTGAAGATGTTAAGACCTTGGCATCATCTATTCCAAGACCATATTCTTCTACGAATCTCGTACGCTTCTCATGGGGAAGTTCTGGGAGCCCAGCTCTTACATTATCTATCCATTCCTCATCTATTTCTACGGGAACTAGATCTGGATCAGGGAAATAGCGATAGTCATGGGCCTCTTCCTTACCGCGCATTGGCAGAGTAACGCCTCTTGCTTCGTCCCAGAGCCTGGTTTCCTGAACCACTTCCTTACCGTCCAACAGAAGGCCTGTCTGCCTTCTGATCTCGTATTCAAGGGCCCTTTGGACATGACGGAATGAATTCATATTCTTTAATTCGGCCTTTGTACCAAGCTTTGTCTCACCTTTTGGACGCAGGGATATATTGGCATCACACCTAAGACTTCCCTCTTCCATGTTTCCGTCACTTATCCCAAGGTAACGCACAAGCTCTCTCAATCGCTTCAGATATTCTCCTGCCTCTTCTGGCGTGCGGATGTCTGGTTCACTGACTATCTCAAGGAGAGGTGTCCCTGTCCTATTGAGGTCTACGTAGCTAACAGGTCTTGCATCGTCATGAATGAGCTTTCCAGCGTCTTCTTCCATGTGGATTCTGGTAATCCCAATCCTTCTCTTACCCAACTTTTCCGTTTCTATTTCTATCCATCCGTGTTCGGCTATTGGGGCCTCAAACTGGGAGATTTGATATCCTTTCGGTAGATCCGGATAAAAGTAGTGTTTTCTCGCGAAGATATTCCTACGGTTTATAGTACAGTTAGTTGCTAGGGCTAACCTTAAGGCAAATTCTACCACCTTTTTATTCAGCACAGGAAGGACTCCTGGCATCCCTAGACACACCGGACATGTATGAGTATTGGGCGGTGCTCCGAAGTCTGCAGAGCAGGAACAAAATATCTTGCTCTTAGTACGTAGCTGACAGTGTACCTCCAAACCTATAACAGCTTCAAATTCCATAGTGCCCCCTATATAAAAAGAAATCCCAATTAATCTTGTTTCTTACCACGTGTGAAATCCCCATTCAAGGTCAATGCATTCTGTGGTAATGCATACTTTAAACTGTGTAATGTATTTTTCCTTGTAAGAATAACACAAGATGCTATTATTTTTTTATAATTATTGGCCAAAAATTAATTTCAGGGTCATCTCACCTTATGAAAGAAAAAAAAATAATACTTATTGGCTCGCGGGCTTCTATAACAAACCTTCCCATCAAAGAGGTAAGCCTTTTATCCCAGGGTAGCCTGCCTTCGTATGGTTATGATCCTGGTGATTTTATTGAACTGCTTGCAGGACGTGTCACCAAAGAAGAAGGGCGCTTGGAACAGTGCCTCACTTGGTTATCGTCATTTCTCACTCCGTCCGGCCTTGCCCCCAAGATTCATACCTACACTTATGGAGAGGACAGACAGGTCTTTCAAATCTTCAAAAAGCTAAAAGATATCCCTGGAAATAAAAACCATGGCTGGTTTATGGTACATCAGATCCTGCCTCCTGGTGGAAGGACCTCTAAACCAGAGACCTTTTCCATAAATGAAATAAAAAAAGAAGAACTTACCAAGGCAAATGGCTTTATAATAATAGATGACAGCGGTAATCCACCTCAAGTTGCTCAAGAGCTTAAAAAATTCAGTCCTAAGGCCTGGGTCTTCGCCCTTGGAATTAGTGCAGCCCATTGGGAAAAGTGGGCAAAGACCTTTGGGAAAAATTTCGTTCTCTTTTGCAGATTAAACGACCTCGAGACCACCCGCATGGAAATGGACAGCGCCGTGGTATGGGAGTCCATTGTTGCCATGACCATCAGGGCCTTAAAATCCGAAGAGGTCGGCCTGTGGGACAAGAAGACAGGACGCTTCAAATGCCACATTATTGTTGAAATGTTTCCTGACGGGCTTCTCTATCTCGGTCCAAATACAGCCCTATTTAGACACAGAGATGGAACACTTCCTGGCATAGGGAAAATGCATCGCTACGGCTCTGTGCCCTGTTACGACACCTTGATAGTCTCAATGCTTACTGTAGATGCCCTTGCAATGGACACGATACCCTTTAATAGGAGTTATTTCTTTGATTTTTCAAAACGCGTACTAAATAATTGGAATCTCCTCGAACAATATGGCTACTACTTCTCCGACGAATTAGAATTTCCAAACATGGATTTTTCATCCACTTATCCAGGGGGGATACCCTGTTCCTTGTTAGAAACAAAGATTGACCCTGCCTTTTTTGAACTCTCTTACATAAGAAGCGATTTTGACGAGGTGCTAAGCGCAGTTTCAAGTCAAGATTGGACATCTGATAGGAAGGCCGCTATTCGAACCTTTTTTGAAATACAGCCATCGTGTCCATATGGAGTCCCTGAAAAGAATCTTGAGGAAAGGCTAGGATACATTGGAGTTATTCTATCTGTTCTTAAACACCTAAAGGAGGAAGTAAATAGAGATAAAGGTTTTGAGGGGCTTAGACTTTTTCAGGTGGGGAACTTAAGAACTACTGACCCTGTGGAAATTGCCCCGGTTATAACCCTTCAAAGGGTGATGGACAACTATGTAACAAGAGAAGAAGTAAAAAGGCCACTCTGTATAGGCGTATTTGGACCGCCAGGCTCAGGTAAATCTTTTGCCGTAAAAGAGGTCGCACGAGTAATATCAAAACGATTCGAGCACAATCCGTTTGAATTCTTTGAATTCAATCTAACCCAGTTCTCTGGACCTGAGGAAATCAACTCTGCCATCGACTTGGTTAGGGCGTCAGTGGCCAAGGGCAAGGTACCCATTGCCTTCTGGGACGAATTTGACTGTAGATATGATGGCAATGAATTTGGTTATCTGCGTTATTTCCTACCCAGTATGCAAGACGGTGTCACCTTTGTCCACGGCATCCCTAGGTACATCGGAAGAAGCGTCTTTGTCTTTGCTGGCGGAGTCAAGGAATCCTGGGAGTCCATGGAAAAACTACTGGTACAGGAAGACAAAAAAGCGGTCCAGATGATGAAGACCCTAAAGGTCCCAGACTTTATGAGCAGGCTTAGAGTTGTACTGGATATTGAAGGCATTGATATTCCAGATGAACTTTTAAGGGATTCAGCTTCGGAAGAAGAACTCAGAGAGCTCAGACGCCTGCTATTAAAGCGCGCCTTCATAATCGCTCACCAAATGAATAGCCACTGGAAAAAGGCAGCGAGAAAGACCTCGGGCCTACTTTTAAGGCTCCTAATAGCAAAATACAAATTTGGGGCAAGGTCTATAGAGGCAGTAATAGAAGCGAGCCACGCAGCAAACAGGCTTGTTTACGGCCTCCCTGAACTAATCACTCCACCTGCGGCCAGAATCCATGCAGAATGGCGTATAGACCTCGAGAGAAGATTGGACAAAATAAGAAGGGAAGAAGGTCTAAGAGGTGTCTGGTAATATTCCCTGCCTTTCATTCGTAGGTTTTCATAACTCCGGCAAGACCACTCTGTTGAGAACGATTTCGAGGATACTCAAAGATAAGGGGATCAGGATCGGGATTGTAAAGAGTACTAAGCACTCACTCCTAGAACTAGAATCGGGAAACACTGATTCCGGAAAATTTAAAAGAGACGGTTTATTCCCTCATGCCATCGTTGCAAAAGATGGTGTCTCGATCTTTCTCGAAAAGGAAGCTGATTATCTAGAAAAAATTGGGCAAATTTTCCAGGTAGAAGCAATGCTCTTGGAAGGATTCAAATTCATAGACCATATCCCCAAGATAGAGGTTCATCGAAAGGGAATAAGCGAGGGCTATCTTTTCCACAAAATAGCAAACGTCAGGGCCTTAGTTACAGATGAAGAGGCCCCTGCCTTTAATCCAAGTTTTTCCTTTGATGAAGTAGACAAGATCGCAGACTTTTGCCTCAAAATATTAGGTAAGTAGAGTGCTGGTCTATTGGGGAGAGGATGTCAACTGCACAAGAGACACCTTAAGCCCTCCATGTCTAAATCGTAGGGGCCTTTCCAGGCTATTATTTAATAGTCTCTCATACTCTGAGGGTACGAGTAAAAAGACTTTCCAACCCTTATAATGTCTTAATAGGTGTTCCTTTATGGAAAGAAGAAATTTACTCTCATCTCTTTCGCTAAAAAGCCTTTTTCCAAAGGGAGGATTTGTGACTATCCAACCAGGTCCTTTTACAGGGGGAAGTGTCTTTTCAAAGGAGGCCTTTCGTACCTCAAGCATATCTCCAAGATTACTACAATAGGCTCCCAGTGCCTTACGTGCATTTTCTCTGAGCGCCTTTAGCATTTTTTCATCGACGTCCTGGGCTATTATTTTTGGGTCACCTGCAATGTCTTTTATATGGCCAATAACTTCTTTTTTTACACCTTTCCAGAGACTGCTATCAAAGATCTTCCAGCGCTCAAAAGGATAACTCCTGTTCAGTCCTGGAGGGATATCATGGGCTATAAGGGCTGCCTCAATTGGAATTGTCCCAGATCCAGCGAATGGATCAAGGAAAGGAGACAATTTATCCCATTTGGATGCCTTAATAATGGCTGCAGCGAGGTTTTCTCTCAAAGGGGCAGGCCCGTGGATGAGCTTGTATCCTCGGTGAAAAAGAAAGTCTCCAGAGGTATCGACCTTTAAGCTACAAATATCTCTATTTAACCGACAGACAATCAACTGATAACGCCATGGCTCAATTTGTTCCTGATTATCAATTAGTTTTATCGTGCGCTTGAGTCGCCTTTCTATGCCCCTTTGTATCCTCTCCTTAACTGCGTCAGAGTGCCAAAGCCTGGACTTTTTAGAAGTAACCCTGATTTTTATTGAAACCCCATGGGTAAGATAGATTTCCCATGGGTACTTAGAAACTCCTGAAATAAGACTATTAAAATCCTTTACTCTGAAACGGGCCACCCTCAAAAGGATTCTTGAAGGGACCCTTAAAAGGAGGTTAGCCTTAAAAAGTAGCCTTAAATCTCCGGCAAATTCAACCCCTCCAGGGACTATGTTTGTATCTTTTACAAGGGCCTTAATCTCGGCATTTGCGATATCTTCAAGCCCAGGAGGGACTGCTGCAAAAAATTTAAATGTGGTACCCGTCACGGATTTATGACCTTAGAGACCTTTGATAATGCCTCGAGTATTTCAAACATATTCGAAACCTTGCCCACTCCCAGATCTTTTTCAAGGCCATAATGTCTTAGACATGTGCCGCACACCAGGATCTCCACTCCTTTTCTCTCAAATTCCCTCAATGCATCCAAGACGATAGAGCTTTGAACTGCTAGATAGACCCCTCGATTGTAACAGACTATAAAACTGGGCAGTGGTTTTATCTCTAAAAGGGTATGGCAAAATGCGTCAATCAAGGTTTTGCCCAGATCTTCGTCACCATGGCCCAAAACATCAGAAGAAAAGACTACTGCAGACGATGCCAGGGTAGGGGAGGTATCACATGAAATCTCAAAAGGGGTCTTCTTGAATTTTTCTCCCTTTTTTATAAACAGTCTAAACTGTCTTTCTCCTTCCTCTTTAATCTCAACTTCACACCCTTGGCTCTCTGCAAATCGCTTTACATTTCCCTTTGCTGCCTCGTTATCTACTATGACTGTTAACACTGTATCTGAACCAGGCTCTATAGTGTCAAGTGCATCTTTTGTCTCCAATACAGGTTTTGGACAAGACAGTCCTCTGCAATCCAAAATCTTTTCAGTCATTTTTTTAGATCTCCTTATATCTGGAATGCTTCAATTGCTAAATTTACCAGTTGCAGAATATTCTTCTCAATTTAGCTATTGAAAAATCTAATACAGATCAAATAAACTATAGGATTTTGCTTTCAAACCTATTTATTCTAATAATGTTAGAAGACTTTCTTTATGTCAAGTTACACAGAGAAAGTTACAGGACCACGAGTGAGGCGCTCATTGGGAGAGTTATGGTGAATCTTGTGCCCTCGCCCTTTTGAGACCATACATCTATTTCCCCGCCCCAGGATGTGACTAAGCTATGCACAATGGCAAGCCCCAACCCAGTACCCTTGGGCTTTGTGGAATAAAAGGGATCAAAAATCCTTTGAAGATCCTTTTCTTCTATGCCTGAACCCGAATCTTCTATAATGAGTTCAACATCGTCTCTGTCCTGGCGGTGCCTTGCGCTGATCCTTATCCTGCCTCCATCTTCCCCCATTGCCTCATAGGCGTTCATTAGAAGATTTAGAACAACCTGTTTTAAAGCCCCTTGGGGGACAGCAACCCTTTGTTTTACCTTGAATTCTGTTTCAACAATGACCTCAGGAAGTCCCTTCTTTCGCTCAAGTAGAGACAACACCTCTTCTATTACCACCACAATGTCTGAATCCGCCTCGTTGGAAACCCTTTCAGGACGTGCATATAAAAGAAATGATTCAGCGATGGAATCGAGCCTTTCCGCCTCTCTTTGAATAATTTCCAATAATCTCTTTGAATTTTCATCCATATGCCCCTTTTTTGCAAGGAATTGGGCCGCTCCAGACATGGAGGCTAAGGGATTTCTCAACTCGTGGGCCAGACCTGCTGCCATCTGGCCCAGGGCTGCAAGCCTGTCCATTCTCTGAAGACGTTGCTCTTGCTCCTTTAATTGAGTTATATCCTGAAATATGAATCCATAGCCCAGGGTATCTAGGTACTGCCCTTCATCCCCTTCCATGGAGTTGTGCCTTAATAGAGGAAAGATTGACATACCAATAATCTTTTTTTCCCCATGTTGAGTTGAAAGGGTCAACTCATACCTGGTCAAATATCCATCCTTTTCTGCATCTTCCTTGAGTCTCCACAACTCATGCCAATTAGATCTCAACTTCATTCCAACCTGAACTTTGATTACACCATTCAATATATTTAAAGCAGCCTTATTTACAAAAATTATTGTCCCATCAGCATCGATTAAAATGAGACCAGAAGAGAGAGAATCCAGCACTGTATCTTGTATGGCCTTGAGTCTGTCTACCTCTTCTCTCGAAGCCAAAAGCCTCTTTGCCAAGATAGACCCGAGGAGGGCCGCCAGCCAAAATGCTGCCATATTGGTAAAAAATGTAAAGGCTAGTACATCTGGGGCCATCAAACGCTTTGCATCAATGGCCCCAAGCAATATGAAAATTATGGTAGCAGCAATAGCTGAAATGTTTGGTCCTAGATGGTATTCAAAAAAACAGGACGATAAGATGACCAGCATGAAAAGAAATGTCAAAGGACTTTGTGTCCCACCTGTAAGATATACCACACCTGCAACAATCAGCAGATCAGTAAAGATATATGCATATACAAATGGTAATGAAAGCCTCTTTTTTTTATACCAGATGGTAACAATCGCAGTTACTGAAAAGGCAAATGCAAGTAGCAGAGAAAACTTGTAAATAGATCCTGTTGGTAATTCATGACCGAATCCTTCAAAAAATAGGGTTCCAATAAGGAGTATCAAAAGTATTAAAAGTCTTCCACCTGTAAGGGCATGGAATAGGCGAGGGGAGATATTATAAGAGGCCATGTTTCCCGAGTCTGTATCGAAGAGAACGTAGGTTAATACCAAGGAGTTTGGAGGCCTTTTGTTTCGAACCTCCGGCCTTATCAAGGGCCTGCTTAAGAAGATGCCTTTCAAGACAGTCCATGAGCCTTTCCAGATCCACTCCTCCTTCAGGAATTGAAATCAGGCCCAAAATTTCCTCTGGGTCCTCTGGTATTGTGTCTTCCTTTTTTCCCTCTTTAAATCTGGCAAGGTTGAGGCTCTCTGGAAGGATGAGATTTGTAGGAGAGAGTGCCACACTCCTCTCCACTATATTTTCCAATTCCCTGACATTTCCAGGGAAAGGATAATTCTTTAGGGCCTCCATCGCATATCTTGAGATCCCCTGAACAGGCTTTCCTTGCTCCCTGCTGTATTTTTCCAAAAAATACTGGACTAGAATCGGTATATCTTCTGGTCTCTCTCTCAAAGGTGGAATGTGTATGTGAATCACATTTAATCTGTAATAGAGGTCTTCCCTAAACCTACCCTCTATGACCTCTTTTTCTAAATCCCTGTTTGTTGCCGCCACAATCCTAACATCGACTTTTTTTTCAATAGTGCTTCCAAGGGGAGAAAAGCTCTTTTCCTGGAGTACCCTCAAGAGCTTTACCTGTAGAGTAGGGGGTAATTCCCCCACTTCATCGAGGAATACAGTTCCCCTGTGGCCCCTGAGGAAAAGCCCTTCTTTGTCACTATTGGCTCCGGTGAAGGCCCCCTTTACATAACCAAACAGTTCACTTTCTAAGAGCGTCTCTGGTATTCCCCCACAATTTACCACTACAAATGGTTTGTCTTTCCTAGCACCAAAATTATGGATTGCTCTGGCAACCAACTCCTTTCCAGTACCACTCTCTCCTGTAATCAAGACACTAGAAGGACTTGAGGCAATCTTAGGAATAAGATCAAAGATCTTCTTCATGGCAGGGCTCTTTGCTATCATTCGCCCAAGCCTATATGGATGTTCGTCTATCTGAGGTTCACTTTCTTCGGAATATGTTGTGTCCGATTCTTTTGATGCTATGGCCCTTTCAATGATCTCCTTTAGTTCGTCTATTTGGAAGGGTTTAGTAACATAATCCCATGCCCCTTCTTTCATGGCCTCTATTGCCGAATCTAGAGATGCAAAGGCAGTGATGAGTATTACAGGGATCTTAGGCCACTTGGCCTTGATCTCCTTTAAGAGGCTGACCCCATCCATACCAGGCATCTTAATGTCTGATAAAACAACGTCTATTCCACCTTTTTCGAGTATAGAGAGGGCAGTCATCCCGTCATGGCAGGCCTCTGTTTTAAAGCCCTCACTAGCAAGGAATATCTCTAGAAATTCCCTCAGGCTCTTGTCATCATCTACGATTAAGATCTTCTCTCGCATGATGACAGCATACCATCCAAGTCAAAAGAACACTTTCCGTGATAAACTGTGGCAATAGCTCTTCCCTTGAGCTGCCTTCCCAGAAATGGAGTATTATGACTCCTTGAATAGAGGCTTTCGGGAGTGACTGTAAACTCCCTTTCTGGATCTATTATTACTAGGTCTGCAATTTCTCCTACCTTGAACCCCTTAAAATCGAGGTTTAGTACCATTGATGGGCCTTTGGTAAATAGACTAATGAGTTTAAGAGGGGAAAGTTGGCCATTCCTAACCAGTTCAATCCCCAGAGGCAGCGCAGTCTCAAGACCTATTATGCCATTTGCTGCCCTCTCAAATTCACACTCTTTCTCAAGGATGCTATGGGGAGCATGGTCTGTAGCTATACAATCTATTGTTCCATCTTTGAGTCCCTCAATTATAGCAAGTCGATCCTCTTCAGTCCGTAAAGGTGGATTCATCTTGGCAAGGGTATTGTAGCCATCCACTGCATCTTCAGTGAGAGAAAAATAATGGGGTGCTGTCTCGCATGTCACCTTTACCCCGCGTTCCTTGGCCTCCCTTATGATCTTTACAGCCTCTTTTGTGCTAACATGAGCTATGTGGAGCCTGCCATTGGTGGTCTCTGCAAGACGGATATCTCTATAGACGAAAA
This sequence comes from Dissulfuribacter thermophilus, assembly GCF_001687335.1. Taxonomy (NCBI): domain Bacteria; kingdom Pseudomonadati; phylum Thermodesulfobacteriota; class Dissulfuribacteria; order Dissulfuribacterales; family Dissulfuribacteraceae; genus Dissulfuribacter; species Dissulfuribacter thermophilus. The sequence goes on along the minus strand of NZ_MAGO01000001.1, from coordinate 194,521 downwards.
TATCCTCAGCTGCATTTGGTATTCCTCTCAACCCCAGGAGGATTGACATCTTCCCTTCATTGATAACCCCGTTGCCAGCAAGTTCTAGTTCCTCTGAATGCGATATGATGACACAATCGAAGTTGAGAGAATACTCAAGGGCTAGGCGCATTACGTTGGCCCTCTTAACTGGGACACCATCATCTGAAAAAGCCACTGCTCCATTGGAAATAAGGTCTCCGAACTCTGTGATTTCCTCTCCTTTCTGTCCCTTTGTTATGGCTGCTATGGGAAGAACTCTGGCCCTGTCAACTGCTCTTGCCCTATCCAAAATAAAACGCGTTATAGCTGCGCAATCATTTGGAGGCTTTGTATTGGGCATAGGGCATATAGTGGTAAATCCACCTGCCACTGCACTCATTGTGCCTGTATCAATGGTCTCCTTGTATTCCTCTCCAGGCTCTCTAAGATGGCAATGGATATCAATAAGTCCTGGGGAAACCCATTTGCCCTTTAGATCGAGCTTGGGACATTGTTCAGGCTCAGGCACATCAGGACCAACGCCCTCAATCTTTCCATCCTTGATGTATATCGAACCAATTTCATCTTTATGGTTATACGGATCAATTATCCTACAATTGGTCAAAAAGACTGTAAGCATCTTTCTTGGTTCTCCATTGCGTAGTCAAAACTCAAAACTTATAAAATTGCTTTTATTCCCTCAATTCAAAACTCAACACTCAAAACTTCTATAGTGTTTCTCTTGCCGACAGTAGCATCATAAGTACTGCCATTCTAACTGCTACCCCTGCTGTCACCTGGTCTAATATGAGAGATCTCGAACTATCAGCGAGCTGAGGATCAAGTTCAACTCCTCTATTGATTGGTCCTGGATGCATGATCACAGCTTGCTCTTTTGCAAATTCTAGGACTTCTGGATAAAGGCCAAAGAAGTTGGCGTATTCTCGGACAGATGGAAAAAGTGGAATTCCCCCCTGGCGCTCCCTCTGAATCCTGAGGCAGATTATGCAATCAGCACCTTTAACAGCCTTTTTTACACTATATTCAACTTTTGCTCCCAGTACCTCAATATGCGGGGGCAACATGGTGCCAGGTCCTGCAACAACACATTCAGCTCCAAGTTTTTTGAGGGCCATGATGTCTGAATGGGCAACCCTGCTGTGAAAAATATCCCCAAGAATGGCAATCCTTAGCCCTTTAAAGCCTCCAAAGTGTTCTTTTATGGTAAAACAGTCGAGAAGGGCCTGAGTAGGATGTTCATTGATGCCATCACCTGCGTTGATTACCGGGCAACCTGTATACCGAGCTATCATATGTGCTGCACCAGTAGCAGGATGCCTTATCACAAAACAATCGGTCTTCATTGCCTTGATATTTTTTACTGTATCTATTAGATCTTCCCCTTTTTCAATACTGCTCATGGACTTAGAAATAGATACAGTATCTGCACTCAACCTCTTTGCAGCCATTTCAAAGGATAGTTTCGTCCTGGTGCTTGGTTCAAAAAATAGGTTAACTACTGTCTTTCCTCTGAGGGTTGGCACCTTTTTTATTGGCCGTTCGAGTACCTCTTTAAAGGCCTCTGCCTGCCTGAGAATTGCCTCTATTTCTTCTCTTTCAAGCTGCCTTATTCCAAGAAGATGCTTCATGTTTGCACCCCGCTAAAATACACCCTAAAAAAAAATCATTACTAAACGGTTACAGAGCACCCGTTTTTCTGTACTCTACCTACTTCTTACCAAAAAAAAGCCTCCCTTTTGGGGAGGCCTTGAAAGTAATGCATCCATTATGTGGATGAAAATTTCATATTCTTATTTATGGCAGTTCTGCAAGTCTAAGGATCTTCTCGTATTCCTCATCCACCCTCTTTTGAATATATTCAATATTCTCTTCTGTCAAGTGGCGAAAACGCCTTTGTCCCTTCAAGTATTCAGAGACTGGCTTTGGCTTGGTGATCTTTCTGCTCACAATATATTTTCCTTCGATCACCTCGTAAAGTGGAAATACCTTGGTCTCTACAGCAAGACGTGCATATTCAACAGATTTCTCTCCTTTAGAACCCCAACCAGTTGGACATGGGGCGTAAATATGCACATATGCAGGACCTTTTACCATTGCTGCCTTCTTGATCTTGTTCATTAGATCAAGATAGTAAGCCGGGCTTGCTGTGGCCACATAGGGTATATTATGGGCTACCATGATTTGCGGTATATTCTTCTTCCAGGTGACCTGCCCAATACTCTGTTTGCCTGGAGGGCTTGTAGTGGTCATTGCACCATAGGGTGTACACCCAGAGCGCTGCACTCCAGTGTTCATGTAGGCCTCATTGTCAAGGCATACATAGACCATATCGTGCCCCCTTTCAAAGGCACCGGAAATCCACTGAAGTCCGATATCACCTGTAGCCCCGTCACCACCAATTGCAACTACATCTATATGTTTCTTTGAGAGTTTACCTTTGCGCTTCAAAACCTTAAGGGCTGATTCCACACCAGAGGCAACTGCGGCAGCATTTTCAAATGCAATGTGGATCCATGGTACATTCCATGCGCTCTGAGGATAAGGAGAGGTGATAATCTCCATACAACCTGTGGCACTGCATACAATGATGTCTTTTCCAAGGGCCTTCATGACCATCCTTAAGGCCAGAACCTCTCCACACCCCTGACACCCTCTGTGCCCTGGGGCAATTCCTTCTTCTTTAGGCAATCTCTTTGCTGAAAAACCTTTGAATTTTTCGAATTCAGGTATCATTTTTCACGCACTCCAATCACTTCATAGAGTTCTTTGGGCCGCTTCTTTGCATAGAAAGCAGCCTTATCCACTATCTCTTCAAAACGTTCAACCGTTACATCCCTGCCACCAAGACCAGCTATGAAGTTAAAGATCTTGGGGGCTCCTGGGACTTTATAGAACACCGCCTTCAATTCCTCACAGACAGGCCCACTGGCTGCCCCTGGGGCAAGTGTCCTATCAATAACAGCCAGGACCTTGGCACCCTTGGCCGCCTTCCTGAATTCAGGCCCTGGGAATGGTCTCCACAATCTGATCCTCAAGAGACCAACCTTCTTACCCTCTTCACGCATCTTATCCACTGCCGTCATAGCAGTTTCAGAAATACTTCCCATGGTAACAAGAAGGATTTCAGCGTCTTCGGTCCTGTATTCTTCAACGGGGTTATAACGTCTGCCAAATACTTCCTCAAACTCATCCCAGGCCTTTACAATCCATCTCTTTGCATTTCTAATTGCCTGGTCATGGGCCATTCTAGCCTCTGTATAGACTTCTGGTATTCCTACAGGGCCCATAGAAATTGGTTTTCTAGGATCGAGCTTATATTTAGGTTTAAATGGTGGTAAATATCTATCCACATCTTCCTGATCTGGGATCTCAATAGGCTCAATCACGTGACTCAAAGTAAACCCGTCAATATTTACGATTATAGGGAGAGAGACCTTTCGATCTTCTGCCACCCTGAATGCGTGAATAGTAAGATCCACGGCTTCCTGGCCATTTTCAGCAAAGGTCTGGATCCAACCGCTATCCCTTTGGATCATAATATCTTGATGGTCATTCCAAATACTAATAGGAGCAGAAAGTGCCCTGTTAGCAACTGTCATAACTATAGGAAGCCTCATGCCTGATGCCACATAGAGCACCTCACTCATTAGCATGAGTCCCTGTGAACTTGTGGCAGTGTAGGTCCTCGCCCCTGCTGCTACTGAACCACAGCATGTACTGAGTGCAGCATGCTCAGACTCCACTGGTATGAATTCTGCGTCTAGTTCTCCATCTGCAACCAACTCTGAAAGATGCTCCACAATGTGAGTCTGAGGAGTAATTGGATATGCAGCTATCACCTCTGCCTGGGCGAGCTTGACCGCCTCTGCCACTGCAATGGATACTTCTACACCAACACGTTTAGCCATCTTATTCCTCCTCTTCAGGGACCATGGTTATGGCATCTTTAGGGCACTCATTGGCGCAGATGCCACATCCCTTGCAGTAATCCATGTCAGCCTCAAAGTACCCCTCCTCTGTCTGGCAGTAACACATGTCCGGACAGAATATATAGCACAATCCACACTTGATACACTTCTCCTTGTCCGTGACTGGCCGCATGGACCTCCAGTCCCCAGTACGAAAATTCTTGGTGCTGCCAGGCTCTAACACATGGCACCCGTGTGTTATAGTCTTCCAGCCTATTATGGCGTCTTGCACAGCCATGATTCTTCTCCTTCTCAAATCCGGTTAATCTATTACAACTGTTTCTTCTATTGCCCTTTTCATGGCAACCTTATTTTTTTCTGCGAGCCTACCAAAACGCTTCTCTAAAGCTGCCTCAAGAGGCTCAACACTAACTATACCTGTAGCCTTTAAAAGTGCCCCAAGCATAGTAGTGTTGGTAATCGGAAGCCCCAATACTTCCATTGCAATCTTGTTTGCATCTACAACAGCAAGCCTTCCCTTAAGGCCAAATTTCTCGCGAATTTCCTTTTCACTCATATGAGAATTCAAGATCGTAATACCGTCTTCCTTCATCCCTGCTTGGACATTTACTATTGAGGGAAGAGCGGCATCTAGAACAAGGACGATATCTGGATGATAAACCTTTTCCCTTGTTCTAATAGGCTCATCGCTTACCCTGATGAAGGCAGCTACAGGAGCCCCCCTTCTTTCTGGCCCGAAACTGGGGAAGGCCTGTGCGTACTTTCCCTCTTCAATGGCAGCAATGGCTACAAGCTCTGCAGAGGTCACTCCGCCCTGACCTCCTCTTCCATGTAGTCTTACCTCTTTCATTTATGCTCCCCCAAATACTGAATTTCGTATTCATCTAATAGCCAAAATTTAAGTTGTCAAGTGACTGTAACATGGAATTAGGAGATTAAAGTGTTTTAAGAAAATTTCCGATATCTTTTTTACAAAGAGAAAAGTAGAAAAAAATAGGAGAATTTTATTCTGACTCTACTCATTTTTATATCGACCCTCCTTGGACTCATCTTCCTCGTCCTGGGAGCAATCAACACAAAAAAAATATGTAAAGAAATCCAAACTGGAAAAAACAGATGGACAATCCTTTTTTGCCTAATTTTGTTTTTTATTTCAGGCTATTTTGCCTTCATAATCTCCTTTTTAGACGCCACGGCTACTGCAACCCATCTCCTAGTTGCCACGGTATTCGGATGTGGTGGCATTTTCGTGTTTCTCATAACCAATTTGAGCCTCAGCACAATCAAACAGGTTAAAAAGGTAGCGATACTTGAGGCGGACAATCTAGAGATAAAATCCATAAAAGAGAGGCTTGAAACCATACTAAACTCTGTTGCCGAAGGCATTGTTACCTTTGGTAGCAATGGAGAAATTTTGAGTGTCAACAGAGCGGCAGAAGAACTGTTTAAGTGCAAAGAAAAGGACATGTTAGGCACTCAACTAACTAAATATATTCGCTTTCCTGAAGTAGAATATCAGTTAGAAAAAACCAATTCCATCGACTATTTTGATTTTCTCAAGAATCATCATGATAGAGAAAAGGAAGCAATTGGCATAGACAGCCAAGGACGCGAATTCCCTATAGAGGCAAAAATACGTCTGACCAATCTCGATGGTGTTCCTTGTCTGACTGCTCTCGTCAGTGACATTACAGAGAAAAAGGCCTTTATTGAAAAGCTCACCTATATGGCTCAAAGGGATCCACTGACAGGACTTTACAATAGAAAACACTTCATCGATGAACTCGAGAGATTGGTCGAACGGACTAAAAGGTCTCAGAGGCCCTCTGGTGCAGTACTGTACATCGATCTAGATAGATTCAAATTTGTGAATGATACCTTTGGCCACAGCGCTGGAGACAAGCTCTTAAAAGAGGTGGCAGACCTTTTAAGGGAAAGAACCAGAAAAGGAGATATGCTTGCCCGTTTTTCCAGTGGCTTGGCTTCAAGGTTTGGAGGGGATGAATTTACCATACTACTATATGATTGTGATGAAGAGGGAGCCAAGTCTGCTGCAAGGTCCTTTCATCAAAGGATCATGGACTACGTATTCTCATACAATGGAAAACAAATAAATATCGGTTGTTCCATCGGGATCGCATTGATTACTCCTGACTGCAAAAATTCTGAAGATGTTCTCAGTAGAGCAGATTTTGCATGTCACCTAGCTAAGCAGGCAGGCAGAAATACAGTCAAAATCTTTAATCTCGAAAGTAAAGATCAAATGGACCATGTCAAAATTGACATAAATTGGTCCAACAGGATTAAAACTGCCCTCAAAAAAGAGGCCTTTCTCTTGGCCATTCAACCAATAGTCCACGTAAAGTCTAAAGAGATCTATGCCCATGAAGTTCTTTTGCGTATGAAAGACGAACGAGGGCATATCATTATGCCAGGTGGTTTTATTCCGGCAGCAGAACGTTTTGGACTCATGAAAGACATAGACATCTGGGTCATAAAAAATGCTATAAAACTACTAGTGGACTCTGAGGCGAAAAAAAAGATAAATCGCCTTTCAATCAATCTGTCTGCACAGGCTATTAATGATGAAGGCCTACTAAAGGTTATCGAAGAAACAATCCAAGGTTTTTTAATTAGTCCAGAGACACTTGTTTTTGAAATCACAGAGACAACGGTATTTTCCGATTTGGCGGCCATAAAACGTTTTCTTCATGGTCTTAAAAAACTCGGATGCCTGACAGCACTAGACGATTTTGGTGCAAGATTTTCATCCTTTTCATACTTAAAGGAATTACCCATAGACCTGGTAAAGATAGACGGACCTATTGTAAGAGATATAGGCTTTGATAGCCTTGACCGCGCAGTCGTAAAGGCCATCAACGACGTCGCCCATGTCCTTGGAAAAAAGACCGTTGCTAAATTTGTAGAAGACGAACTCTGTCTAAGGTTATTAGAAGAAACTGGCGTTGACTATATACAGGGATTCATTACAGGCGCTCCTATTTTGCTGAATGAATTCACAACTAAGCCCCCATCCTAATTTAAAAATATACCTATTCTGTCTTTTACATCCCAAACTTTCATGACGAACGAATTCGTCACCCCCGTATAAAAGTGTTGAGTTTTGAGTTGAAGGAAGAGAAGTTTGGACCTTGAACTTTTTATAGCGTCTTCGCCCTTTAGCCTCTGGCTTTTGTACAGGCAGGGATTACTTCTTCCTTCTACCTTCTGCCTTCTACCTGTTATATTAGACGAATTATCCCAACGGGTATTTTCAAGGTAAATTTTTATCGGCCCTGTACAGAATGAGAGGGGTATTTTCACGAAAACAGGAACCAGCAAGATGTCTTGAGGTAATGCCGCATCAGCTAACGGCATAGCTACTTTAAATCCCCTCCCTTCTGGGAGGGTAGGACGTCTATTCGTAAAAAATCAATGTACTTACTTCGCATTCTATTCGAGGAAAAATTTGACAATTTAATAGGACGTAACAACTTATAAGCTGCATCTTTTTCGCCCTCAAGGGCGAAAAGGGCAAACGCCACAATAAATAATGCCTCGGGATCTGTTGATCTTGAAGACAGAACCCTTCTCGCCCTAACTGATGCGGCCTTTAAGTCCCCTAAAAGAAATTCTGCCCGGGCAAGGGCCCTCTCTATTCTAAAAGGTATCTTTGTATTGTTTAAATTAGCTTTAATTTCACTCAGTAACCTCGATGCCTCGCTATCATCATAATTTTCAATCAAGGCCTCAAGATATCTGGTGGAGATTGCCTCTTCATCTCTACAGAGTTCATGGGCTCTTGCCAACACCTCAATAGCCTTTTCAATTTCCCCTCGAGTCAAAAAGATCTCCCCAAGATTATAGTAGCCCATGCAATCGGAAGGAGCACGCTTTATGGCCTCTTCAAAGGCCCTCTCAGCCATCTTCTTCCTTCCTAAACGGGCATAACACACCCCAAGGCTGTTCCATGCCTCTACATTTTGTTCATTAAGTCTCACAGTCTTTTTATAGTAATATTGGGCTGCTTTTAAATCTCCCAGAGCAAAACATTCATCTCCTGCAAGCTGAAAGGTCACAGAATCTGTTTGGAAAAAAGAACCTTCTTTTAATAGACTTCCATGCAATGCAGTCCAAAATAGGGCCTGAAAAATATTTACTTTGATCTTGAAGAGGGTCTCTTTTGATGTTTCAAAAAAGACGTTTGCTTCATCAACATCATTTAATGAGTTCCTAGAAGGCCCATCTTCTTTAAGAAAGAAAAAGACTGACTCGCCTCTAAAGATCGACCTCAGACCATCTTTGTCTTCATCTCTAAATCCTGGTCCATAGACCCCATATATCCTAGAATAGCCTCGAAGGCGTGACAATTTTTCCAAAGCATTTAGGAACTCTACGTCATCTCCTATGCCAGACCGTTTTAGAAGATCATCTATGCCAAATGTGCTAAGCATCCTCAAAGCTAAGCGCTTTGATATCTTATTAAGCCTTGAAAACTCCTCATCTATTGATCTTTCTTCACTTAAGAAGACTTCAATCTCGAATAAAAAGGCCCTCTTTGCTCCTGCCTTTGAAAGCTTCTCAAAATAAAGAGCTCCTTTGTCTTGAGAGCCAGATACTGCCCACCATGCCTCATGATCATTTCCACCCAAGTAGTTAATTTCTTTAAAAATTTTAGAAAGTTTTATACTTCGAACATCTGTTCCTGATACATAAAGAATAAAAGGAAAGATCTTCTCGTGTTCCCCCCTCCTCAGTGCCCAAAGCCAGAGCTTCAGATAGAGTGGAACCTCCCCATGGTTTGTCTGAATACTCTTTTGTTTTTTGTTCATGTAAAGATTATCTACCAGCTGACTCAAGACAGGTAGCCACCTAGAGTCTTCTTCTGGAGATACGGTCCGTTCTACTCCTTTTAGAGTCAAAACCCCCACAAGATTGCTGCCATTGAACTGGCCTACGGGTACCCATACAGTATTATTTACTCTGTCCCATACAGGACGCCCCTCCAAAAGATTCTCATATGCCCTTTTGTAACTCGTCCGTGGGAAGGATTCCTGGACTACTACCTCGAGATCTTCAAACTGATACCAGGCCCCTTCTTTAAAGGAAAAGGACTGCCAAAGCTCTTTTAAAATTTCAGGGCCAAGCCGCCATAAATCAGATTGTTGGAGCATCATAGTCTTCTAAAGACCTTTTCAATAATAGGAATATCTCCATCAAGGAGAGTCTTGGCATCGAGGATGAGTCCGTTTTCATCTATCCTGGCAATAATTGGAGGGTCCAAATAGCGTAAAGATTCTTCTAGCTCGTGTGGGCTCAATCCCTGATCTTCTACGGTTTCCACTCTCACCCCGTATGAGGGAAGTTCTTGAAGAGGCAATGCGCCTCCCCCAACCCTGCCAATGGAAGGAATAAGAGTAAAACGAAGTCCTTTGTTTTTAGTCCTCCTTAGCCTCCTTAAAAGCCTTGTGGCCCTCTTTTTTGTAATGTCTGGCGCCTCTGTCAACATACGAAGGGTGGGGATAATAGCCCGTGCTTTTTCCTCATCCCTATATAGTCTTAAAATCCCTTCTAGGGCGGCAAGCGTAAATTTGTCAATTCTTAAGGCACGATTCAATGGATTTTTCCTAATCTGTGCTATAACTTCTTCAGAACCCAGAATGATCCCTGCTTGAGGGCCTCCAAGTAGCTTATCGCCACTAAAACTTACAATGTCAGCGCCTGCCCTCAATGCCTCTTGAACTGTAGGTTCGTATTCCATTCCATATTTTGAAAAATCGACAAAAGAACCACTTCCAAGGTCTTCAAACACCAATAATCCGTATTTGTCAGCTAGTAGTCTGAGTTCTTTAACGCTAACAGACTTTGTAAATCCTAATATTTTAAAATTTGATTGGTGTACTTTCAAAAGTAAGGCTGTGTCTTCACAAATATTGTCTTCAAAATCCCTAAGATGAGTCCTATTTGTGGCACCGACTTCTCTAAGTATGGCACCACTTTGCTTCATTACGTCTGGTATCCTGAAAGAGCCTCCGATTTCAACTAATTCGCTCCTCGAGACCACTACTTCCTTACCTTTGGCAAAGGTAGAAAGCACCAGAAGAACCGCTGCGGCATTATTGTTAACTACAAGAGCAGCAGGAGCTCCGGTAATTTCACATAAGATATCTTCTACATGAACATATCGCGAGCCCCTAACACCCTTCTCAAGATCAAACTCTAGGTTTGAATACCGGGAGCCTATCTCGGCCATCTCCTCCAGGATCTCCTTTGGAATAAGAGATCGTCCAAGATTCGTGTGTATCACAACTCCTGTGGCGTTTATCACTGGTCTGAGTGAAGGCGTGAGTAACTGCCTCACTCGAGAGAGATAAAGATCCTCAACATTTGCCCTCTCTAATTTCTTCTTCGCCTCTTGCGGGGCAGTTTTTATTAGCTCTCTCAATTCTTCAACAACTAGTCTAGCAGCACGCACAGCCACCTGATGAGGGCAGGAAGGTGGAGCATTCTTTGAAAGTTCATCGATCTTTGGTAGGCTTCTAAACAACTCACTTTGAATCTTGGAGTAAGTCATGGCAAAAATTTCCTTTCTCTGGGTAGGAAAGACTAAAGAACCATGGATTAAAAATGGAATTGAGATTTACCTCAAAAAAATAAAACACTTTGTAAAAATAGACGTCCATACTCTTAAAGACACTAAAAGAGATGGAAGGTCTAGGGAGGCCTCTATAGTAGATGCAATCCCCAGGGACTCTTTTTGTGTAATACTCGACGAAAGAGGACGTAGTTTCAATAGCGAGGCCTTTTCTAAATTCATTTCCCAAAGGCTCACTCAACCTCCAAATCACATCGTCTTTTTGCTGGGAGGCCCATACGGATTAAGCCCTGCTACCAAGGACAAGGGCGATTTTATACTATCCCTGTCTCCAATGACCTTTACCCATGAAATGGCAAGGGTAATTCTATTAGAGCAGGTCTACAGGGCATTAACCATTGAAAAGGGCCTTCCGTATCACCACTGAGCCTTAAGGAACGGCCTCTACCCCACGGACTCCTGGGACCTCTTGGACTAAAAACCTTTCAATACCCATCCTAAGAGTCATCTGGCTCATGGCGCATCCTTTACACGCACCAGTAAGTCTCACCTGCACAATTCCCATCTCTTCATCCACATCTACAAGTTCCACGTCTCCACCATCTCTTTGAAGCATGGGTCTCACTTTATCCAGTGCTTCTTGAACCTTTTCTCTCATAGTTCACTCAACTCCTTTCTCGTAATGATAGATTCAAGATGGAAACCTGAGGCCTCCAATGCCTCTTTTCCACCTTCTTCTCTATCGACCAAACAAAGCACTCTAGTTACAAGGTAGCCAGCATCCTGGAGCCTTTTTGCAGAAGTCAGTAGAGTCCCACCTGTTGTAACCACATCCTCTAGGAGCGCTACTTTGGAACCTGGAGGCACATTGTCTGTCCCCTCGATCCAGGCACTAGTGCCATGTCCCTTGGGCTTTTTCCTAATTATAAGGGCAGGCAAGGGAAAACCTTTTAAAAAACTAAGGACGGAAACTGAAGTCACCAAGGGATCAGCACCGAGGGTCATTCCCCCAACTGCTTCCACCTTTTGTCCCTTGTTCATAAGCATTTCTAAAAAAAGCATTCCAGTAAGATACGCCCCTTCAGGCAAAAGGGTAGTGGTTTTGCAATCAATATAGTAGGGACTCTTCTTACCAGAAGTCAGAGTAAAATCACCCTCTCTATAAGAACGCTCCTTTAATATCTCCATCAACCTTTTTCGTTTTTCGTCAAAAGACAAATCCTCTTTTATCATAATAAACTCCACACCAACATTTCATAACAAATTATATCTCCTAAATCCTACCATTTTTGACATATCTATGACATTTAGGATTCAGGTCTCAATATTTTTAGCAAAAAATTTGCTAAAAGATAGTGTCTATATGTTCAAGATGATAGCCTAGATCAAAGATCTCCTCAATCTCTTCTGTTAAGATATGACTAAAAACGTATGGCCTTAGCCACCTCTTTAGGCATAACCCCAAGCTCTGCCCAGGCCTCTGCCTCAAGACATTCCACCTAAGGCTAGTCCTAGTATTTGGGCATCTGAACCCAAGAGCTTTTCATTTGAGAGCGTGAATAGCCCGCTATCACTGCTTCTCTTTTTTTTGAGTCGTTAATTAAAATTTTTTTAGATTAGACTTTAAATAATATCACCATATACTTACCATTCCTATTCATCGAAATATTGTATCGACTATCGAGATCATCATAATCTGAATATTTTTTTTAATTTTTTTGTCAATTGTTGTCGATATATTTTTTTAAACCAAGGAAAATATTTTTGACATTATCATTCATTAGAGCATACTAAAAATAAAGCTATGTTGATCTTTTCTCCATTCAACTCAATTGCTGAAAATTCGTTTCTATATGCCGCCTTAAGCTTAGAAGGCATCTTGTCTAAATGAATTTATGGTTTAAAGGAGGAGACAGAAAAAATGAAAAAAACTAAAAAATGGACAATGGTCTCACAGAAAAAATATACCATTCTTTTGCTACTATCAGTAAGCCTATTGTTTTTTTCAACTGTAGAGGCAAAGCTTCTTTTAGACGTACAGTCCGAGTCTGATTGGGAGGTAAGGGGTAGCGCCGAATTTACAGTCAAAGGAATAAAAATAGGAGATTATAAAGGTTACGACCAAAGTGACACAGATAACGACGGTAACTATAACAACAACGGGCAAGGTGGGTCAAAAATAGACTATGATTTTTTAATTAGTAAAAGGCTATTTTCACCACCTGCTTCCATTGAATGGAATGGTTGCCTACCTGTAACACGTTATGGTTACAACATGTTTGGCTTAGGCAAGCCCTACAATGGAGGCATTTTTAGAGAGGCTGTATTTCAGACAAGATGGGAAAATCAAAATGCCATCCAGACCTGTGTGGGAGATTCATGCTCATACATAGAAGGAGAGTCTCCGCATGAGGACCTATTCTGTGCAAATTATAAGATAGAATGGGATGAAGAGGGAAACATATCATTCTATCTTAACGACCGAAAAATCTCACAAAATGCCAAGGTTCTCCATGGTCCTCTAGTATTCTTCGTTAGAACTTTTGAGAAACCGGCTAGCATTTTATCCATTATGGCGTCAACTAGCGCTAATGCCCCAGCCATTGAACCGTGTAGCGCAGATACATATTCCGGACATGCTCCTCTTGAGGTAACTGTGACCTGTCGTGCCAGCGGCACTGACAAACTTACATGGAACTGGGACTGGGATGGAAATGGACAAGTAGACAATACTACTGATGTCAATCATTCGACCCACATTTTTGATAAACCGGGCACCTATCATGTCACAGTCACAGTAACCGATTCGTCTGGACAACAGAGTCAGGAGACACTGGAAATTGTTGTGCTTGCACCAGATGCATCCAGTCTACAAGGTACAATAGGGGGCGTTTTCATTGGCACAGTTAAGATGCCAGACGGAACTAGTAGATCAGTAAACGGAAACGTCAACGGCTCCTGGAATGCTAATATTGACAAAAATGGCAATTTAGTAGCCTCAGCAAAAGGCACCTTTGGAGCAGAAGGAATAAGTGGGGTTTTCAAAGTGGCCTATGATCCATCTAGCGGGCAACTTACTGGTAGTTGGGGAGATATGGAAGGTGAAATACTATCCCAGCCAATAGTATTTGCAATGGAACAAGGAGATGGAATTCGATTCAGTGCACCAGTCCATGGTCGAATCCCAACCTCAGATGGTGGTCTCCCATTTGATGGGGTGATCAAACTAGAGCTATTGGGAGCACCAGATGTTGAAGTAAGCGGTTCTGTAAGCGGGACATTTACTGCCCAAATAAAATATTCTGTAAGTGGTACAGTAACCACTTCCATCTTGGGTCAAGAAATAAAGGTCCCAATAAGTCTTTCTGATACAATACCTACCACAGGCAGTGTATCCGGGAGTTGGAGGGCATCTTCCTCTAGTGGAACCATTACCGGAACGGCATCAGGACAATTTTCTGGCTCAATAAAAACTTCCGTGTCAACGCCTATTGGTCCCTACCCAATCAACATTCCTTATAGCGGTACCTGGCAGGGGACTCTAGGTATTTCTGGACAGACGATCTCTTTTGACGGCAGTTGGCTTGAGCCTAACATACGAGCCATGGGCAGTGCTGATGCATCATTTGGTGGTGTTTTTGGTATCATAATAGACAACAACGCTGTTGACTGGCCACTGCCAATAACCTTTTCTGTTCCTCCAAGCGGAGGCACCTACGTGCACCCTGAAACCGGGCTTAAGGTACATTGGGAACTCCTGGACCTTAATGGCACTGGGCAACTGACAATGGACAAAGACTAGATTGCAATGATGAAAAAGGGGGGATTAAATAAAATCCCCCCACCAGTACTTACTATCCAAAAACTCGGCTAAAGATAGTGTCTACATGTTTAAGATGATAGCGTAGATCAAAGATCTCCTCAATCTCCTCTTTTGAAAGATGATTCATAAGTTCTTGGTCTTCGAGGAGCTTTGACTTAAAATCTCCATCACCTTCCCATACCTTCATGGCATTTCTCTGCACCAGGTGATATGCCTCTTCCCTAGAAATCCCCTTTTGTGTAAGTACAAGAAGTACCTGTTGGGAGAAAATAAGTCCCTTTAAGAGCTCTAGGTTCTTTTTCATGCGTTCAGGATATACCACTAGTTTTTCCAAAACGCCTTTTAACCTAGCAAGCATAAAGTCTGCAGCTATGAATGCATCTGGGCCTATTACACGCTCCACTGAAGAATGACTTATATCTCTCTCATGCCATAAAGCCACATTTTCAAGGGCTGGCAGACTGTATGAGCGCACTAGACGGGCAAGCCCTGTCAGGTTCTCTGTAAGTATCGGATTTCTCTTGTGGGGCATTGCAGAAGAACCCTTCTGGCCAGGTCTAAAATATTCCTCTGCCTCAAGTACTTCAGTCCTTTGTAAATGTCTTATCTCTACAGCAATCTTCTCAACTGAACTTGCTAGAATGGCAAGGGCGCAAAAAACCTCTGCATACCTGTCTCTTTGAATTACCTGGGTACTGGCAGGAGCTGGCTTAAGCCCGAGTTTTTCACATACATAGGCCTCTACCCTGGGATCCACATTGGCAAAGGTACCAACAGCCCCGGATATCTTGCCATATGCAATACGTTCTCTGGCACTCTTGAGGCGTTCCTTATTCCTGCGCATTTCATCATACCAGACAGCGAGTTTCAGACCAAATGTGATAGGTTCGGCATGAATGCCGTGGGATCTACCTATCATCACTGTGTCCTTGTGTTCAAAAGCCCGCTTCTTTATAACTTCTAGGAGTTCATCTACATCCTTCAAAATGAGATCCATTGCCTGAGTCATGATTACTGCCATGGCAGTATCCAGCATATCAGAGGATGTAAGTCCCCAGTGGAGATAGCGAGCATCCTTCCCAACGTACTCTGCAACATTAGTCAAAAATGCAATTACATCATGACGGGTGGTCTCTTCTATTTCCTCAATACGCTTGGGATCAAAAGATGCCTTTTCCCGTATGGCCTTAGCCGCCTCTTTAGGTATAACCCCAAGCTCTGCCCAGGCCTCTGCTGCAAGACACTCTACCTCGAGCCAGGTCTTATATTTATTCTCCTGACTCCAAATCCTTGTCATTTCAGGCCGTGAGTAGCGTTCTATCATTGCTTATATGCTCCTTTCATTTAGTCCACCCCACAGGGCATGTTACCTAAATCCTGTATGCCAATCTGAGGCACACCGGCAAAAACCGGTTTCATATGAAACCTAAATCCTGCAATTGGCGAGTTTGCCCTTTGATATCGAGGCGCGAGGGGCGAAGACGTACTTAGGTACTTCGAGCCAGGAGCAACAAAGAGACCCGAGCAAAATCGCCAATCCCGAAGGGCGGCAAATGGGGGCAAAAACAAACGAGTTCTGCTTTCACCTAAACAATGAAGGTTAAATCTATGGCTTTTGTCAAGCAACTGGCTAATATAATGTTTAAAAATCATTTTTGCCCCCTTTTACCGTGCAGGATTTAGGTGAAAAGTGAATTTTACCATTTTACTGTATTTTTTAACAATCTATTTTTTACGCTCATGTTAAAGCTTCTTTAATTGCTTCCACTATCTGTTCCTGTTCCTCTTTTGTAATAAAAGGATGCATGGGAAGACTCAACACCTCTTTTGAAGCCCTTTCTGCCTCTGGGAAGGCCCCCTCCTTATAACCAAGTCCTGCAAAACATGGTTGAAGGTGAAGAGGAATTGGATAATGGATAGCTGTAGGAATGCCTTTTTGGGCCAATACATCTCTTACCCTATCTCTTTTCCCCCCTGGAATTCGGATGGTGTATTGGGCAAAAACACTGGTCCTGTCAGGTCTTACCACTGGTACAGAAATAGGAAGGCCAGTACCTTTTATCAGCTCATTGTATATGCACGCTGCCTTATTTCTATTTTCTATTTCTTCCTCAAAGTACTTAAACTTCACCAGAAGAATCGCTGCCTGCAGGGCATCAAGTCTGGAATTAAGGCCTATCTCTTCATGAAGATACCTCTTTTTTTGCCCATGGTTCCTCAGAGACTCAATCCTCTCCAATATAGCGTCATTTTTGGCAAAGACCATTCCCCCATCGCCGTAACATCCCAGTGGTTTTGCAGGGAAAAATGAAGTCACTGAAATTGGGGTAAGGCCACAGGACAGATGTCCTTTGTATTTAGCCCCAAAGGATTGACATGCATCTTCTATTAAAAAGAGTTCATTTTCTTCTGAAAGACCCACCAATTCATCCATATCTGGACACTGTCCATAAAGACTTACCGCTATTATTCCCTTGGGCTTTTTATTTTTACTTTTGAGCTCTTCTATTGTCTGGACCAACTTTTCAACATCAAGATTAAATGTTTCAGGATCAATGTCTGAAAAAACAGGTCTAGCCCCCAGAAAACTTATGACCTCAGCAGTAGCAATGAAGGTAAAAGGGGTAGTAATCACTATATCTCCGGCCCTCACATCAAGTGCCATAAGGCTCAAGAGAAGCCCGTCTGTACCTGAGGCTACTCCTACAGCACCCTTTTGTCCCACATATCGAGAGAGTTTTTCCTCAAGTGCACTTACTGGTTCTCCGAGGATAAAACGGCTTTTATCAAGTATTTCCTGTATAGAAACGTTAATTTCGTTTTTATAGGCAGCATACTGCCTCTTTAAGTCTATAAATTCCATGTGACTAACTGAGACTCCTTTCCTTGGATTATCCCAAATTATGCACGGCGCAAGGGGCGCAAAAAAAATTTAAATGATTTTCTTCCTTTAACTCAAAACTCAACACTCAAAACTTTAACTACTGCACTGGCTATATCCATAGCTGCAAGTTCCACGTCTTCTTTTGTGGTATAGCGTCCTAGCGAGAAACGAATAGTGCCCTTTGCCTCCTCTACTCCAAGTCCTATAGAGGACAAAACATGAGAAATAGAATCATTTTGCGCATGACATGCTGCTCCTGTTGTAGCTAACACCAATTTTGAAGCAGCTAGGAGATGTTTTCCATTTACCCCCTTAAATCTCACACTCAGAGTATTCGGAAGGCACCTATTGAGATCCACGTTATTGGTCAAATCAGTAGAGACCTTCTCTTTTAGAAGATCAAAAAATGTATCTCTAAGAGCCCTTATCCTTCGGATTTCTTCTGGAAGAAGCACCCTTGCCTCATGTGCCGCCTCTCCAAGCGCTGCAATGAGTGGTACCGGCTCAGTCCCTGGCCTCCTGCCACCCTCCTGGCCGCCGCCGTAAAACAACGAAAAGAAGGGGGCGCCATCCCTCACATATAGCGCTCCAATCCCTTTTGGGGCATAAAACTTGTGACCTGCAATAGTAAGATAATCTACGCCAAGGTGATTGACATCTACTTGTATTTTCCCAATAGCTTGGGATGCATCTGTATGAAAAAGTATCCCTCTTTCACGAGTAATTCTTGAAATCTCTTCTATAGGCTCAATTGTTCCCAGCTCATTATTTGAAAGCATTATAGATATCAGACAAGTATCAGGCCTTATAGCCTTTTTTACATCATCAGGATCAACGACACCGTTTTTATCCACTCTCAAAAATGTACAGTCAAATCCCATTTCAAGGAGTCTAATAGCAGGATTTAGAACTGATGGGTGTTCAATTTGTGACGTTATAAAATGGCCTCTCGTTTGTCTCAGATTAGGAAAAATGGAAAGGACTACTGTATTATTTGCCTCAGTTCCTCCACTTAAAAATACAATCTCTTTAGATTTCGCCCCTATTAAAGAAGCAAGCTTGCCTCTGGCGTCTTCAACCAATTCTTTTGCCTTTTGACCTGCCTCATGACCACAACCCGGATTTGCCCAGGCCTCCTGCATTGCAATTAAAGCAGCCTCTTTGGCTTTACTAGATACTGGAGTAGTGGCATTATAGTCTAAATATATTTTTCTCACTGGCATACCATGAAAATTTTTTCTAAGACTTCTACCATATTAAGGCTTTTTTGCATAGTAAGCATCATAAACCTTCTGTGGTCCTGTGCTGGACCCAAACCCCCTAGGTATCCAGGACTCCCTCCAACCCAACAGCCCTACGTGGTTGGAGGACGCATTTACTATCCGCTACCAACATCAGTAGGCTATAGCAAGGTTGGCTATGCATCCTGGTATGGAAGAAATTTTCACGGAAGGCCCACATCAAGTGGCGAAATGTACAATATGTATGCCTACACTGCTGCCCACAAGACTCTTCCTCTAGGAACGTACTGCCTTGTGGAAAACCTTGAAAATGGCAAGAAAACTATTGTAAGGATAAATGACCGGGGACCATTTGTAAAAAATCGCATTATAGACCTGAGTTATACTGCTGCAAAGGCTATCGGCTTGGTCGGACCTGGAGTTGCAAAAGTTAGAGTGACAGCACTTGGTGAAGGAACTAAGAGTAGGGTAGGGAGGCCTCCTCATTTTAAACACATCCCTGACTTAAAACATGGAAACTTTTACATACAAGTCGGTGCCTTTAAAAATAAACAAAATGCAATAAGACTGAAAAAAAGGCTGTCTCGACAATACGCCCGTGTAATAATTTTAAAACGATGGTCTCATCATGGACTTCTATATGGAGTCCAAATTTTTGGAGGCACTTCATTAAATCAGGCCAAGAGACTTGAATATAAGCTTGAAAAGTCAGGATTCCCCCAGGCCTTCATCGTATCAAATTAAGTAGCCTTTTAAAATAGCATTATTTTTACCGTGAAAATACCCGTTGGGGTAATGCGCCTAATATAACAGGTAGAAGGCAGAAAGAATGTACATTTAAACATCATTTTTAAAGTTGACACAAAATATTGACGAAAAAAGGACTAGAAAATTTAAAGTCTCTCTTGAAGATACAAATGAAAATTGGTGCATTAAATTCTAGTTCTTTCCCAAATCTCTATTTTTCCCAACAGATAATGAGGGAAAAAGACAAGACAGATCCCTCTTCCCTAAGTGCTGCCAATAAAGAAAGTGGACAAGTTGGCCTAAAAAACGTAGAATCAAAAAATAAAATTCAGACAGAATCTGCCTCTCAAAAAAAAGCCTCAGTTTTTCAAAGAGAAAAACTATCTCCTCAAGAGATTCAAGAACTCTTCAAGCTCAAGCAAAGAGATCGAGAAGTCAAACAACACGAAATGGCCCACATTGCCGCAGGTGGCATTTATGTTAGAGGAGGAGCGACGTTTGAATATAAAATGGGACCAGATGGGAAAAGATATGCAGTTGCAGGAGAGGTCTCTATTGACGTATCTGAAGAAGCCAACCCAAGAAAAACGCTCCAAAAGATGTACGCAGTCCAGCATGCTGCTTTGGCTCCAGCCCATCCATCTGCCCAGGACAGACGCGTTGCAGTCCTAGCAGCCGCCAAAGCTATAGAAGCCATGGTTAAAATTATGAAAGAGATGAATCAATTAAATAATCCAGACAAAATGCAAACTTCATCTGATGAAAAAACCGAAAGTGGGACCAGAATAGATTTATATGCATGACCAAACAATCATCCCAAACCTTCATGACGACCTGGTTCGTCACCCTCGTGGATGAAAATAAGAATAGGTAGAAGGTAGAAGGCAGAAGCTGAATAGAGGTAGAAGGTAGGGGCTCTGGCTTTTTTACATGCAGGGCTTCCTTCTACCTTCTGCCTTCTACCTGTTATATTAGGCGCATTACCCCAACGGGTATTTTCACGGTAAATTAGCAAAATGTGGTGTCATGTAGTATTGCCTCAGATACAAGGCGAAGGGCATGAAGGAGTACTCCTTGTACGTCGAATGCCCGACAACGCAGTAGATGCGGTGCCCTGTGAGCAAATACATCATTTTTCTATGAAGTTTTTTAAGTCCTTACCACGAATTGGATGTCTGAGCTTCTTTAGGGCCTTTGCCTCTATTTGACGAATGCGCTCTCGGGTAACAGAAAAGTTCTTACCCACTTCCTCCAAGGTATGATTGGCTTTTTCCCCTATTCCAAAGCGCATTCGAATGACCTTTTCCTCTCTTGGAGTCAAGGTGGCCAGTGCTATCCTCATTTGCTCCATAAGATTCATCCTAATTGCCCATTCATCTGGGGTAGGAGTCTCCTCATCCTCTATAAAATCTATTAGATATGAATCATCTTCATCATTAATAGGAGTTTCAAGACTTACTGGATCCTTGGCAATTTTTAATATCTGCTCTACCTTTTCCTTTGTTAATCCCACAAGCTCAGCGACCTCAGCCAGATCTGGCTCCTGTCCAGTCTCATGATGTATCTCCCTCATAGTCCTCAATACCTTGTTCATAGTCTCTATCATATGAACTGGTATCCTAATAATTCTAGACTGATCAGCAATGGCCCTGGTAATTGCCTGTCTTATCCACCAAGTAGCATAGGTACTAAACTTGTAACCGCGCCTATATTCAAACTTTTCTACGGCCTTCATGAGCCCTATATTACCTTCTTGAATAAGGTCAGAGAGATGAAGTCCCCTGTGAGCATATCTTTTTGCAATACTAACAACCAATCTCAAATTCGATTGTATTAGATGCCTTTTTGCTGAAGTGGCATTGGACAATCCATCAATAAAGTCCTTTTCAGTCTCCTCTAACTCGTCTTTTGAAAGGCCTGTCTCCAATAGAAGTTCTTGCTGTGATAGCTTTTTGAGTCTTTTAATTTCTTCTCTAAATATTCTTATAACAGTATCAAGGAGGCTTTTTTCCATCCTTATACCGTCAAATAGGTCTCTAAGAGTAGAAAGATTCCTTTTGATCTGAGCAATTATTTCTGTCTTCTGTTTGTCATCATCAGTAAAGCTAAGTTCTTTTAAGAGCTCAACATTTTCATGGTAAACATTGTTTATATGCCACAATACCTTTTCACATAGTGTCCCATCCTTAGTTCCAATAGGAAGGGCACTACACGGCTCGATGTCTAATTCTTTTGCAATCTTTAAAAAGCACATGGCATTCTTGATAAAAACATGCATTACCTCAGGTAGCTTGAGCCCTGAAAGCAATATCTTTAATTCCCCCTCTTCCATCTTCTGAGAGACTTCCTGCTCTTGTTCCTTGGTTAAAGGGGAACTTGCCTCCATTTCTTTAAGGTAGACCTTAACTGGATCAATGGAGGGACTTGAAAAATCGAGACTAGACAATCCCTCTTCTTCAATCTCATCATCTAAGACTGGATGAAGGTTGTCACCTAAGCCTTTCTCAAAATCACTCATGGGAAAATCCTTTAACCTAAATCCTGCAATTGGCGAGTTTGCCCAAGATACAAGGAGCGAGGGGCGAAGACGTACTTAGGTACTTCGAGCCCTGAGCGACAAAGTAGATTGGGCAAAATCGCCAATCCCGAAGGGCAGCAAAAGGGGGCAAAAAACACAAAATGTTGATTCACCCAAAAAGTGAATTTAGTGAATAGCCGAATGTTAGCTAACCTTCCATAAAATCGTAAATAAATCATTTTTGCCTCCTTTTGCCGTGCAGGATTTAGGTTTAATGTAATTCTTCGATCCTTCTTAAAATCATTTCTGCATTGGCCTCGTCGTCCCTGAGTTGTTCAATTAACCGCCTTCTAAGTTCGCGATTCTTCATTGATAGACAATAAGTTTTTAACCGCCTAATTGTTTCATCACTATCTTCCAAGGGAGGCGAGGCCTCTATTAGTTTTTTTGCCAACTTGCGAACCTCCTCACAAGAGGAAATATATTCTACAAATCGTTCAATTTCCAGTGCACCATAAATTTCATGGGCATGCACCATACTCAACCAAAGATCTCTTAAGGTGCCGTCCTCAAGCCAATAATCGAACCCTACGTCGAGAAATTCTTCAATTCTATGGGGATTATTTAAGATAAACGAAACAAGTTGAGCAGGAGCAGATTCTAAACTACGGGTCCCTATATCTCTCACCTGTGTTTTCTTTTTTGTAGTTGGCGTTCTTGAGGAAAATACACGATCCATCAAGATGGATTCTTTTATGCCAAGCTTCTGGCTAGCATGACTGATTAAGAGGGACTTTCTTACTGGATCCTCTATCCCATTTATCATTTTGAGAATCTCTTCAGTAGCCTCCATCCTGGCTTCTGGACCACTTCCGTAAGTCTCTGACGCCATTTTCAACACAAAATCTATCCCCTGATCAGCACTGTCAAGGAGCCTATTCCATGCCACACGGCCTTCAGAGCGTATAAAGGTATCAGGATCATGTCCTTCTGGCAAACTGAGCACCTTTGGCCTTAATCCTAGTGAATAAAGGATTGGAAGAGCCCTACTCGCTGCTTTAAAGCCTGCTTCATCAGCATCAAACACTAGTATCCAGTCCTTTGTAAGCCCCTTCATTAGTCTTGCATGCTGCTCGGTCAAAGCAGTACCAAGAGTTGCTACCACATTTGTGATCCCATGTTCAAACAATGCCACAAGATCCATGTAGCCTTCGACTACAATACCAACACCTTCTTTTCGTATATAGGACTTATTTAGAAAATACCCATATAAACACTCTTTTTTTTGGTAAATGGGACTTTCAGGAGAGTTAATGTACTTGGGATCTCCATCTCCAATAACTCGTCCGCCAAAGGCAACAATATGCCCGCGCCTATCATGAATTGGGAATACTACTCTGGCTCTAAAACGGTCATAGTATCCACCTCCACCATCTCGTCTTATTATAAGACCAGCTTCTCTGGCTACGTCAAGATCTAAAGATGCTTTTTTTAAAAATTTTACAAGATTTTCCCATCCATGCGGTGCCCAACCTAATTTAAAATGATTAATAGTAGCATCACTAATGCCTCTATCCTCTAGGTACTCTCTTGCCACCACTCCAAGTCGAGACCCCACGAGATTTTGATGAAAAAATTCCATGGCCTTATTCATACACTCTAGAAGAAGTTCCCTTTTTATCTTCCTAGCGGAATGAACAGCTGAAGGTGCCTTTTCTGGAATGGTGACTCCATAGCGATCTGCCAAGGCTTTAACAGCGTCTACAAAACTCATTCCCTCAATGAGCATCAAAAACTTAAAGACACCGCCTCCGACCCCGCAACCAAAGCAATGAAAGATCTGTTTGTCTTCGTTGACAGTGAAAGAAGGATCACGATCATGGTGAAAAGGGCATAGTCCAACCCAGTTGTTGCCACGTTTTTTTAAAGGGACGTATTCAGAGACAATTTGACGGATATCTGCAAGATCCTGTATTCTTTGTATGATATCCTCTGGTATGAAGGATACCATAAGTGTAGACCTAATTTAAATTAGCTTTTTGTGGTTCTGGTCTTATGACAAGTGGATCAAGGAGGTTAAGAAGTTTTGAAGGCATCTTTCTAATACTTCCTTTCTCCTTATCTACTACAGTGAGTTTAGTACTTCCTTGAACAATAACCTTGTCCTCTCCATGACGAGTAATGCGATAAAAGAAGGTGACGCTATAATCATCAAGACCAGAAATCGCTGTTTCAATACTCAATAGATCGTCATAAAAGGCAGGAGATTTATACCTGACATATGCCTCAACAACAGGCATCATTATTCCTTCTTCTTCTAGATCCTTATAACTTAAGTTTGCTAAATCTCTAAAGAATTCGGTTCTTCCAATTTCAAAAAAACGGAGGTAATTACCATAATAGACAACTCCTGCCTTATCAGTATCTCCATATATGACTCTATACAATTTTGTGTGAACCATCTTTATTTCTTCTTTGGATCAAGTTCTACATAAACAGGCTCTATCCCTATAAACCGCTCAAATAATTCGTGGCCTTCAAGAGGCTCGTCTTTAATATTTTCTGCTACTTTTTCGGAAAAAGAAGCATTTGGATTATCCTGAATATCAGTACTGTCGTAAATGCAATAGGGCACAGGAAATGGCCCATGGGTCCTGAGTCTAATTGGGGTAAAGTGGTCTGTTACCACCATTAATCTGTAGGTACACCCCATATCTTTTAAGGCGTCCCAAACAACGGCCACTATTTCTTTATCGAATCTTTCAATAGCCTTTATCTTTTCTTTAACATTCCCCATATGTGAGGCCTCATCTGGGGCCTCAAGATGTAACACTACAAGTTGATTATCCTTAAGCGCCTCAATAGCGGCGTTTGCCTTGGCACCGTAATCTGTGTCAAGGTAACCAGTTGCCCCTTCAACTTTTAGAACATCCAATCCTGCCCATACTCCCAGTCCCCTAATCAGGTCTACAGCAGCAATAACTGCGCCATTTAGGCCAAAACGTTCACTAATTTTGGGCATTAGGGGCTTTCTACCCTGGCCCCATGGCCAAAGTGCATTTGCAGGACGTTTTCCCTCTTGACGCCTCTTTTCGTTAACAGGGTGTTTGTGAAAAAATTGAATCGCCTTGGTAAGCATCTCATAGAGTAGGGGTTCTTCTTCATAGACATGCCAGGCATCAGTCACATCCATTCCAGTAAAGTCGTGGGGAGGGACGGTAGCAAGCCCTTCAGGACCACCATGCCACATCAGAAGATTCCTGTAACTCACCCCTGGATACAAATGGAAAGAACGGCCTGCAATGGTCGGTGCAAAATCTTCAATGAGCTGATGAGCCTCTTCATCTGAAATATGTCCGGCGCTATAATCCACCATAAAAACGCGCCCTTCTTTAAAACCAAGGGTAACCAAATTACATCTAAAGGCAACATCCTCGGGATTCATTGAAATCCCCATTGCTGCTGCCTCCAGTGGACCACGTCCCGTATAGAACTGCCTTGGATCATATCCAAGCAAGCTCATATTGGCTACATCGCTTCCAGGAGAAAAACCTTCTGGGATAGTCTGGACAGTGCCAATTTCACCAAGGCGGCTCATTCTGTCCATAGCAGGGGTCCTTGCAGCTTCAAGGGCAGTTTTTCCCCCAAGCTCTTCCATTGGGAAATCTCCCATGCCGTCCCCTATTAGTATACAGTAACGCTCAACTGGCGGTTGCTGTTGCTCACTCACGTTTTTCACTCCTTTTTCAAAAAATTGTGTAAATTACGCTCTATCTATTCAAGAGCAGAAAGGTCCTCTATCCTAATGAGTACAGTTTTTTCCATTGTAACATCTAGAGAATCTATCTTTTTCAACGCCTGACATACGTTTTCTTCACATGCCTCATGAGTTAACATCACTATAGGAACAGCACCTTTCTCCTTTCGTCCCTTTTGCACTACAGATTGTATACTAATTCCATACTCTCCTAAAATGCCGCTAATTTTGGCAAGTACTCCTGGTCTATCTACGGCCGAAAATCTAAAATAATACCTAGAATTCAGGGAAGCCACAGGGACTTTTTTTAGAGATGCTTTGGACAACACCTTGGTCTGCAAGGGTTTCATGCTGCAGTGTCCTTTTAAACGCGCTATATCCACTAAATCTGAAACAACTGCGCTTGCTGTAGGTCCCTGTCCTGCCCCCATTCCGTAGAGAAGCATCTTTCCTATTTCGTCGCCAACAAAATAAAATGCATTAAAGGCACCATCCACCTGGGCCAAGAGGTGGGTATCAGGAATCATAGTTGGATGAACCCTTAACATTACACCATCATCGTTAAGCCTTCCTATGGCAAGTAACTTAACTCGATATCCCAATTCTTTAGCAAAATCTATATCTAAGGGGGCAATACGAGTTATTCCCTCAGTATAAATATCGTCTTGAGTAAACTTTTGCCCAAAGGTCAACATCGATAAAATTGCCAGCTTATGGGCAGTATCATAGCCCTCAACATCAAATGTTGGGTCTGCCTCAGCATAGCCAAGCCTCTGAGCATCTTTAAGAATTTCGTGATAATCTTTTCTTTCTTTTGTCATCCTAGACAGGATGTAGTTTGCGGTCCCGTTCATTATCCCTACAATCGTAGAAATTCTGTTTCCAACAAGCGATTCCTTCACTGTTTTTATAACGGGCACGCCTCCGCCAACACTTGCCTCATAGCCTAACAATACTCCATTGGACTCGGCTTCTTTCCAAATTTCAGGCCCAGAGGCTGAAAGTACTGCCTTATTAGCAGTAACCACGTGTTTCCCTTTTCGGATGGCATTAAAGATGAAAGTCCTGGCTGGTTCTATTCCACCAATCAACTCTATTACGCAATGGACATCTGGATCATTAAAGATGACATCGGGGTCTTTAGTACAGACCTCCGAAGGCAAAGGGTAGTCTTTTATACGCCTAAAGCTCCTATCATAGACCCATTTTACCCTTATATTTGAACCTGACTTCTGAAAAATGTCTTTTTCCTTATCTGTTAAGAGCTTATATACACCAGTTCCTACTGTTCCATAACCAAGAATTGCACAGTTCAACATCTTCCATTACCCAACAAAAATTATTCAAATATTTACTGTAAACACTCGAGGCACTTTGAGCAAGAAGTTGAATTCTAAAATAGGCCCGATAAAAAATAATTCTAGGATGCCAAAACAGCATCTTATAGTAACACACCATTTTAAAGATGGGAAAGGGGGGGTTTTAATGAAATTATCTTGTTTTCTTTGGCCGTTAAGAAGATCCTAGGAATATTTAACAATAGCCCCCATTTTATTCGACGGGGGCTATTGTTAATTAAAAATTCCTTTAAATTTGACACTTAAAACCGGAGGGTAATCATTGCATCAAGGAGGAATCTGTCTTCCATTAAGCTCTCTTCTTCATCTGTAAGCGGAAATTCATAAACGGCACCAAAATCCAGCCAATCAGTTACTCTGAATCTGGCCCCAATCGCAAGGGTAACAAGGTCGCGATTTTCATCATTGGCCGTGCCACCAAGATTAATGATATCACAACCATTAAAAGATGTAGCGCCAGCCACAAGCTCATCCCATTTATTAGTGTTTGAAGTATCATGGAGTGCTGATGCAATAGTTGATCCATCAAGTTCTGGAAGTGCATCTACAGTGCTCTGTCCCAAGGCATCTTTAAGATCTCTATCTCCTGCGCTCAACACGTGAAAATGATTCAGTTCAACAAGGGGCCTAAACCAGTTGGTCACTGCGTAGCTAATGTGCCAAGAATCATAAAACAGTGTATTTTCATCATCATTATCCATGGAAATAACAAAACCGAGCACACCGTTAATTTGAAGGTTTCCAATTCCTTTCAAAAACAAGACTGATGGAGCGATATTGCCATCCCCATTGCCCTGGAATACATCATCAGAACCTGTTGGCAATTCAGCAACTAGACGACCACTGACAATGAAATCATTTTCTGGATCGTACAAAAAGGAATACTGAAATCCTGCTGCAAGGTCTAACCAGCCACTGTGATCTTCCCAGTCCAGGACGCCACCGTCAGCATTGATATCAGCATAACCGTCCTTGACAGCGACAAAAGAAAATCTCTCATTAAAAGCATAGCTAAATTGAACAGCAAATCCATTAACATGACCATCTAAAGGAATCTTATCGACCCCAAGCTTTTGTTTTAAAAGTGCCTTTACTGCTGGTGATGGCTCAATCTTGTTGGGAAGTCTCTGATAGAGATAGATCGGTCGCACCATTGTCACATTGCGTGGGTCCCCATTGTAAACTGGATTACTCACAGGCATGTGAAACCTCTCAAACCCCTCCGCAAATGCTAAACCCATGCTCGACAAGATCAGAACAAAACACACCAAAAACACCTTTGAAAAATTCCCAAATCTCATAAGAAACCTCCTAAATGTTCAATTTATAGCTGTCCCAAAAAGAACAGCCATTGATGCCTTACTTGCTGAAACCCTCCTCTCTTAGAAAGACCCTCTCCTCAAAACCACCTTGAGTTTTCTGAGGAACCAAAGCCTGTGAGCAGCACTTCACACAAATCGGGCTCATTCTCCCAATTGCCCAAAACTGTTTCCTATGATTGCATTTATGAGTTCGCACAGGGCCATGCCACGACGGCGCCCCCACTGGAGATCGCCGTCGTTTCCCTGTATCCACTTTATGATCCCAAAATTGAAAGGGAGCAGACTTATCCTTTCCCAGAAAGGGAAGTCAACTTCTCACCTAACTTGAGGCAGTTTCGGCCAACATCCCAAACCACGCTACTGAATCAGAGCCTAAGATATGGGCACATATGAACACTCGTTCCGCCTATATGATTCAATTGACCCTGCTCAATAAACAGCTCCATACAAACAAGACCGAAATTCTGCCTTTATTTGATTCCCTTTATCAATTGGTGTAGATCTTATTCTGGTACTATCATTTAGTCTGTCATATATCTGACATCTAATATTTTTTCCTACACAGTGATATCAACGTTCTTTCTCGGAGAAATAGTTGACCTCTTACGACGGTTCTCAAACACAGCTTAATGAATAAAGTCAAAAGAATGGCAGACGTAGCCCTCTTGGGGAGAAAGGGTAGGGGCCAAAACGGGTTTTGTTATTCGTTGAGGCAAGTCCCCTCTCAAACAAATGTTACATTTTCATCCACGGGAGGATCGATTTTTCTTCGTCATTAAAGTTTACAGTGAAAATACCCATTGGGATAATTCGTCTGGTACATAATGCAATAACAGGTAGAAGGCAGAAGGTAGAAGCAAGCCCTGCATGGACAAAAGCCAGAGGCTGAAGGGCGAAGACGTTATAAAAAGTTTAAGGTCCAAACTTCTCTTTCTTCAACTCTAAACTCAACACTCAAAACTTCTATAAAGGTCTTTCTTCCTTCAACTCAAAACTCAACACTCAAAACTCAAAACTTCTATACGGGGCTGACGAATTCGTTCGTCATGAAAGTTTGGGTAAGATACCCATATATACTGATATGTTAAATAAATGAAACTTAGATAAGAAGAGAGAGTTCTCTTAGAGGGAATAGAGTCAATTACTGTATTTTTAAAACCCCAAAGCCTTAATCCACTCCTCGATGCCATCACCAGTCTTTGCCGATATCTCTATCACGGAGACCTGGGGATTTATTCTTTTGGCCTCCTTTCGAGCCTCTTCTATAGAGAAATCAAAAAAAGACAGGAGATCCACCTTGGTAATTGCAAATATGTCTGCTTCTTTAAAAGTAGTGGGATATTTTGCTGGCTTGTCAGAACCCTCTGGCACAGAGACAAGTACGCATCTTATATGTTCTCCGAGATAAAAGCTTGCAGGACACACAAGATTGCCGACATTTTCTATAAATATCAAATCATACTTATCACGTTTCTCAAAAAGCCTATGTAGGGCCTTATGAACGAGATTTGCATCAAGGTGACAAGCGCCTCCAGTGGTTATCTGTACTGCCTCTGCTCCCTTTCTTCTTATCCTTTCCGCATCGCGCTCTGTTTCAATATCACCCTCTATGACCCCAATGGAATAGGAGGGTAACAGTCTCTCAATAGTAGCCTCTAAAAGAGTAGTCTTACCAGAACCAGGAGCACTTATTAAGTTAATTAACTTTGTGCCATATTTTTCGACAAATTTACGATTAGCTTCTCCTATCTCCCTGTTCTTAGAAAAAAGACTCCTTTCAAGATCAACAGTCCTCTTTTTTTCGCATCCACATGTATCACACATGGCCTAAATATCCTCCATTTCTTCTTCTAAATCCAATTCGACCCTCAAAAGCCTGAGGTCATCCCCACCTATTGGAAAAAATTGAAGTCCCTTACACTTTGGGCACTGAGAAGGCACCACACTCGATTTCTCTATGATAGAACCACAGCCTTTACACCGGTAACTGGGATAATCGACTTCCACGTGTAGATTTGCCTCTTTTAATAATGGCTCTTGCTCTTTTATGATCTCAAATCCAAATTCAAAGCTTTCCTGGACAATTCCAGAAAGTGCACCAATGCTAACAAAAACATCCCTAATCGCACTTGCGCGATGTCTTATTGCTATCTCCCTTAGCTCTCGGGCCAGGCCCTCTGCAAGCGTTAACTCATGCATTTATTAACCACTCATATGCCCTTTTTGCCACCTCAGGTACAAGGGGCTCCAACTCCTTGGAAAGTCCAAGCCCAGTGCCAAGATCCCTTGGAACCACACAAAGAAAATCCACCTTTTCAGGCAAGGTACCTTCAAAACTTAGAAGACTTAACACGTCCAAAATGCCTACCTGATGTGGACTCATGCGAAAGGAATCAGACAAAAGCATCAAGTCCTTCAATGAAAATTCTTTCAAGGTCCCAGGGCTATCTTCCAGGCGCACTACGTCGATTATTAGAAGACGATTCAGCCCTTTAATAAAATCGGATAGAGCCATACCAGAGGTCCCGCCGTCCATGACCTCTACTTCTTCTGGAATCTCGAAATTTTCTTCAAGATACCTAACCACCTGGACTCCAAAGCCCTCATCCTTTAATAGGATATTGCCTATTCCAAGTATTCCTTTTTTGGGACTTTTCATATCAACATATCCTAGGCAGAGGATTTCCAGTAAGGGCATAGATTGCCCTCTTTCCTCCAACGATAGTGTTCAAAGTCACTCTAGCATCCTTTCCATCTAAGACTCTACCAATGATATTTGCCTCTTTTCCCTCAATTCTCTGTCTCATTATCTCTACAGCCCTTTTTGCAGAACCTTCTGACACCCACGCAATCAATTTCCCCTCATTTGCGATATAAAGGGGATCAAGCCCTAGGATCTCCGTGGCCCCTTTGACCTCGTCACGAATGGGAATACTCTCTTCATCTACTTCCATGGAAAGACCGGTTCTTTCAGCAAGTTCTACCAATACGGTTGCGACCCCTCCTCTTGTAGGGTCCCTCAGACAGTGTAGGTCAGGGCCTAACTCCTCAATTAATGTCTTGACTAGACCATGAAGCGCCATGGTGTCACTTTTTAGGTCACCAGAAAATCCAAGCCCCTCTCGTCGAGTTAGGATGGTGACACCATGATCTCCTACAGATCCTGATACAATTATTACATCTCCTGATTGAATTCTGTGGTATCCAACATCCACGCCGTCTGGAATAATCCCAATACCTGACGTATTTATAAAAATCTTATCGCCTTTACCCCTGGGAACTACCTTGGTATCCCCAGTAACGATGGGAACTCCCGCCTTTTTAGAGGCTAATTCAATGGAAGCCAATATTTGATCTAACTCATCAAAGAAAAATCCTTCCTCCAGTACAAAGGAAAGACTCAAGGCCACAGGCCATGCTCCCTTCATGGCAAGGTCATTTATGGTCCCGTGGACTGATAGGCTTCCAATATCACCTCCTGGAAAACTTATGGGATCTACCACATATGAATCTGTAGTAAATGCAATTCGCCCCTGGTTTAGCTCTAAAGTGGCACTGTCTTCAAGATTAGACAAAAAGGGATTGTTGAGCCTCTTTAAAAAAAGCCCCTCAATAAGTTCCCTAGTCTTTAATCCTCCACTACCGTGATCAAGCGTAATCTGCCGTTTAATCTCGCCCCCCATTTCTATTTTCAACCTCCAGAGTCGTTATCCGCAAATCCGTATCTATAATAAGCATGACAAATCCCTTCACTTGAGACCATACAAGGCCCTACAGGAGTAGCTGGGGTACAGGCCTTTTTAAATAATGGACACATTGGTGGAGTTATAGCTCCCTTTAACACTTCTCCACATCTGCACCCCTTTGGTTCAGGTAATTCCTTTATCTTCAGGCCTAATTTCTTTCTGGCACAGAACTCTTCAAATTCCTTACGAATACTAAGTCCGCTTTGAGGAATAACGCCAATACCCCTCCAAGTCACATCTACTGGATAAAATACCTTTTTTACAATCTCTAAAGCCCTTTCATTCCCATCCCAGGAAACTGCTCGCTCATATGCATTTTCAACTTTGCTTTCTCCGTTCTTTATCTGTCTTATAAGCAAGATTAAAGCTGCTAAGATGTCAGCTGGCTCAAATCCTGCTATAACACAAGGAATCTTAAACTCCTCTGAAATAGGTACATATGCCCTAGCACCTATTATGGCGCTGACATGACCAGGGCACAGTAATCCGTCCACCTCCACATCCTCTTGGGAAAACAAAGAATGGAGTGCCGGGGGCATAAGTTTCATTGTAGAAAGTACAGAAAAATTCTTTATTTTCTCTTTTTTTGCACGGATTATAGTTGCGGCAATGCTTGGCGCTGTAGTCTCGAAACCTATTCCTAAAAATACTACTTCATCATCTGAAAATTTTTTCGCTATCTCCAGAGCATCCATGGGACTATAAACTATATGGACCTTGGCCCCCTGGGCCATAGCATCCCTTAAACTGCCATTCGATCCTGGAACTCTCAGCATATCTCCAAAAGAAACTAGGCGACAATTGGGCTCACGGCTAAGGCCTATCATGGTGTCGATATCCCCTTGAGAAGTAACGCAAACAGGACACCCTGGCCCTGAAATCATTTTAAGCTTTTCAGGGAAAAGCTCTCTGAGCCCATGCTGAAAAATGCTCATAGTATGGGTCCCACAGACCTCCATGATCCGTACAGGTCTTTCAACTTCCCTCAAAAGGACCTTATGAAGTCCCTTAACAGTCTCGCGAGACCTAAAAGGATCAAACGTATTTTGCCATTTCATAAAATAGCTCTAGGCTCCTTTTTGCTTCTTCTTTTTCCATAGTGTGAATTGCAAATCCCGCATGGACTATGACAAAATCCCCGACTTTCGGTATCCTGTCTACAATATCTAAACGAACTTCCTTTTTCATGCCGCGGGAATCTACCTTTGCAATTTCTCCTTCAACCTCTATTACTTCCATTGGAATTGCTAAACACATGTATCAATCCTCCGCCAAATGCCTGACCTAATGCAATACCTCCATCATTTATAGGTATATTTTCTCCAGAATAAACCTGTAGGCCAAACTCTCTTAATTTATTGAACAGTAGCGTGAATAGGAGTCTATTTTGAAATACTCCTCCTGACAGGACTATCTGGTTAACATCGTAGATCCTGGCAAAGTTCGTAAGCGTAATAAACATTGAAGATGCCAACCATGCATGAAACCTAAAAGATATAATCTCCTTTGGGACTCCATTGGAAAGGTCGGTTAAAATCTCCTTCAAGGCCTCTTTAGAGGAAATCACCCATGGGTGAGAAATACGATTTTTAATAGCAACGGGATAGACATTAGGATCATCAACGCCTTTTGCTAGGGCCTCCAATTCCATTGCTGCCTGGCCTTCATAATCATTAAAATATCGTAGTCCTAGAATGGCTGAAACTGCATCGAATAATCTTCCTGCGCTCGAGGTCTTTGGACTGTTTACGCCTTTTTTCATCATGTTCAAAATAAGTCTCTTATTCTCAACAGAGGCACCTACGAAATCTTTCAATACATCGCAATCATCCAAAACATCATCTCCAAAAACAGAATAAAGAGCTGAAATGGCCATTCTCCATGGTTCCCTCGAAGCTTTATCCCCTCCAGGTAAGAAGAGATGTTCAAGATGGGCAAGACGAACAAAGGTAGGTAAAGTTGAATAACTCGATGTTATATTTCCAAAAAAGATTTCTCCACCCCAAACAGTACCATCTAAACCAAAACCTGTACCATCGAGGATGCATCCGAGTACCTTCCCGCTAAGATCGTGTTCTGCAACTGTTGCCCAAAAATGGGCGTGGTGATGTTGTACTTCATAAACTGGCACCCCATGTTGCTTGGCATACTTTCGTCCAAGCCGCGTAGAGTGATAATCTGGATGCATATCTACCACCACTGCTTGGGGCCTGACACCAAGTAGAGTGGTAATATCTTGCACTGTATGTTCAAGATGGTCCTGAATATTTACGTTATCGAGATCTCCAATATGCTG
Source organism: Dissulfuribacter thermophilus (assembly GCF_001687335.1). Classification (NCBI taxonomy): domain Bacteria; kingdom Pseudomonadati; phylum Thermodesulfobacteriota; class Dissulfuribacteria; order Dissulfuribacterales; family Dissulfuribacteraceae; genus Dissulfuribacter; species Dissulfuribacter thermophilus. The sequence goes on along the minus strand of NZ_MAGO01000001.1, from coordinate 160,284 downwards.
CGAAAGAAAAAGTTCATCTCCACACCCAATACAAATAGTATTTTTCAAATCTGCCCCAAAGGCTAATATTGGTGGGAGATTTTCTCTAATCCTTAAAGGCATTGGGGCATAGCCCCTTGCTCGCCGAATCACTTTCTCTTTTTTTTCTACAATCATTACTACTGAGTCATCCACCGGCCTGAGTATAGGTCTGTTGTGGACTAAATATGCCTGGACCATCCCCTTCAATTTGTTAAAAGCCTCGTCATTTGAAATCGCTATTATGTCTCCTTTGGGATTACCACTGGTCATCACAAGGCATGAGGGGGCCTCATAATATGACATCAAAAGATAATGAAGCGGGGTGTAGGGTAGCATCACCCCAACATGGGAAATATTCGGAGACACTAACTCAAATAGCCCATAATAATCTGCCTTCTTTTCCAACAGTACTATTGGTCTTTTAGGACTCAAGAGAAGGGCCTCTTCTTCTGAAGTCACCTTCAAATATCTTTTAACAACTTTTAGATCCCTCATCATTAGGGCCAAGGGTTTTGCTGGACGATTCTTTACCTCCCTTATCCTCTTTACAGTGTCTGGATTAAATGCGTCTCCCGCTATATGAAATCCACCAAGTCCCTTGATAGCTATAACCTTCCCCTGTCTCAATAGGGTAGAGGCCTTGGCTAACGCATCTTCATCATTAAAAATTACTCCATTGTGATCCTCTAAATGGACCTTGGGTCCGCATTCAGGACACGCTGTGGGCTCAGCATGAAATCGTCTGCAGGATGGGTCTAAGTATTCGCTTTCACAATGGCTACACATCTCGAATTGGGCCATAGTTGTCTTTGCACGATCATAAGGGAGATTCTTGATTATAGTGTATCTTGGGCCACAATTAGTGCAGTTTATAAACGGATAAAGATATCTTGGGTCCTCTGGATCAAGGAGCTCTCTTAAACAGTCATCACAAATGGATATATCAGGAGGAATAAGGGTCTTATTACCGTGTTCATCCTCGCTCTCTACAATCTTAAATCCATTAGTATCTGGAAAATCAGCACATTTAATATCTATGGACTTTATTGAAGCTAGAGGCGGATGAGCCTCTCTAAGACCTTTTAAAAAGGCCTCTACCACATCTCTTTCTCCCTGGAGCTCTATTACCACGCCCTTTCCAGTATTTCTAACAGTTCCATCCAATCCCAGTGATACAGCAAGACGATAACAAAAAGGTCTAAAGCCTACTCCCTGAACCACCCCCCTTACAAAGACACTAACCTTAATAGTTTTTCTTCCTCCTAATGGGGTACCACTTGGTACCCCATTCAATCCCTCTATCTGATGTATTGAGTTTAACCTCTCATACACCATCTTTCTTTTCCACAAACTTTCTTCCGCTAAATATAGAGGAAATTAGGCCTTCTGGTGTCATGATATCATTCCAAATCACGATATAGACATGCGCCATCACAAAGAACAGGAAATACCACATGAGCAGGTTATGTATGAATCTGGCCTCTTGTTGGCTGCCAAAAAAGGCTAGTCCCATACCTTGAATAGAGAGGGTCTCTGGATACATCAAGTACAGACCCGAAAGGACTTGTCCCAGAGCAAAAAACAGGGTCAACAAGTAAAAGGTCCCTGCAAATACGTTATGTCCCGTCCTATGACATTTTTTTCCAAAATACAGATAATGGCCTATTGTGCCAAAAAAGTTCTTGATGTTGGCGCCTGTAACAGGAGCAAATGATAATATCCTCTCATATTTATTCCCAAAAAACAGGAGATAGACCCTTGCAATAAAGGCCGCCAAGAGAGCATATCCTGCAGAAAAATGTAGTTCCCTCGCAAAGGCCATAGGAAAGCTATCTACCCCCTCCAAACTGGTATTGGTCCAGGGGTCATGTATGTAAAACCCCGTCACAACCAGGACAACGATAGATAGGGCAAAAGTCCAGTGATAGAGTCTCAATAAAGGACTCCATACCTTTTCTATCTTGTATTCCATAATTACCTCCTTTAGTGGCTCCAGCCTACAAGAGATTATTAAACATTTACCTTAACCCTCGATAACTCTCTGCCAACCGGGTCTATAATGTGGATAGCGCAGGCAAGACATGGGTCAAATGAATGGATTGTGCGCAGTAGTTCGAGGGGTTTATGGGGATCAGCCACTGGATTACCAACAAGAGAGGCTTCATATGGTCCTGGCTGTCCTTTGTCATCCCTTGGACCTGCATTCCATGTAGAAGGAACTACACACTGATAGTTGGCAATTGTTCCATCTTCTATCACTATCCAATGAGAGAGTGTGCCGCGAGGGGCTTCATGGAACCCAAAGCCCATTTGTTTTCCTTTTCCAAACTCAGGTTTGGAAAATATCTCTAGATCACCTCTTGAAACATTGTTGACCAAGAGTTCCCAGTGTTTTTGAGCGAGATCCGCTAACATGGCAGCACGCACGGCACGAGCTACATGTCTACCAGGGGTTGAGTAAAGGGCTTGGACCGAAACCTTAGTCCCGGCCAAAGACGATATAGTTTTAAGAGCATGATCTACGTACTTTTTCGTTAATTCATGCCCTGTTGCATAGCCTACAAGTACCTGGGCAAGAGGGCCTACCTGCATTGGTTTACCCTTGAAGCGAGGGGCCTTTACCCAGGAATATTTTCCATCATCTTGGAAGTCAGTGTATTCAGGAACTGTCTCTTCTTCAAACGGATGTTTGGTCCAGTGACCGTCATACCATGAATGTGCTATACACTCTGAAATATTGTCTCTAAAATAGGGATCATTAAAACTCTTAATCTCCCTAACAGTTGACAGATCGCCGTCAAAAATAGTGCCTCCAGGTAAGTCAAATTGCTCACCCTTCGTATCTAAAGGCAGGTCTGGGACGGCAAGATAATTGACCACACCACTACCGAAGCTCAACCAGTCCGCATACATGGCACCAACTGCACAGACATCTGGGAGGTAGACGTTCATGATGAACCCTCTTACTTCATCCACAAGTTGCTTTATCCAATAAAGACGCTCCATATTAAGGGCGGAATCGCTATCAGGATTTATTGCAGTTGCAACGCCTCCCACACACAGATTTTGTATGTGAGGATTTTTTCCTCCAATTATTCCCAGTGCCTGAGTTGCCTTTCTCTGATAATCAAGTGCCTCAAGATAGTGGGAAACAGCCATTAAGTTTACCTCAGGAGGTAATTTCATTGCTGGATGGCCCCAATAGCCGTTGGCAAAAGGCCCAAGCTGGCCGCTATCCACCAATGCCTTGACCTTTTCTTGTACTGCCTTGAATCGTTTAACGCTATTTCCAGGCCACTCAGACAAGCTCTGGGCAAGAGTAGCAGTCTTTTTAGGATCTGCCTTTAAGGCCGATACCACGTCCACCCAATCTAGGGCAGAAAGGATATAAAAATGTACTATGTGATCGTGAAGGGCATGAATTGCAAGGACAAGATTTCTTATATACTGGGCATTTATAGGTATCTCCAAATTGAGGGCATTTTCCACTGCCCTAACCGATGCTATAGCGTGTACTGTTGTGCAGACGCCACAGATTCTCTGGGTAAAGATCCAGGCATCCCTTGGGTCTCTCCCCTTTAAAATCACTTCAATACCACGCCACATCGAACCTGAAGACCAGGCCTTTTGTATTTTTCCATTTTCTATCTCAGCATCTATTCTCAAATGTCCCTCTATCCTTGTAATGGGATCTACTGTTATTCGTGTTGCCATAATAATGACCTCCTCTTCCAGAAAGCTTATTCTTCCTTATTGTCCTTTTTCTGGACCATCTTCTTTCCAACGCCTGCTAAGGCATGCAACGCCACTGCAGCACCTGTAATCCCGAGCACCTTTTTCCCAAAGGATTCAGAACTTGATATTGAGCCCCTATCCCCTGGAATTGGGACACCTGGCAACCTTTCATAAAATGGAGTCATGGTGTCCCAGAAATTTGGCTCTGTGCATCCCACACAACCATGACCTACAGATACTGGCCAGACTCCAACATCATTAAATCTCACAGAGGGGCAGTGAGAAAAGGTCTCTGGGCCTTTGCATCCGACTTTATAGAGGCAGTATCCATTCTTATGAGCACAATCACCAAATTCTTCGACAAATCTTCCATCATCAAAGTGGGGCCGCCTCTCACAGTGATCATGAATTCTGCGTCCGTATGCAAATAGTGGCCGTCCGAGCTTATCCGTTGCAGGCAGTCGCCCAAATGTGAGATAGTGTAGTACGGTCCCCAAAAAGGCGATTGGATTGGGAGGACAACCCGGGCAATTTATTATAGGGACAGAATTTATGATGTCGGAAACTCCTTTGGCTCCTGTAGGATTTGGATTTGCAGCCTGAATGCCTCCAAATGCTGCACAGGAACCAATGGCAATAACAGCAGCAGACTTAGGAGCAACTTCATTTATTATTTCAAGGGCTGTTTTTCCTCCAATTTTACAATATATGCCTCCATCTTTAGTGGGAATTCCACCTTCCACTATACAAATAAATTTTCCCTTGTTCTCCTCAATCGTAGAGGTCAACAGCTCTTCTGCCTGGGTTCCTGCTGCAGCTAAGAGGGTCTCGTGATAATCTACTGAGATGAGATCGAGGATGAGTCGTGCCACATCTGGATGTGATGCCCTCAATAGACTCTCTGTACATCCAGTGCACTCCTGGAAATGAAGCCACACCGTTGGAGGACGTTTCTTTTTCGAAGCAGCCTCGGCCATTTTGGGAACTAGCTCATCCGAAAGCCCCATTGCCGCACAGACCATGGCGCATCCTTTCAAAAAACTACGCCTGTTCACCTTTGTATCAAAATCCCAAAAAGTTCGAGACATCGTTATTTACCTCCTTTTAAAAATCTCATATGCATGTCCCTTCCTATGGAATCTTCAATGAATACTCAAAATATTTTATGCAAAATACATTCCAAGATTTTTTTCACAATATTTGAGCTTTTTAACAAGGTCCACTTTACCCTCATTTTCTTCATGTTATCCTTGAACTGGAATGGACATTAAACTAATTGGGAAGTCGCCGAAAATCAGAGAGGTATTACGCCTAATATCTAGAGTTGCACCCCTAGGAGTCCAAGTATTAATTAGCGGAGAAACAGGTACTGGAAAGGGTCTTGCCGCAAGGATTATTCATCAACTAAGTCCACGAAAGGACAAACCCTTTGTTACTGTACAATGCGGTGCAATTCCGGATACCCTTATAGAAAGTGCCCTTTTCGGACATGAAAAAGGCGCATTCACCGGGGCATCTACACGTTCAAAAGGTTTCTTTGAAGAAGCACACAAGGGGACACTCTTACTCGATGAAATAGGTGATAGCTCAATGGCCTTCCAGACAGCCCTTCTCCACGTACTTCAAGAAGAAGAATTTTGCAAGATTGGTTCGACCCGTCCCACTAAAGTTGACGTTAGAATAGTTGCAGCCACCAATAAAGACCTCAGAAAAGGAGTATCTCTTGGCACATTTAGGCAAGACCTTTTTTTTAGGCTTAATGTTGTGGAAATAAAGATGCCTCCACTAAGGGACAGAGATGACGACTGTATGTTGATAGCAGAGCATTTTCTGCATTTTTTCAACCAAAAATACAAAAAAAAACTAACGGGCCTATCAAAGGAAGTAAAAAAAATCTTTATGCAATATCACTGGCCCGGCAATGTGAGAGAATTAATTCATGTTGTTGAACGGGCAGTAATCGTAGAACAATCTTCACTTATTACACCTGCATCTTTACCTCCACAACTCCTTGAAATAAACCAAGAAATTGATAACCAAAATGAAGATTCCATGCAGTTTCATTTACCCTTATTTGATAAACCACTCAAAAATGCAAAAAGAGAATTTGAAAAGAAATATTTAGAAGGGCTATTGAGGCGGGTAAATGGCAATGTATCTATGGCCGCAAACCTCTCAGGCCTTAGACGCCAAAATCTTTACTTGAAAATTCAACAATATGAGATAGACCTTGATCAATTTAGAAAAAAGAAATGACATGTCATAAAATTAAGACACCAATACTGATAGGATCTATGCATTAAAATAATACCTTAATTCCATTGGTTGATATGGAAAAATTACAGATATTCGAATAAGCGGAGTCCATTTCGCCTTTTATCCATGATAAATTCTTCAACTAGGAATTTAGGTATTATCCGTGCATAGATCAAATAAGATTACATGAATACTACTCATCATGAGGAAATAGCATGAGTAAGATTTGCATAATAGGAGGTGGCATTGCAGGCATTCAATGCGCTCTGGACCTGTCGGAGGCAGGCCTAAATGTCATAATTGTTGAATCTGGTGATGCCTTAGGTGGCATATCTGCCCTACTTGACAAGACCTTTCCAACAAATGACTGCTCAATGTGCACCCTTGCCCCTAAGCTTGTTGATCTATCCCAAAGACCCAACGTGGAAATCCTGACTCGGGCAGAAATTAATGGCATTCATGCAGAAGAAGGGGAGTTCACCATAGCTGTAACCTTAAATCCTCGCTTTGTGGATGAAAAAAAATGTATATCATGCGGACGTTGTGAAGATGTATGTCCTGTTTTTGTGACACCACAAGGCGCTACACATACACTTAGGAAAAAGGCCATCTCAATACCATTTCCCCAGGCCATACCAAACAGTTTTGTCTTAAATCCCAAGGCCTGTCTTTACTTCCTTTATGGATCTTGCAAAAAATGTGAAGCTATTTGCCCCACAAAAGCCATAAACCTCGAAGAAACCAAGGTCGGAACCAGGATAAAGGCCCAGGCTTTAGTTATAGCAACTGGCGCAGGTCTTTTTGACCCTACACCACTCAAGGCTCTAGGATACAAAACCCTTCCAAACGTAATCACTAACCTCGAAATGGAATTGATGCTTAAGGCCACTGGCCCAACTGGAGGAAAGGTGCTACGTCCTTCAGACAGAAAAGAACCCCAATCAGTTGCCTGGATTCAATGTGTTGGTTCAAGGATGATCGCACCTTTAACTCGACCTTTTTGTTCAGATACATGCTGCATGTCTTCTGTCAAAGAGGCCTTAAACACAAAAGAGGTTTGTCATAAAATTGTTACAGATATTTATTTTCTTGACCTCCGTGCCCATCAAAAGGGTAGTGAGATATATTATCAAAAGGCAAAGGCCCTAGGGGTCAACTTCATTAGAAGCAGGATATGTAGTCTAGATTGGGCTCCAGGAGACAAAATAGAACTAAGGGCCAGACGAATTGGCGGCACAGTAGAGTCCAGGACTTATGATCTCGTAGTCTTAGCAACTGGAAGATCACCATCTCAGACCTTAAAACAGTTTCTCGAACAACCCCAAAAACTATATGATGATTTTGGATTTATTGCCACAAAAGGCGAGGAGACCTTCAAAACCCCAATAGGGGGTATCTATGCATGCGGCTCTTCTACTTCTCCCAAATCAATACCTCACTCGGTTATAGAAGGTAGCGCAGCTGCTGGGGCCGTAATAATAAACATGTCACATAAAAGTGACAATTCAAAATATGAACATCCGTCCACTTTAAATTGTTCCCAGAAATCTCCTGCTAAAATTGGAGTTTTTATTTGTAAATGTGGGGGAAACATCAGCGATCATTTGCCAGTAGAATCTTTAAAGCAGGCAAGTCTACTCTTGGATGGAGTTGAGCACTGTGAAATTGTAGAGTTTGCATGCAGCAAAGACGCACTTTCGATCATCAAAGAACAAATAAAAAATAAAGGACTCAACCGAATTGTTGTTGCCGCTTGTAGCCCCCACACTCACGAAGCCACCTTTCAAGAGGCAATAAAGCCATTAGGACTTGGGCCGTGGGCAATTTCCATGGCAAATATCCGAAATCATAATGCCTGGGTACATAAATCCCAACCAATCCTTGCAGAGGAAAAGGCCAAGGATCAAATTCGAATCGAAATCGAGCGTGTACGAAAACTAAAGCCTATAGCCCCAAAACAATATCCAGTTATAAAGGAGGTTTTGATTATCGGGGGTGGGATCAGTGGGATGAAGTGTGCAATTGACTTCGCACGCCTGGGCTTTCCTGTAACCCTTTTAGAAAAAGAAAAGGAATTGGGGGGAAATGCCCGCTTTGTGCACAAAACATGGCGGGGAACATTTTTTAAACAATTGCTTAAAGACTTAACAGAACGCGTGCAGAACCATCCCAAAATCACAGTCTTGACCGAGGCAAAATTACTGACTCATACAGGGAGAGCAGGATCTTTCACCTCAAAAATAGAGACAAAAGAAAAGGGCACTATCGTCATAAACCACGGCGTTACAGTTGTAGCAACAGGAGCAAAAGAATTTAGACCAGACGAATATCTCTATGGAGACTCCAAACGAATTTTGACACATCTTGAACTGGATAGGATACTCAATTCCAAAGAAGATGCCACAAAAATAATTTCAAAGGCTAAAGAGATCGCTTTTATTCAATGTGTGGGATCCAGAGAGGAAAACAGGCCTTATTGTAGCAGAGTCTGTTGTACTCACACCATCATGACGGCCCTTTTATTAAAAGAAATAAACCCTGCCCTTGATATTTTCATTTTTTACAGGCAGATGAGGACCTATGGACTTCGAGAAAAATTTTTCTTGGAGGCAAAGAAAAAAGGGGTCCATATGATCCCATTTTCTACTGACCACAAGCCTATAGTTAAAAAGATTTTGGCTATGGATGAAACAGGTCAGGTCTCTACTAAGCTGAAACTCTCCTATCAGGATCCATATACCAATCAAATTCTCAAACTCTATCCTGATCTGGTTATACTCGCATCTGCCATAGTTCCTGACTTAAGAGACAATAAGGAACTTTCCGATATCCTTGGAATACCTCTGGATGAAGAGGGATTTTTTAAAGAGGCCCACTTGAAACTAAGGCCTGTAGAGACCATTCAAAAAGGGATATTTATTACAGGGTTGGCACAGTTTCCAAAGGAACTCGATGAGACATTTAGCCAATGTTCAGCAGTTGTTTCACGTGCAACAGCCTCAATCCTATCAAAGGATACTCTCCTACTTGACACACCTATTGCCCGAGTCATTAAGGACAAATGTGATGGCTGTGGCCTATGTGTTGACCCATGTCCATTCAGGGCTATCAAGATCATTGAATATATATTCAAGAAAGAAGTCAAAAGAACTATTGAAATAGAGGAAGCCAATTGCACAGGTTGTGGTATCTGTGTGGCAACCTGTCCAAAAGAAGGAATAGAGGTATCGGGGTTTGAGCCCTCAACAATTCTCTCACAAATAGACGCTATAATAAAAGAACGCAACAATGGCGATTTTGAACCCTATATCCTGGGTTTTTTATGCCATTGGTGTGCCTACGCCAGCGCTGATTTGGCAGGGGCCCACAAGATAGAATACCCAGCAAATGTGCGTTTTATTAGAGTGATGTGTACCGGTACAGTAAACCCAAATATAATAGTGTATGCTCTGTCTAGGGGTATAGACGGGGTCATAGTCCTTGGATGTCATCCAGGGGAATGTCATTACCACAAGGGAAATTTAGTGGCCCTAGAAAGAAAAGAGACCATCGAGTTAATACTGGAAGAATATGGAATCTCTCCAGAGAGATATCTCCTTGATTGGTGTTCATCCGGGCAAGCAGAGAGATTTGTCAATATAGTGACAGAGTTCGTTGAAAAAATTAAGGACCTAGGCCCTAATACTCATACGATAACAACATTCCAGCCCCCTACTGCCAATAACTTGAAAGATGAAAGAAGATATCCACCAATGACCAGGTGCTTTGATGGAGTCTTATATTATTGGGATGGACATAGATACAGATCATCAAAGAGTGCTCAACGGTCTCTCAAGAAACACCTAGATAAAGGATTCGAGGTTAAACTCATACCAGAAGAAAATGTTTTTCTCATCTATACAAGAAAAGAAATAAATGACCACCTAAACTAGGAGCAAATAATTTGAAGAATTATGTTTTGAGAGACAGGATCTTAAAAGTATGCGGCAATAACCTCCTTTCTTGTCTTCACTGTGGATCTTGTGCATCTGTTTGTCATGCATCAGGCATTCAGAATATGGATCCAGAACGACTTTTGAGGCTGATATTATTAGGGCTTGATGAAGAGGCATTAAATACTACCTGGATTTGGAGATGCTCCCTTTGTGGCAGGTGTAGACGACACTGCCCAGTTGATATCGATATACCAGGCATAATTTACTACCTGCGACAATGCCAAGGTGAATCCTTTGCACCAAAAATTTTAAAAGAATTTTATGTCCGCACCTTAACTACTGGAAATGTGCTCTCTCTTACACCATTCGAGGTAATAAAAACACTCCAGTGGCTAGAACAAGAACTTAGACGTATTTCAAATAGGCCAGATTTCTCTATTCCTATAGATAAGACCGGAGCAGAGATCCTAGTCTTTGTTAGTTCAAGAGATTTAAAGTTCAATCCTAAGACGATCCTTGCCCTATCATTTCTCCTCAATATGGCCAAGGCAGACTGGACTATCCCAAGCTATGGATTTGAAGAATCAAATTTTGCAGCCATGGCTGGTAATATTGATGCCCAAAAAAACATTTCCTTACAAAAAATCCAGACATGTAGAAACCTAGGGTCTAGAATAATATTGATGGATTCATGCGAACATGCCTTTTTAAAGGCAGGCTTTGGCCCTTTGCCTACAAAGATCCAATTCCCAGATATTGAAATTTTATCTACCCCTGTACTCATTTGGCGTTATTTAAAAAAAGGGCGCCTTTCACCTCCTAAAAAAAACAACCAAAAGCAGGCCATGGACTCTTATCCATTGGTGATAGTAAATGATCCTTGTAATGTAGAACCTGACTCAGAGATTTACAAATCAGTACGAAATATACTCTCTGCCTATGGTTTTTCAGTCAAAACTCTGGAACCAGCACCACCTAACTGCATCTGCTGTGGTGGAGGGGCAGGAGCTGGACTTTTAGGACTAGAGGATAGAAGGCAGTTGACCTTACTCAAAAGAAAACAACTTTTAAAATTAAAAGAGACAGGAATATTAACTACCTATTGCCATCAGTGTGCTGAACAATTAAGGGAGATTATAATAGACACAAATATCAACTTAAAATTTCTCAGTTTCCAGGAACTTCTTTTTGAAGTTTATCTATGAACAATTCTAAAACCCTTACCATAAATCCATTGGGAGCATTCCAGGTTTATCCCAAATTATGCACTTCAAATGCCTGAGAATCGGTCTTCAAGACCTATTGCCTCTTTCACTCCATCTATAGAGGAAAGCACCAAGGCCAATTGGAGATTTTCCCTAGCTATCTATTATAGCTGCTTGATTCATTAGACGAACATGATCATCTAAATCTGACTCAATAAGGCGATTCTTTTCATTATTTGCGTTAAACCAGGCCCACCAAATTCGAATACCTGTGAGCACAATAATTACGCCCACTACTGGCAAAAGGATCCGAATAGACATAGAAGTATCGCATTTAAACTTCATAAGCCCCCCTTTTCAAATTTTGACGCCTTTCCTCCTAACCAAAATCTTATTAAAAGGGTCTATCCAAGCAGCTAGTTTCCAGTAGTGGCTACAAATTCATTTTGTTCTAGGAATGAAAAAGCATTTGGAATTCTGCGCTCAAATTGATCGGGAGTGTGATTTAGTGCGGCATGGGACATCTCTCGATTAAGGATAGTGGTCTTATTAATGGAAAAGTCGTATTTAACTCTATCCAGCCCACAAAAATCAGACATGAAAACCCTTCTCTTGGTGAAAAAAATTTTTTTAGATCCAATAAGACAATACGACCAACATTGTCCTATTAATGGACATGCTACCCTCTTGGAGTTTAAACTATACTGAGATTTATATCGTCAAAATATAACGTAAACCTTAAAAAAATTGCCCTCTATGGAGTCAACATTCCCAACGTTCCAAGTCTTCCTGTTTTTTTATCTCTCCTATAAGAAAAAAAGTCTTTGGAGCATCTGGTACATATATTAGATGAGAATATGTGATTGGGGTGAATTCCAACCTCATGAAGTTTGCTAAGGGTTGCTCTCTTTAGATCAAGATGATCTCCATTGAATATGAAGTCCCTCATCCAAACTGGCAATAACTCCCTCCATCCTTTAAACTCTCCACAGCATGGGCCGAGGGCTGGACTTATGCCAACCCAAAGATCCTTAGGTCTCGAATCAAAAAATCTAACCATGGTTGAAACCATGTTCTCGACAATTCCATTTGAGAGACCTCTCCAGCCAGCATGACAGTTCCCAATTATCTGTTTCCTGGGATCAAAAAAGACTATGGCCTGGCAATCTGCGTGGTGAATCATGAGTGCCAGTCCCTTGACATCTGTCACCAACCCATCTGCCTCTCCAACAACTAATGAATCAGGTACCTCTGATATCACCAACACTTTATTACTATGTACTTGTTTTAGTGCCACCAGTCTCTCAAGATCCACTCCAAAGTGATTACAGATTATCCTGAGATTTCTCTCTAAATTCTCTGGGGTATCTCCAACAAAAAGACCCAGATTCAAAGTGTCATAAGGAGGAAGACTGACTCCACCCCTTCGTTTATACGTGAGGGCCTTCAACTTGTCCCTAAAATAAGGGGGAAGATGGGGCATAATCTCTACATAGGATAAGGTATTTGCCTTTTTCATAGATATGGATATATTTGAAAAATGTGAAGTTTTGAAGATACGAATTTTGATCACATTTATAAGGAGCATTCTATCATGAAACATCGCAAAATCACTACAAATCAAAAGGGATTTACCTTAATAGAACTCCTAGTGGTAGTCATAATAATAGGTCTTCTTGCAAGTCTTGTTGCCCCAAAATTTTTTGGAAAACTCTCTCAAAGCAGGATTAAGGCCGCTAAGGCACAGATCGAATTATTGGGTGCTGCTCTTGATGAATTTAGACTAGACAATGGTAGGTATCCCACCACAGAAGAAGGGCTTGAAGCCCTAAGAAAAAAGCCTGAAGGCCTTGAGAATTGGGCTGGACCCTATCTTCCAAAGGACATCCCAAAAGATCCCTGGGGGCATGACTATGTCTATAAATCTCCTGGGGAGCATGGAGATTATGACCTAATGAGTTACGGAAGAGATGGAGAGCCTGGAGGAGAGGGAGAAGATGCAGACATTGTAAGTTGGAAATAGGAAAACTATTTGATATGTTTCAGGAAATTCAACCAGCAGACTTTCCGGAAAAACCTCCACTTTTAAATGGCCTTACGCCTCAACAGATGCGCCACTGGAAGGTCCTTCCAGTGGCTGTTGATGATGATGCGGTCAAAATCGCAATGGCAAGGCCAAATGATCTCTATCTTATCGAAGTCTTGGAAAACATTTACAACAGACCCCTTAAAATTTTCAAGGCAAATGAAGACGATATCCTTGCCACTATCTATAGGTGGTACGAAGCAGATATGGATATATCTGGTGAAAGTCAAGAAGATGAAGAGGCAAGGGCTATTGACGAACTCTGGGAAGACCCTGAACAATTAAAGGACATGGCCTCTGAGGCCCCTGTAATCCGCCTGGTGAATCATCTAATTAGTCAGGCCCTGGAGGTTAAGGCCTCTGATATCCATTTTGAACCTTACCGCGATAAGTTTGTAGTGAGATTCAGGATAGATGGGGTACTCCACGAAGTTGAGACAATAGCCAAGAGACTTCAACCGGCCATAACTTCCAGAATAAAGCTCATGGGTAAAATGAACATAGCGGAGATGCGGCTTCCTCAAGACGGCCGCATAAAGGTGAAAGATCGCGAACGAGACATTGATATCCGTGTTTCAACACTCCCAACCCTTTTTGGCGAAAGTATTGTACTCAGACTCCTAAATAGAGGAGAGGTCAAACTAGAACTTGAAAGTCTTGGATTTCCACCAGATACATTAATGGATTTCGAGTCCATTATAAGACGACCTTATGGACTCATCTTAGTAACAGGCCCTACAGGTAGCGGTAAGACCACAACTCTGTATGCGGTAATGAACCTCATAAATTCTCCAGACAAAAAGATAGTAACTGTAGAGGACCCTGTTGAATACCAGTTAGATGGAATAAACCAAATCCAGGTAAAACCAAAAATTGGATTAACCTTTGCCAATGCCCTTCGCACAATATTGAGACAAGATCCAGACATCATCCTAATTGGAGAGATCAGGGATGCAGAGACAGCAGAAATTGCTATACAGTCTGCATTAACAGGGCACCTAGTCTTTTCAACTCTCCATACCAACGACGCCCCAAGTGCCATAACAAGATTACAGGAAATGGGCGTTGAATCGTATCTTTTGGCCTCATGTCTCCTAGGGGTCATGGCCCAGAGACTAGTGAGAGTAATATGCCCCCATTGTAAAGAGTCTCATCCTATCGATGAAGAATTATATCAAGAACTACTGAATGGAATTGAAGGGACGGACCAGCCAGTCGTACCCAAAGAGGTATGGCGTGGTAAAGGATGTCCTAACTGCGCTACTACAGGATATTCTGGTAGAACTGGCATCTATGAACTCTTAAAGGTGGATGAAACCATACGCCGCCTAATTGTTCGAGGTGAAGACAGCGCATCTATTCTTAAGGCCGCAAAGGCAAATGGCATGAGGACCCTTAGAGAGGATGGACTCCAAAAGGTACTCCTTGGTCAGACTACATTTGAAGAAGTACTCAGGGTATCTAACTAATTATGGCCAGATTTTCATGCGAATACCTTGATCAAAATGGTCAGAGAAAAAATTCTATAGAAGAGGCCAAAAGCGCACAGGAACTGATCAAAGACCTCACGAGGAGAGGGCTTCAGCCTATAAAGATAAAACGTGTTCAGACCCTAGAGGCAATTCTATTTAAAAAACGAATACGTTTTTCCCATGAGGATCTAATATATTTTACAAAAGAGCTTTCAGATCTACTTCAAGCAGGGGTCCAGATGGAAAGGGCCCTAAAGATTGTTGCAGATGCCTCAGACAATGAAATCGTAAAAAAAATTGTCACATCTATTAGGCAGGCCATTCAGTCAGGGCAAAATCTATCAGAGGCACTGTCAGAATATCCTGAGATATTTAGTCCCCTCTATATAAATATGGTGAGAGTCGGTGAAATGGGAGGGGTGCTCCCAGAAGTGTTAAAACGCTTGGAAGAATTTCTTGAAAGAAGCAGAGAGATAAAAAAATTCATTATAAGTTCCTCAATATACCCTTCAGTACTATTGTTAGTGGGCATGTTTTCAGTCTTTATCTTGGTCACTTACGTTGTACCAAAATTCGGGGAAATATTTGAAGATTTAAACCAGCCAATGCCCCTGATGACCATGATGATCGTAAAATTTAGTACTTTTCTGAAGAACTGGTGGTGGATTATCGCAGGAATTATCTTTGCCATAGGCGTTTTTCTGAAATGGAAACTCAAGACCCCTGAGGGAAGGCGTATCTTTGATACATATATATTAAAGGCTCCTATAGCTGGGTCTATAGTGCAATTTGTTGAATTTGGCAGGATGGCAAGGACCCTTGGCACACTAATAGAAAGTGGGATACCTATTTTAAAGGGAATATCTCTATCCAAAGAAGTGATCTCAAATTCTCGTCTAAAAGACTCTCTTGATGAATTATACAAAGGGGTCCGTCAGGGTAAGAGTATGAGCCTTCTTATGAGAAGAGATCCTGTATTCCCTTCTTTATTAGTCCACTTAGTGGCAGTGGGAGAAGAAACCGGCGATCTTGGTACCATGCTTTTAAAGGTGGCAGACGACTTTGATGAAAAGATCCAGTCTCGTACAAAAATGCTCCTGTCCCTCATAGAACCTGTAACAATTGTGGTCATGGGGCTCATTATAGGCGGAATCATCCTATCAATGCTCATGGCCATATTTGGTATAAATGAAGTTCAGTTTTAAAAGAAAAAATCTTCTCTTGAGTTCATTTTGTCCAAAGACCTATTAACTTAAATCTTTCCACATCTACAAGCCCTCTATCAGTTATCTTCAATTTTGGTATTACAGGGAGAGCCATAAAAGAAAGAGTCATAAATGGATTTGAAAGCTTGATCCCGATCTCTTTAGATGCATTAATCACCTCTTCTAGTCTGTCTGCAACATCTTCGTAAGAATCTTCAGACATGAGACCAGCTATAGGTAGCGGACAGGAGGCAAGGACCGTGTCTCCTTTTACTACAGTAAAGCCTCCACCTATTGATCTCAAATGTTCTATTGCCAGTGCCATTTCCCTATCTGACGTACCTGCTGTTATTATATTATGGGAGTCATGTGCCACTGAACTCGCTATAGCTCCATCCTTTATTGACAGGCCGTGGATTAGACCAATACCGATATTTCCAGTAGCCTTGTGACGTTCTATGACAGCTATTTTTATTATGTCTCTTTCTGGATCAGAGACCACAAGCTCATTTTCTACTTTGGGTTTATCTATCATCCATTCTGTTACTATTTGGTGTTCTATTACCTTTATTATATTTACTTTATGATCAGGAACGGCCTCTAATTTTAATAAATCTTGGGAAAAATTCCCTATATTGATAGTATGGTTCACGCTTGAACTATCTATCTCTTTAAGATCACACTGTATAGTTCCATCAGAGTAGACCAATTTCCCATTTATAATGACTTCACACACTTCAAAATTTCTCAAATCTTCAACAAGGACAATGTCTGCAAAATAACCCGGTGCTATAGCACCTCTCATCTTTAAGCCCAAATTTCTTGCAGCGTTAACAGTAGCCATTTTTACTGCCCAAATAGGCGGTAGTCCCAAGGATACAGCACGTCTCAAAATATCGTCTATATGCCCATTGTCCTTTAGATCATCGGGATGGCGATCATCGGTTGCAAACGAAAAATTACTGTAATTTTCTATTGTTATTGCCTTTAAAAGTTCATTTAAATTCCTTGCTCCAGAGCCTTCTCTTATAAAGATATTCATTCCCCGCCTAATCTTTTTCAATGCTTCTTCTGGGGAGCTACATTCATGATCAGAATATATTCCTGCACATATATAGGCATTTAGTGGAAGACCATTTAGACCAGGAGCATGACCATCAATTAAAACCCCTCTTTGATGGGCCGCTGTTATTTTTTCAATAACGTCATCAACATTAAAGACAACCCCTGGGAAATTCATCAATTCCCCAAGTCCATGGATATTTGTATCTTTTAACAACTCTACAAGATCATCACTTCTAATTTCTGCACCCGAGGTCTCAAGATCCGTGGCAGGTACACAAGATGGGGCCATGACGTAAAAATTTAAAGGTAAGGCCTTGCCTGCCTCTAGCATGTACTCAATACCGGCAATACCGCATACATTGGCTATTTCATGAGGATCTATAACCACTGTGGTGGTCCCATGAGGTATAACCGCCCTTGTAAATTCCCTGGGGCTCAACATTGTGCTTTCAATGTGGATATGTGAATCTATTAGCCCTGGTATGGCAAATTTAGATTTGCAATCTTTTACAATTTTGGCCTTTGAATAGTTCTCACTGATGCCAGCAACCCATTTGCCTGAAATGGCAATATTGGTAGTATAAATTTCTCCCGTAAATACATTTAAAAGCCGACAGCCTTTTAAAAGGATATCTGCCTCAGTTCTCCCTGAAGCCACATCAATAAGTCTTTTAAGTTCTTTTATGTCCATATCCTATAATCCTTGGATCAAAATAAATGATACCGTGAAAATAGTCATAATTACAGGTAGAAGGAAGAAGGTAGAAGCAAGCCCTGCCTGCCAACAGGTAGGCCTGCCTGTATAAAAGCCAGAGGCAGATAAAAAGTTTATGATTCAAAATACAAAATTCAAGATTCAAAATTCCTTTCTTTTACTTCTACCTTCTCCCTTCTTCCTTCTACCTAGTAGCGCACAACCCTTATATTCATCTGCGAGGGGACGATTTGGTGTGTACCCAAACGGAACATCATAAATTCAGCAAGTATAAAAATAAAAGACATATTTTTATATTCTAGTGTTTTGAATGCAAATTTCAAAAAATAAATTATATTTTATGGCTATGTTAAATTTTAAGGGATTTACTCTAATAGAATTACTTGTAGTGCTATTTATAATTGGCATTGCCTCTTCACTGGTCTTCCTTTCTGTAGGACGCGGCCTTCTTGGCACCAAGGACAAGGGCCTTTTGAACAAATTTGGTCAGACACTTAGCCTTGCAAGGTCCAAGAGCATTGGTCAGGGAAGAGCTGTCAATTTGCTGATTTACGGCGAAGAAAGGGCCTTTGGAATTGAAGGAGAAGATAAGATTACCATCCCAGAAGATGTAGAGATTAGAGGAGAGGGGGTAGAAGAATTTGATGAAGGAATTTATTCAATAACATTTTATCCCGATGGGAGTTCCACCGGGGGAACTATTATCTTCTCAATGCCAGATGGAACTCTATATCGATTTCAAATCAATAAATTTTTTGGTTCTTTTAAATTGGAGAAGGATGAAGGTTAGAAATAAAATCGAAAAACAAATGCCATCTGAAGGCTTATCCCAAAAAGGATTTACGCTCATGGAAGTACTGGTGGCAACTGCCATCTGTGGTATAGCCCTAGGAATTGCATTGTCTGGCCTAAGTCAGGGCCACCAATCTAACATGAGAGCAGTTTTAATGGAGGAGGCAGGGAGAGCTGCAAGGTTAGTAATGCATAAAACCTCCAGCTTGAATCAAGAATCTTCCAAAGAAGAAATGGAGGGAGAAATAGAGGGCATGGAAGGTTGGAGCTATTCAGTAAACTATGACGATCTAAATGTAAGAATAAAAGACACCAGCTCTGTTGACCAGGAAGAGGAAGAAAAGGTATTTGAAATTGATGAGTTAAAAAAAATGACCATCAAGATTTTTTCTCCTAAAGGGCGAATCTTTACTATTGTGTCATGGAGGTAATGCCCCAAAGGATGGATTTTTTACAGGAAAGCTACATGCCAACCTATCAAAAGGACAAAAAGCGCTCAACTCCGCTAACTCCTCAATATCAAACCTCAGTCCATATGCGAGGCAGAGACTGCGCTGGATTCACCCTCCTTGAACTAATCGTATCAATAACGCTTACTTCCTTTCTAGTGCTCATACTTTCCATGGCTATGAGATCTGGACTTAGAGCATATGAACGTGCCAAAGGTCTAAGTGATGATGTTATTTTAAAGACCTCAATAACCAATCTTCTTGATAGACAGCTTAGAATGATAGTATCTATGAAAAACCCTAATACAAAGGCCTTTTTTCGTCTAAATGGAGATGCTCACTCCATTGTCTTTACTACGACCTCAGGCCCCTTAGGTGCAAGGGGAGGGGGGCTATTATTGGTGTCATATAATTTTAACCAAGAAAAAAAGGTACTTACATACTGTCAAAAAATAGTTACAAGGCCTATAGATATTAAAGAAGATCCACCTGAAGAATTATCAGAAGATAATCTTTCAGAAATTAAAAAAGAAGGTTGGGACTGCGCTATTGTAGATCAATTTGAAGACTTGGCATTTAAGTATACCAGCAAAAAACACGAGATAGAGATCGAATCTTGGAATGAAGAATGGAATGCAAAAAGAGCTCTTCCAGTTGCCATTGCAATTGGTATCAAAAATAACTGGACACCCTTTTACCTTAATAATGCAACCAACTAATACCTAATTTCTGAATTTAAGACAATAAAAAAGGATTGTTAAAAATGACTCTGAAATCTAATAGTAATCTAGCTATTAAATTTGCATTTATCATATCAATTTTAAGTATCCTTCTAATAGGATTTCAATTATTTTCCATATCAAAGACAGGCGAAATTTATTGTTTAAATCAAGGATGCAAGGTTGTAGAAAAACTAACAAATATTCCATCAAATGCATTTAACGCCATTGGTCTAAGCTTTTTTATTGTATTAGCTACCCTATTGTTTGTCATAAAACGTCAGACTAAAGGAAGAAAAATATTTTTATTCATTTTAAAATGTATTTTACTTTCATCTCTAGCTGCTGAATCCGTCTTTATCAGCTATCAGCTCTTTGTTGCAAAGACCTTTTGTTCATATTGTCTTACGATCTTTTCATCTATCTTTATAATCAATATGTTATTGGATTTTAAACAGTTCATTACAGGGACTGGAATTGTGATGGCTGGGATTATCGCATCCTCTTTATTAAATTATGAAGCTGGAATGTTACCAACAGATCAGAATCTTGATTCAGGAACATATGCGGTTAAAACCTGTTCCGATCCCTCAAAAACTCTTTATCTAATTTTTTCAAAAGATTGCTCTCATTGTAAAAAGGTCTTGAATGCCCTAACAGGATGCAATCAGTGTGAATTTCACTTTAATCCAATAGAAAAGATAGACGAAATAATCCTACCAGGAATAACGCCTGAAAAATACTATGATCCACACATAAATATTATGACTCTAAAGCTTTTAGGTATAAACGAAATCCCCGTCCTCATTGACAAGAGTGAAGGAGGTATGCTTTTTATAAAAGGTGAAAAAAACATCATTTCCTACATAGAACAGCATTGTTTTGGCCCATTTCCTACTTTAAAAGAGGGTCTTAATAACGAATTTCAACTTAATGATGGAGTATGTAGCCTTGAAGAGGAATGTGAATAGTTCGATTGTAGTCATTGAATCCATAGATAAAATGATTGAATGGTCCCAAAACGAAAGGACAAAGGGAAATAAAATAGCTTTTGTCCCAACTATGGGATATTTTCACAGGGGGCATTTAGCTCTCATGGAAATGGCTAGCCACCTTGGAGACAAGGTCGTGGTGAGCATATTTGTAAATCCTACCCAATTTGGTCCAAATGAAGACCTTGATAAATATCCCAGAGACCTCAAAAGAGATATTGACCTTGCAAAATCTGTGGGTGTGGATTGCATATTCTTTCCAAACTCTAAATACATGTATCCTGAAGGATTTCAAACATGGATCGAAGTCGAAGGAGTCAGCAAAGGGCTCTGTGGTGATAAAAGACCAGGACATTTTAGGGGAGTTGCAACAGTCGTATTGAAATTATTCAACATCGTCCAACCTCATGTAGCAGTTTTTGGACAAAAAGATTTTCAACAACTCAAGGTAATCGAAAGGATGGTACAGGACCTCAATCTGCCGGTAAAAATTAAGAGCCATCCAGTTGTTAGAGAAAAAGATGGTCTTGCCATGAGTTCAAGAAATACGTATCTTTCTAGCGACGAAAGAAAAAGTGCTCTTTGCCTATTCAAGGCATTAGAACTTGCAAAAAAATTGCATCAGACAGGAATTAAAAATGCAAAAGAAATAAAAAAAGAAATGGAAAAACTTATACATTCAACTCCTAACACCCGGATCGATTACATCTTTATTGGTGATTCAACCACCTTAAAGGAAACCGAAGACTGTCCATCTGGCACTTTGATTGCCTTGGCAGTATGGGTTGGAAATACCAGATTAATTGATAATACAATTTTATAGAAGAAGTACCATGTTTAGATATATGCTTAAATCAAAAATTCATCGTGCTACTGTAACAAAGGCCGACCTCAACTATGAAGGTAGCCTCACTCTTGACAAAGACTTTATGGAGCTGGCAGATCTGCGTCCCTTTGAAAAGATAAAAATTTACAATATCTCAAACGGAGAGCGTTTTGACACCTATGTAATTGAAGGAAAAAGGGGATCAAAAGAGGTCTGCCTAAACGGCGCTGCCGCTAGAAAAGGGGCAGTAGGCGATCTTATAATCGTGGTTTCTTATGCCCTTTATTCAGAACCAGAAATTCATCAGGGAAAAAGCACCGTGCTTATTATGGGGCCTGAAAACGAAATCACTGAGATAAGGAATATTTCCTGGAATTCTTAAATGAAGATCTTCGTAGTCAGTCTCGGATGCCCCAAAAATCGTATTGATACAGAAGAGGCCTTAAGTGCTATCCTTGAGATATTTCCAAGGGGTAGTATTACCCAAGACCATCATGATGCCGATCTGATTATCGTAAATACGTGTGCCTTCATACAAGAGGCTGTTGAAGAATCCATAGAAACTATTCTTGAACTCGCACACACAAAACGAAAAGGCCAGGTATTGGTGGTTATGGGATGTCTCTTTAAAAGATATAGAGATGAATTGATTAAGGAGCTTCCTGAAGTTGACATTTTTTTCGGACACAGACTTGATCGTCAAGTTATAGCCAAAATTATAGCTTCTCTTCCCAAGGAAGAACCCGTTGCCTATCCTGAAATAGGCCTCAACGGACCTGCAAGGCTCATAACGACCCCTCCTTGGAGGGCCTATTTAAAGGTGCTTGAAGGCTGTTCCAATAGATGTACCTTTTGCCTTATTCCGCAAATTCGAGGTCCTAAACGTTCTAGGCCTCTTACTGATATTGTTCAAGAATTGGAACTTTTAGAAGAACAAGGCATAAAAGAAGTAACCTTTGTAGGCCAAGACCTTACCTCATGGGACTGGGACTCGAAAGATCTTTGTGACCTAGTTAGAGAAGTATCTGACAGAACGAATATTAATTGGCTCAGATTTTTGTACTTTCATCCCCAGGGCGTGGACTTGAAACTCCTTGAGACAATGGCAGATAAGGAAAATGTTTGTAAATACCTTGACATTCCCATCCAACATGCCTCAGACAAGATCTTAAAAAGAATGGGAAGGTCCTATGACAGTTCAAAACTCAAAATGCTGTTTACAATGCTTAGGGAAAGATTTCCTGCTTTTGCACTAAGAACCACTGTTATGGTAGGATTTCCAGGAGAGACAGAAGAGGACTTTGAGAACCTTTTAAATTTTATAGAAGAAGTTCAGTTTGATCATCTTGGATGTTTTGCTTATTCGGATGAGGATGAGATAAAGAGTTCAAAGCTTCCAAATAAAATTCCAAAAGAGATCGCAATTGAACGAAAGGAAAGGGTGCTTGAGGTTCAAAAGGAAATCTCAAAAAATCGCTTAAAAAAATTTTTAGGAAAACGTATTCCTGTCCTAATAGAAGGACATAGCAAGGAAACAGACCTTTTACTTTCGGCACGAACTGAATATCAGGCCCCGGAAATTGATGGAATAGTATATATTAATGAAGGCATTGGTGAATCCGGGGCCTTTTATGAGGTAGAGATTACAGAAACCTTTGACTATGATTTAGTAGGCCGAATCATAAGACCCCTGACTGGACAAGCCTTGCAAAGTGTTCAAAGCTCCTGTCATATGTAGCCTCTGCATCTTTTGGAAAGCAACATCCAGGAAGCTGTCTCATTTTTAAATGATACCTCAAACACTCACAGCAGATTCCCTTCCTTGGACATGGTTCGTATGTGCAATTACAACGTTCTTTGTTTTTTTCTTTTTGACACTCCATTTTCATCTCCTATCATCTATATGATATCTTTAGTAAACCTCACTTTTTTATTAAAAATACTACCACAATATTAAAAATTAGTCACTGATTCCCTTAGCCAACTTAATGGAATTAGAAGAATATATATATATCTAAAATTTCCATTCATTAATGGAGAACTTGAAAAATTTTCAAATTCATGTCATAGAATTTAAACCCTCTTTTTTAGCCTAAGGAGCAGTCAAATGACAAAAAAACACGAAACACAAATAAAAAAGGTGCTTATTGCAAACAGGGGGGTCCCTGCTGTAAGGGTGATGCATACATGCAGGGACAGAAGGATTCCAACAACAGCGGTTTACAGTACACCAGATAGATTATCCTATCACGTATTAATGAGCGATGAGGCCGTGCACATCGGTGATGCACCTCCTGCAGAATCATACTTAAACATGGAGAAGATAATAGATGCGGCTAAAAAGGTAGGTGCAAATGCAATTCATCCAGGGTGGGGCTTTTTGGCAGAAAACGCCGAATTTGCTCAAATGGTAAAAGATTGTGGGCTAATATGGATAGGACCTCCTCCACGTGTATTAAAGGCTATGGGGGACAAAATTGAGGCCAAAAGGCTAGCAATGAGAGCTAATGTCCCCACAATACCTGGAATCACAGATGTAAAAGATG
Organism: Dissulfuribacter thermophilus; assembly: GCF_001687335.1. NCBI lineage: Bacteria > Pseudomonadati > Thermodesulfobacteriota > Dissulfuribacteria > Dissulfuribacterales > Dissulfuribacteraceae > Dissulfuribacter > Dissulfuribacter thermophilus. Next base: position 136,265 of record NZ_MAGO01000001.1, on the reverse strand, counting down.
TACAACAAATCAAGGACTGGATGAAGGAAGAAGCTGTTGAATTTCCCATAATGATCAAGGCCGCTGCAGGTGGCGGTGGTAAAGGTATGGTTAAGGTAGAATCCGAAGAAGAACTTCCTTCAGCCCTCAACCAGGCAAAGAGTGAGGCAAAAAAGGCCTTTGGTGACGATAAGCTTTTAGTTGAAAAATACATTGAAAAAGGCCGTCACATCGAGGTCCAAGTGGTGGCAGACAAGTTTGGAAATGTCTACCACCTATACGAGCGAGAATGTACTATCCAGAGGAGAAATCAGAAAATTATAGAAGAGGCCCCATCGCCAAGTCTAAACGACGATTTGAGACATGAGATCTGCTACACAGCCACAAGACTTATGCGCGAAATTGGATATGAAACCGCTGGTACTGTGGAATTTATCTTTGATTCAGCTACCAAAAAATTTTATTTCTTGGAAGTTAATACCAGGCTACAGGTAGAACACGGAGTCACAGAACTGATAACTGGAATGGATATTGTGGGCCTTATGCTCGATGCAGCAGAAGGCAAGGAGTTTACCTTCAGACAGAGTTCAATCAGCCCTAACAGGTGGGCCCTAGAGGTCAGAATTAACGCTGAAGATCCTCGCACGTTCAGCCCATCCTTTGGATCTATTACAAGGCTTCAAGTTCCACAAGGTCCTGGAGTTAGGATCGCTCAGGGGGTGTACGAAGGTGCTGATATTCCACCTTATTATGATTCCCTATTCATGCTCATAATGACCTCTGGCCCTGACAGAGACGGTGCAATTGCCGTGATGGACAGGACTTTGAGCAGAAATCTAAGAATTGAGGGAGTAAAAACTCTAGCTCCTCTACTTTTAAGCATTATTCGCCATGAGGCATTTCGTAGGGGAGAATTTTCAACTCGTTTTATAGAAGAACACATGGATGAACTAGTTTCCATGTTTAAAGAACGGGACAGTGAAGATGAGGCCCTAAAAATAGCCAAATATGTAGCCAGAATTTCAGCATTAGGACCACAGGATTGGATGTAGCCATGAAGAAACAAAACAACACCACAAAAAAGAATTATGTTAGGCCGGGGATGACCCCAAGGGAGATAGTCAATACATTGAGGTCCCTAGACGGGGTTATGATAACCTCTACGGGAATGAGAGATGCTGGTCAATCAGACTATAAAAATCGTCATCGAATATTTGACCTAGCAACACTTGCTCCGTTTTATGAAGAGATGAATCTCTTTAGTGCAGAATGCCACGGTGGAGCAAGGTGGCACGTAGGGGTTATGAACAGGAAAGAGAGCCCCTTTGAGGAACTCAGAATATTCAGGGAAAAGATGCCCAGCGTCTTGCTACAGACCCTAATTAGAGAGACCAATCTTTGGGGATACAGACCCTATCCAAAAAACGTCATAGAATACGTTGTGGCAAATGTTGATATAGACGTCTGGCGTTGCTTTTCCTTCTTGAATGATATTAGAAACATGAGGTCCGTTGCAGAGGTTGTTATGAAGAGAGGTCGGCTATTCCAACCGGCCATCTCATTTACCCAGGCAGATTGGACCTCCAATGAATATTATCTAGGATGTGTACGAGAGATAGTAGATCTTTGTGGTGGTACTGATGAAATAGTTCTGTGTATAAAAGACATGGCTGGTGTTGGAAGTCCTGAACGCATAAGGAGTCTTGTTTCCGCCATCCTTGATGCATATCCAGATATGGTCATCCAATACCACAGACATGCCACAGATGGCCTCGCGCTTCCAGCTCTGCTCGCTGCAGCACAGGCTGGAGCAAAAATAGTTGATGCAGAAGAAGATTCTCTTACCCGTTTTTACGGACAACCACCAATCCTTGCTGTACAGGCGTATTTCGAGGAATCAGGTATAAAGGTTCATTTAAACAGGGAGGCGGCAGAAGCAGCAGTTCAAAAGGTAAGGGAATGGATAGGCCAATATGACTGGGCAGAATCTCCTTTCAAGGGATTTGATCACAATGTTACCTTTCATAAGATGCCAGGAGGCGCTTTTCCAAGTTCTTTTGAACAGGCTGAAAAAGGTGGTTTCCTACACCTCATGCCTGCTATTTTGAAGGTCATGAGCCTTTATAACAGGATAGTACGGTATTTTGACGTTACTCCAGGATCTCAAATAACATGGGTCACCTGTTCTGGTATTGTTAACAGATATGCAAAGGAACAGGGTGAGGCTGGGGTTGAGCACGTCATAGAGCTTCTCACTAAATTTGTAGAAGAAAAGAATCAAGACTTTGATGCCATGACTGAGGAAGAGCAAAATGAACTCCTTGGTCTATTTAAGAACGCCCCTGGGGATTTCAAAAACTTGCTCCTAGGTGGATATGGTAAGCTTCCCATGGGGTGGCCTGATGAATGGGTTTATAAAAGTGCATTTGGTGATGAATGGGAAGAAAAAATTAAGGAGAGAAAAGAGCTATCTCCACTGGATTCATTAGAACCAGACGATCTTGAAACTATACGAAAAAATCTTGCTGAACAATTGGGCAGAACACCTACTGAAGAGGAATTTATCCTTTATTTGATGCATCCAAAGGATGCCCTTGGACTCTTCGAGTTCGTAGAAGAATATGGAGACGCTCCTCTGGTACTTCCTACCGATGTTTGGAGAAATGGTCTCAGGCGTCCTGGTGATAAGGTAGAGTTTGAACTGATGGGTAAACCCTACTGTATTGAACTTGTCTCTGTTGGTGCTGAACACGAAGGTGAGATTCACGTGGTAATGAAGGTAAATAACAAGACCAGGGTTTACACTGTAAAGACCCCTAGGGCCAAAAAGAAAGAGATTAGGATGGCCAAGGCTCCAAATGAAATTGGTGCTCCAATTAATGGAAATGTTTGGAGAATTGGAAATCCAAAACGTGGCCAGATAAAGGTAGGAGACATAGTACACAAAGGAGAAGAGATTGCAAATCTCGAAGCTATGAAGATGGAAAATGCAATAACAGCGCCTTTTGATGCTCAAGTAAAAGAAATATGCGTTAAATTAAATGAATCAGTGGTGGAGAAACAGCTGCTCTTTGTCTTACAGCCAATTTAAAGAAATATGAACCAAATAAAAATAATCCCCTTTAATAAAGCCAGGGTCCATGTTGGACGCTGGCTTTTACATTTAAATAAAGTCGAATCAACTAATTCTCTTGCATTAAATGATCCAGAACTCTTAAAAAAGGATGGACTAGTCATCCTAGCAGACATCCAGACCAAAGGCCGTGGTAGAAAGGCTCGAAACTGGATTTCACATATTCCTGGAAACCTTTATTTTTCTTGCACTATTCATGACAACACTGCTTCTCCAATCATTTCCACAATTCCTCTTATTGCAGGTATATCTTTACATCATGCATTAACTGAAATTGGTGTCCCATGTGTGTCCATTAAATGGCCTAATGACATTTTAATTAAAGGCAGAAAAGTAGCTGGAATTCTTGTTGAAGCAAAATCAGAGAAAAGGCTAACAACGATAGTTGTGGGTATTGGGTTAAATATTAGGGGTACGCTAGAGGACTACCCTAATGATCTTCAAGAAAAAATCACTACTCTTGAAAGAGAAGGTATTAATAATGTAGATAAAATGTATCTATTGTCATTAATTCTTGATCATTTAGATCGACAAATTTCTGATTATATTGTCAAGGGATCATCATATATATATTCAAAATGGGAAAGCCTTTCTTCCTCAATTGGAAAAAAAGTCATTGTTACATGTAATGACTCAGCAATATCGGGTGATATAGTTGGTCTTTCTCGTAAGGGATTTTTATTGATAAAAGCTGATAATGGAAATGTAATTGAAATAGTTGATGGTGATGTAAAATTCGTATAAACACATACTACACGACACCACATTCTGCCAATTTATGATATAGTGATTCAGTCGTTGTTTTCCTGTAAAACAGTAGAAGGAAGAATGATTAAAGCATATTATCCTGGTGTCGTGTAGTATGGGCAATGACCTGATATGAAAAAGAAAAATCCTTTTTGCCTCCTTTTGCTAGTTACTACTATATATCCAGCTCCTCTACTTCTAGAGCATGTTGCTGTATAAATTCTTTTCTTGGTTCAACCTTATCTCCCATTAGAGTTGTAAATAAATTTTCTGCTTCATTTGCATCACTTATTGTTACCCTTAAGAGTCTTCTCTTTTCTGGATTCATGGTGGTTTCCCAGAGTTGATCTGGATTCATTTCTCCAAGACCTTTATATCTTTGAATATTTAGGCCTCGTCTTCCAAGATTTCTTATGTAATCCAGCATAACTTCAATTTCTTCAAATTTCTTTTCTTCATTGCCGGATATCACAAAGAATTCTTTTCCAAAAAAATCAGATATTTTTTGATATGCTTTTATTGCTCTATGAAATTCAGGTAATACCAATAATTCTGGACCAATCGTAGTATTTAAATACGCTAAATCTCTTTTTGCTATATTGAATTCATATCCTCCATGTTCTCCTGATGATGGATTTATTGGTCCTACTATATATCCTTTATCTTTGAACTTCTTTGTTAAATTTACGGTATATTCATAGTCATCAAATTGATCTTGTGAGGAAATATTCAATTCAAAAATATCCTGAATTACTTCTTTCCATAAGCCTTTTTTACAGAGTTCGGTTACGGCTTTTTCATAATTAGATAATTTATTAAATAATTTTTTTACTTCATTTCCCTCAAAGGTTTTATCAAAACCTTGAATACGGATTTTTAAATCTTTGGTCACCCTTTCAAACAAAAAGGAATCTAATTCATCATCATCCTTTAAAAAACGTTCATTTTTTTTGCCTGTTGAAACTCTATAAAGTGGGGGCTGAGCAACATAAATATATCCTCTATCTATTAAATCAATCATCTGTCTGTAGAAAAAGGTTAGAAGTAAGGTCCTAATATGAGCTCCGTCAACGTCAGCATCTGTCATAATAATGATTTTATGATATCTGACCTTATCAGGATCAAAATCTTCTGGTCCTATTCCCGTACCTAGCGCTGCTATCAGCTGTTTTATCTCTTCACTTGCAAGCATTTTATCGAATCTGGCCTTTTCGACGTTCATTATCTTTCCGCGTAAGGGTAGTATTGCTTGAAAACGTCTATCTCTTCCCTGTTTTGCACTACCTCCAGCTGAATCTCCCTCTACAATAAATATTTCTCTTTTTTCTGGGTCTTTCTCCTGACATTCGGCTAATTTTCCAGCCATTAACAGTTCATTTCCAGAACCCTTTTTCCTAGCCAGTTCCTTTGCTCTCCTTGCAGCCTCCCGTGCCCTAGCTGCTTCAACTGCTTTTTGAAGGATCTTTTTTGCAACAGATGGATTTTCCTCAAGATATGTGGTAAGTCCTTCGCTTACTATTGAAGCTACTATTGATCTTACCTCACTATTACCCAATTTGGTCTTTGTTTGCCCTTCAAACTGAGGATTTGGCACTCTAACCGATATTACACAGGTTAGGCCCTCTCGAACGTCTTCTCCTTCCATCTTTTCCCGTAATTTTTTGGGTACCACGTCGTCACTTGCATATTTATTAAGACATTTTGTCAATGCTATTCTGAAACCAGCTACATGAGTTCCGCCTTCCTTTGTCCTAATATTATTTACATAGCTGAGGACCTTTTCCTGGTAGCCGCGATTGTATTGAAATGCCACCTCTACTTCGACATTATCTTTAGCACCTTCGATATAGATTGGTTTTTCATTTACCAAGTCCTTGTTTCGATTCAAATATTCTACAAAACTTGATATTCCACCCTTGTAGTGAAATTCGTTTTTCTCCCCACTTCTTTCGTCATGTAGAATGATTTTTACTGCAGGATTAAGATAGGCGAGTTCGCGCATACGTGCTTGTAATATTGGGTATTTGAATATTGTAGTCTCTTGGAAAATCTCTGGATCGGGTTTAAAAGTTATTTTTGTTCCAGTTTTTTTTGTTCGGCCTAGTTGTTGTAGCGGACCTTCTGGTTCACCTCTTTTATACGACTGTGTCCATATGTAACCATCTCTGTAAACTTCTGCCTTCAGCCATAGTGATAGGGCATTGACCACTGAAACACCAACTCCGTGAAGTCCTCCTGAAACCTTGTATGTCTGATGATCAAATTTTCCCCCTGCATGGAGTCTGGTCATTACAAGTTCAAGACCTGGTATTTTTTCAGTTGGATGAATGTCTACAGGAATACCTCTCCCGTTGTCTTCAATTGTAATTGAATTATCTTCATGTATTGTTATGAGTATTTTTGTGCAATAGCCTGCTAGGGCTTCATCTATACTATTATCAACCACTTCATATACTAAATGATGAAGTCCTTCTTCTCCTGTATTTCCTATATACATTGCAGGTCTTTTTCGTACTGCTGTTAGGCCACTTAATACCTTTAATTGTTTAGCCTCGTAATCAGAACTATTTTGGGTCATTTAACTCCACTCCTCTTTTTTATTCTAGTGTTTGGAAAATACCCCGTCTATTTTGCTATTAGGTATTTAACATGCAGGGAGAATGCCTATCTAATATCTATTGCTTAGTCCCTAAGCCTCTATTCGGAAGCGTTTAGCGAAATGCTGTTTTTTTTCCCCTGAGGATTGTTTTATTCTTCTTCCAGGGTCATTGGCATTATTAAGGCTAAAAATCCTTTGTCCTCATCACCTTCTAAAATACATGGGGATTCATCATCATTAATTGTGAGTTTTATCTCAGTTGAATCCATAACATTTAATGTTTCTATCATATAACGGGCATTCAATGCTGTTACAAAAGGCTCGCCATCGTAATTTATTGTTGTTTTTTCTTTTGCATCACTGGATTCTTTGCTCATTGATTCTACAAGCACCTCTCCTGGTGTAAAAAGCATTTTTACGCCCTTTACCTCAGGATCCGGTGAAACAATGGAAATTCTTTTTAAGATATTAATCATTTCTACTCTATCAAAAATTACGCTTCTTATCCTTTCCTCTGGGAGAATTGCCCTATAATCTGGATAGGATCCATCTACCAATCTTATATTCAAATGCTCGTTACCGCAGTCTAGGTGAAGAAACTTTTCATCTGTTTCAATTTTGACTGTCAACTCTTTATCCAATAATTTTATTATTTCTAAGGCCCCTTTCCTAGGAATTATTAATGAGATGTCAGAATCTAGACCTTCAGGCATAGGAACTTCCATAAGATTTAACCGGTGACTATCTGAACCTACCGCTCTTAGAACTTTATTTTCCCTATCACTTTCGATTAGGAGCCCTGTAAGGGCATATTTCGATTCATCAGTAGCTACAGCCAAGACCGTTTTCAATATCATCTTTTTTAAATGTGATTGTTCTAATTCAAAGCCTTTTCCATTATTTAAAAATGTAAAACGAGGGAAATTTTCTACTGGTAGGCCTCCTATTTTATACTCTCCCTTATCACCAATATTTATTCGTAGCCAATTGTCAGGTAGCTGTTCCAGTAGAAATTCTTCAGTAGGAAGTTCCCTTATAATATCATATAGTTTTCTAGCATTTACAGTTAATTCGCCTTCATCCTGTATTTCAACGTCAAAAGTCCCTTTGTAACTAATTTCAAGGTCAGTGGCTTCTAGGGAGAGTTTTCCACCTTCTGAATATATAAGCACGTTATTCAAGAGATGCATTGTGGTTTTTTTGTCTACGACAGTTTGAATCTTTGAAAGTGGATCAAGAATTAGACTTTTTTTTACAACTGCCCGTAACATATCTTCCTCTTTTCTTTAATTTATTAAAAAAGTAAGAATAAGGGTTGGTTATTTTGTTAATTAATCGTAACTAACTGAAATTATTATTTAATTTTTTCTAAAGTTTGTTGAAAAAAATTGTATAGTTTTTTTGTAAAATTAACTTTAACATTTTTCAACATTTTTTTGACAGTCTTTCAAAATCGGTTTAAACAGGTTATAAACAACAAATGAATATGTACCACAACATTAAGGGGAATTCCATAAAATTAGAGCAGATTATTTTTGAAAAAATCGACAATTCTGGACCAATTACCTTTGCCGAATTTATGGAAATGGCCCTTTATTATCCTCATCATGGTTATTATGCCAGAGGGCATGTTCCTATTGGTAGGTCCGGCGATTTTGTTACATCTCCTCATGCCAGTCCTGTCTTTGGAGGCGTTATCGCCCTTCAACTTTATGAAATGTGGAATCTTTTAGGAAAAGATGAGTTTAACCTATGTGAAATAGGTGCTGGGTCTGGCCTTTTTATGCATGACATTCTCAACTATATTAGGACCAATTTACCTGACTTTTATTCTCATTTAAAAGTTTTTATTGTGGAACCAATAGGGTCTTTGGAGGCGGTTCAAAGGGATTTATTAAAAGAATTTCCATGTACCTGGTTTAATAGTCTAGAGGAAATTGGGTCTATCAATGGTTGTATTGTCTCAAATGAACTTATCGATGCCTTTCCAGTTCATATGATTGAAAAGAGGGAAGAGGGTTTTTTCGAAGTATATATATCTCATGAAGATAGAAAACATCTTACAGAAACCTATGGTAGCCTTTCTGATGAAAGGCTTCAGTCCTATATTCATCAATATTTAGGTAATGTTGATTTGGGATATCGTACAGAAATTAATTTAATCTTAAAGGACTGGCTATCTGAGGTGGCAAATGTCCTTAAAAAAGGCTTTTTATTTACCATTGATTATGGTTTTTCTAGGAGAGACTACTACAGTCCTTTAAGAAAAAGAGGGACGCTCAGGGCTTTTTATCAGCACACTTTAAGTGATGATTTGTATTCAAATCCTGGGGAACGTGATATTACTCATCATGTTAATTTTACTGATATGTTAGAGTGGGGATCTGAATTAAATCTTCAACCTATTGGTTTTTGTAATCAATGGAGTTTTCTAGCTTCATTGGGGATAGAAAAGGTTATAGAAACTCTTTATCCCAAGGGGTTGGATCCTTTTTCTCCAGCTCTTGCCGGTATAAAAATGCTTTTATTACCTCAGGGGATGGGGGATTCACACAAATTTTTTATTCAGGCAAAAGGGATTAATTCAAATGTTTGTCTTTCAGGATTTAAATTTCAAAATAAGATTGATAAACTATTATGAATAGAAAACTCGATCAGATAAAGCTTCTAATATTTGATTGTGACGGAGTGCTTTTTGATTCTAGAAAAGCAAATTTTGAATACTATAATCGCATATGTAGTCTTGCAGGTAGGCCTCCTATTACTGAGGAGGAATTCCACTTCGTTCACATGCACACAGCTGAAGAATCAGTAAAATTTCTCTTTAGAAATTTTCCGGAATTGATGGATCAGGCCCTGGATATTGCAAGAAATCTCTCCTATGATGATTTTATACAGTATATGGAGTTTGAGCCGGGAGTACCAGACGTTTTGTCTGAAATAAAAAAGAAGAGATTTTTTACGGCAATATCTACCAATAGAAGTACCACAATGCCTCTATTGGTTAAAATGTTTGATCTTAAGAAATGGTTTGATCTTATTGTATGTGCCCTCGATGTATCAAAGCCTAAGCCTCATCCAGAAGGAGTACAAAAAATTTTAGATCACTTTGGAGTATCTAATGAATTAGCCATGTATATTGGAGATTCAGAGGTTGATGAAAAAGTTGCAAAAAGGGCAGGTATTCCTCTTATTGCCTATAAAAACCCTGCCCTTAATGCTATGTTTCACGTGAAACACTTTAATCAGATATTAAATATATTACCTGAAAACCGATAAATCCAAATTAAGTGAATAGAAAAAAATTTTTAACTCCTTTTGCCATGCATAATTTGGGATAAAAGAGTTACCAATACACGACACCGTGGGTATCTGTATTTTTAGAGTTTTGAGTGTTGAATTGAAGGAAAAGAACTTTAAAAGATTTTCTTCCTTTAACTCAAAACTCATCACTCAAAACTCAACACTTTATTTGGAAGGCGGAGCGATTTCAGTGATACCTCCCATATATGGTACCAGGGCCTCTGGAATATCTATTCCTCCATCCTCTCTTTGGTAATTTTCCATAATGGCCACTACAGTACGCCCTACAGCTAGTCCAGAACCATTTAGAGTGTGAACAAAACGATTTTTCTTATTCTTTTTGTCCTTGAATCTAATATTTGCCCTCCTGGCCTGAAAGTCCTCAAAGTTACTGCATGAAGAAATCTCAAGGAATCTCTTCTGCCCAGGGAGCCAAACTTCAATATCGTAAGTTTTAGCTGCAGAAAAACCAAGATCCCCTGAACAGAGATTAACCACCCTGTACGGTAGATTAAGGTGTTGAAGTACTTCTTCTGCATCCAAAAGGAGAGATTCCAATTCATCATAAGAGGTGTCAGGGTGAACAAATTTGACTAACTCTACCTTGTTAAATTGATGTTGTCTTACTATGCCACGAACGTCTTTTCCGTGACTACCTGCCTCTGATCTAAAACAAGGGGTATAGGCACAATAATATTTTGGAAGATCAGACTCCTGAAGGATCTCATCTCTATATAAATTGGTTACAGGAACTTCTGCAGTTGGAATGAGATAATAGTCTCTGAAGTTTAATTTAAATAGATCCTCCTCAAATTTGGGAAGTTGTCCTGTTCCCCTAAGCGAACTGGAATTGACGATAAAAGGTGGCAAGACTTCAGTGTAACCGTGTTCCTTGGTGTGTAGGTCCAACATGAAGCTGATAAGTGCCCTTTCAAGCCTGGCCCCAAGACCAACATATACACAAAACCTTGAACCAGTAATCTTTGCCGCCCTTTCAAAGTCCAATATTCCTAATTTAGTACCAAGGTCCCAATGGGGTAGGGCATCAAACGGCTTTTCAACAATATCACCCCATCTCTTTACCACTACGTTTTCTGAGTCGTCCTGTCCAATAGGTACGGAGTCGTGCGGTATGTTGGGAATACTCAAGACAAGGGCCTGAATTTTTTCTTTTAAGGATCCAAGAGCCTTTTCATTATCCTTGAGCTCGCTATTTATCTCCTGCATTTTTTCCAGATATTCGTCTGCTGATTTTCCTTCTTTTTTTAATTTGCCAATCTGCGTACTAATGCTATTACGCTGGCTTCTAAGTTCTTCTCCCCTATGCAGTAGACGCCTATATTCTTCATCGAGCCTAAGAAATCCATCGAGATCGAACTCGTAGTTTCTTTTTCTTAATGCATCCCTAACGATATCAGGGTTGGATCTAATGAGTTTTATGTCTAGCATGATGGACACCCCTTTTATCAAAATTTAAATTGGTCACTGAAATGACAGAAGGAATCTATCACAATGAAACTAAAAGTTTGAACGTATTGCAACCAGATATTTTGATTGTTTTCACAGGAAAGGCCCCTCTTTTTTCGTGGAGAAATGATCAACTCAACTACATCTTAATATTAGGTCTGGGACCTGGGCTTTAGTGTTGGATAGGGGATTTATTATTATCGATTATTGGGGTATAAGCTTTGGGGATAAGAAATTCATATATAATAAACGATTTATCTGGGCGGCAAAAGAAAATCATAAAAGGAAATAAGCCTAGAGCAGATGAAACAAATTTTAATGGCATATCCCAACGCTATTTCGAATACGAACTTCCGAGGCCATGTTTGGGTATTTCCAGTATTCCAGTGAGACAAAAAGCATTTGCTGAACATTCTGAACTCTTATGATAAAACTTGTTTTTTACATCAAATAGGGTAAAAACATGAAGCCTTCATATATAGAAAATTAATCAGGAGTGGACTTGAGATGTCAGAAGCCAGATCCAATCAGGGCCTACCCAAGGCCTACGATTTTGCCCCTGTAGAGCAAAAATGGTACAGGGAGTGGGTAGAAAAAGGACTTTTTAAGCCAATTGAGGATCCATCGAGACCCGCATTTTCAATGGTAATTCCTCCACCAAATGTAACAGGGGTACTCCACATTGGCCATGCACTGAACAACACCCTGCAAGACATACTTGCGAGATACAAACGAATGGATGGCTACGCCACCCTATGGGTGCCAGGTACAGACCATGCAGGAATTGCAACCCAGAACGTGGTGGAAAGGATGCTGGCACAAGAGGGTCTGACACGACACGACCTTGGAAGAGAAAAATTTATAGATCGAGTCTGGGAGTGGAAGAAAAAGAGCGGTGGAAGGATAATAGAACAGTTAAAGCGGCTTGGATGTTCCTGTGACTGGTCAAGAGAACGTTTTACTATGGACGAAGGCCTAAGTAGGGCTGTTCGTGAGGTCTTTGTAAGGCTGTTTGAAGAAGGCCTAATATATAAAGGAGATTATATTATAAATTGGTGTCCAAGGTGTCATACAGCCCTTGCAGATATTGAAGTTGAACACGAAGAGAAAGAGGGGAAACTCTGGCACATAAAATATCCAGTAGTTGATGCCGACGCTAACACCACAGGTTCATACATAATAGTTGCCACTACACGACCAGAGACAATGCTAGGTGATACGGCTGTAGCAGTACATCCGGAAGATGATCGATATAAGGACCTTGTGGGAAAAGAGATCGAGCTGCCTCTCGTTAATAGAAAGATTCCAGTGATTGCTGATGACCATGTAGATCCTGAATTTGGAACAGGTGCAGTCAAGGTCACTCCTGCCCATGATTTTAACGATTTTGAAATGGGGCTACGTCATAAACTCCCATCCGTTAATATATTCGATGAAAATGCCCGTATTAATGAAAATGGTGGGCCATATAAGGGGCTAGACCGGTATGAAGCGCGATCTCGTATTATAGAGGATCTTGAGGCTAATGGGCTACTCGAGAAGGTAGATGAGCATTTACATGCAGTAGGGCATTGCTACAGGTGTAAGACCGTAGTCGAGCCAAGGCTCTCCAAGCAGTGGTTTGTAAAGGTAAAACCCCTGGCAGAGGTGGCACTAAATGCTGTAAAGGAGGGTCGGACAAATATAGTTCCAGAATCCTGGTTCAGGACATATGAAGAGTGGATGACTAATATTCGGGACTGGTGCATCTCTCGTCAGATTTGGTGGGGTCATAGGATTCCTGCCTGGGAGTGTGAGAATTGTGGCGAGTTAATTGTAAAGAGAGATGATCCTGTATCGTGTCCGAAGTGTGGATCAACAAGTCTAAAAAGGGAACAGGATGTCTTAGACACATGGTTCAGCTCAGCACTTTGGCCCTTTTCTACTCTGGGTTGGCCAGATGAGACAGAGGACTTAAGGCGTTTTTATCCCACAAGTGTACTTATAACTAGTTTTGACATACTATTTTTCTGGGTAGCGCGAATGATGATGATGGGGCTCCATTTTATGGGTGATGTCCCGTTTAAGTATGTGTACCTGCACGCACTTGTTAGAGATAAAGATGGCAAAAAGATGAGTAAGTCTAAGGGGAATGTGATAGATCCCCTGGTCATTATGGAAAAGTATGGAACAGATGCAGTTAGATTTACTCTGGCCGCTTTTGCCGCTCAGGGCAGAGACATAAAGCTCTCAGAGGAGAGGATAGAAGGATATAAACATTTTATAAATAAGATTTGGAATGCAAGCCGTTTAATCCTCATGAATTTGGATGAGAAGGATCAAGGAGGCTTGGTTATAACTCAAGATATAGAGGAACTAAAAGATCTCAAACCAAACCTCCCGGAAAAGTGGATTCTATCCCGACTCATGCACACTACTGAGAATGTGAGAACTGCCCTAGATGCCTTTGATTTTGATGTGGCAGCAAGGGCACTTTACAGCTTTTTCTGGCATGAATTCTGTGATTGGTACCTTGAAATGGCTAAGCCTCATCTCAACTCAGAAAGTGAGGCTGAGCGAAACCGATCTATAGCGGTATCCCTATTTGTTCTTGATTCAAGCCTAAGGCTGTTACACCCATTTATTCCATTTGTCACCGAGGAACTCTGGCATTATCTTCCTGGTAAGAGTGATTCATATATTATGACTGCGCCCTTCCCAAAGGTGGATTCCACTGTCCTAGATCGTGAGGCAGAGGATGCAATTCAAATTCTCATGTCCATTATAGGAGGAATTAGAAATTCGAGGGCAGAGCTCGGTATCCATCCAGGGGCGCAATTGAGCATTAAAGTATTGCCTCATACGGAAAAAATCAAAAATTTGATCCAAGACAGCTCAATATATATTAAACAGTTGGCTCGAGTAGAAAAAATTGAATTTTTAAGTGCTGATGATGAGAGGCCAAAAGGATCTGCAACAATAATCCTTGATAATGTAGAAATATTCATCAGTCTTTCTGGATTACTTGATGTGGAAGAAGAGCTGAATAAGCTAAGCAAGCAGGAGAAAAAGCTAAGAAATGACCTTGAAAGGTCTAAAAAGAAACTAGAAAATCCAAATTTTGTTAACAAAGCTCCAGAAGATGTGGTGGCAAAAGAAAAAGAAAAGGTGGAGCAGTTTTTAAAACGCCTGGAAAAGATCGAGCACCACAAGCGTACTCTCGAGGAGCTTTGTAAGAAGGAGTCATAAAAAATATGAAGGCCCTGATTGCATTTGAAGATGGAAAAGTCTTTGAGGGAAAATCTTTTACTGGCCCTGGAGAGGCAGTGGGGGAGGTGGTCTTCAACACTGCCATGACAGGTTATCAGGAGGTCCTTACGGATCCATCATATAAGGGCCAGATAGTTACCATGACCTATCCACTCATTGGTAATTATGGGGTAAATAGCCAGGACATTGAGTCCTCAGGTATACACCTTGAGGCCTTTGTGATGAGGGAATATGAGGCTGAATACAGCAACTGGCGAGCTGAAAAGTCTCTAAAAGATTATCTCATTGAAAATGGAAAGCTTGGAATCCATCAGGTGGATACAAGGGCTATTACACGCCATATAAGGCTAAAGGGAGCCATGAAGGCTGTCATTTCCACTGAGATCAGCGATCCAGAAGAACTCGTAAGGAGAGCCAAAGAGGCACCAGGTCTCGAGGGTAGGGATCTTGTGAAGGAAGTGACCACGAAAAATCACTACAGCTGGATAGAAGACAGACCTGTTGAAATAATTCTTCCAACTAAACCTTCTTCTCCTAATCAGAGCATCAATAACAAATGGAGAATAGCTTGTATTGACTGTGGATTGAAATTCAACCAATTGAGATTGTTTGTGAAAAGGGGAGTGGAACCAATAGTCTTTCCATGCACTGCTTCACCAGAAGAGATTCTCTCTATATCGCCTCATGGTTGTTTTGTATCGAATGGGCCAGGAGATCCAGCAGCATTGCAATATATAGTGGATACTGTGAGGTCTCTTTTGGGAAAGGTTCCCATATTTGGAATTTGTCTGGGCCACCAGATTCTAGGCCAGGCCCTTGGAGCAAATACATATAAACTAAAATTCGGACACCATGGGGCCAATCAACCAGTGAAAGACCTTGAGACTGGAAAGATTGAGATTACAAGCCAGAATCACGGCTTTGCAGTCGACGAAAGAACTCTCCAAGATGGAGTAAAGGTGACCCATGTCAACTTAAATGACAACACAGTGGAAGGTATCGAGGCCAAGGACCTTTGTGCATTTTCTGTACAGTATCACCCTGAAAACGCCCCAGGTCCTCATGATTCAGAATATTTATTTGACAGATTTCTTCAAAAGATCCGCACATTTTGGGAGTAATCAATGCCGAAGAGAACAGATCTTGAAAGCATACTTATTATTGGCTCTGGACCAATAGTAATAGGTCAGGCATGTGAGTTTGACTACTCTGGAACCCAGGCCTGTAAGGCTCTTAAAGAAGAGGGATACAAGGTTATACTCGTAAACTCAAATCCTGCAACTATAATGACAGACCCTGAGACTGCAGACCGCACCTATGTGGAGCCCATTACCCCAGAGGCGGTGGCAAAGGTCATAGAAAAGGAACGGCCTTCTGCAATTCTCCCAACTCTTGGAGGGCAGACCGGACTCAATACTGCAATTCAGCTAGCAGACCAGGGAGTTCTTGCCCAATTTGGTGTAACCATGATAGGTGCCTCTCCTGATGTCATCCACAAGGCAGAAGATAGGGACCGGTTTCGGGAGGCCATGAGACGAATTGGCTTAAGGGTCCCTGACAGTGTTATTGTAAGGTCTATGGATGAGGCTAGAGAGGCAGTGGAGCGTCTTGGATTTCCGGTAATTGTCCGTCCAAGTTTTACCCTTGGTGGTACAGGAGGAGGAATTGCCTATAATTCTCAGGAACTTGAGGAGATCTGTTCCCAAGGCCTTGAGCTCAGTCTAATTCACGAGGTGATGTTAGAAGAGTCTGTGATAGGCTGGAAAGAATTTGAGCTCGAGGTAATGCGAGATTCAAAAGACAATTGCGTTATCATCTGTAGCATTGAGAATATTGATCCAATGGGGGTACATACAGGAGATTCTATAACAGTTGCCCCTGCTCAGACCCTTACAGATCGTGAATATCAAACTATGCGAGACGCAGCTATTGCTATCATGCGGGAGATCGGTGTAGATACTGGAGGTTCTAATGTTCAATTTGCAATAAATCCTAAAAACGGGGACATGGTTGTAATTGAGATGAATCCAAGGGTGTCCCGTTCCTCTGCTCTCGCATCAAAGGCAACTGGTTTCCCCATTGCAAAGATAGCTGCTAAGCTCGCCGTGGGATATACGCTTGACGAGATACCTAACGACATAACAAAGGAGACAATGGCGTCTTTTGAGCCAACAATTGACTACTGTGTGGTCAAGATTCCACGGTGGACGTTTGAGAAATTCCCAGAGACAGAAGATCTTTTGACCACCTCTATGAAGAGTGTGGGTGAAACTATGGCCATTGGGCGGACCTTTAGAGAGGCCCTTCAAAAGGGACTGAGGTCTCTTGAGATAGGGCGACATGGACTGTGTTTTGATGGAAAGGCCCCAGATTTTGGTTCAGAAGACTCAGGCCTTGATAGGGAAGAGGTTATACGAAGGCTTAGGACACCCAATTCAAAGCGCATTTTCTACATCCCAATAGCTATGGATCTTGGGTTTTCAATTGACGAGATACACTCCCTTACCAAGATAGATCCATGGTTTCTGTATCAGATAAAGAAAATTTTGGATGTTGGAAAAAAGGCAAGAGATAAACAGGATGAATGCCTCAAAAAGGATGAATTATATGAGTTAAAAAGAAATGGATTCTCAGACCGACAGATTGCAAGATTGTCTGGAAAGGACGTCAATGAAGTAAAAAAGATTCGAAAAGACCATGGCATTACACCTGTCTACAAGCTCGTAGATACATGTGCAGCAGAGTTTGAGGCCTATACTCCATACTATTATTCGACATATGAGGTAGAAGACGAGGCAAGAAAGACCACTGGTAAGAAGGTCATGATTCTTGGTGGTGGTCCAAACAGGATTGGTCAGGGTATAGAGTTTGATTATTGTTGTTGCCATGCCTCTTTTGCCCTTAGAGAAGAGGGAATAGAGAGCATAATGGTAAACTCCAATCCAGAGACCGTATCTACTGACTACGATACATCTGATAAGCTCTATTTTGAGCCTCTCACCTTTGAAGATGTTATGCATATAGTGGAAAAAGAGAGGCCAGATGGAGTGATACTCCAGTTTGGGGGGCAGACCCCACTCAATCTGTCCGGAGAACTTGCCAAGGCCGGAGTACCCATATTAGGCACTCCGCCAGAGAGTATAGACAGGGCAGAGGACAGAAAGAGCTTCCAGATGATGTTAAAGAAGCTTGGGTTAAAGCAGCCTGCAAATGGTACTGCATTTACCCTTGAAGAGGCCTTGAGTATATGTAACGAAATAGGATATCCCGTGGTGGTGAGGCCATCGTACGTGCTTGGCGGAAGAGCAATGCGAATTGTATTCGATGAAGATGACCTCAGAGATTTTATGCAAGAGGCAGTTGAGGTCTCAGAAGGACACCCAGTCCTCATAGATAAGTTCCTTGAAGATGCCATTGAGGTGGACGTTGATGCCATATCAGATGGAGAGATTACTGTAGTAGGCGGTATCATGGAACATATTGAAGAGGCGGGAATACACTCTGGAGATTCTGCCTGCGTACTTCCGCCAAGGACGCTCTCCAAAGAGATGATCCAAGAAATAATGGCTGCTACAAAGAGCATGAGTGCCGAGCTTGGGGTTATTGGCCTCATGAATGTTCAATATGCAATAAAGGATAATGAACTTTACGTATTAGAGGTGAACCCCAGGGCATCACGTACTGTACCTTTTGTTAGTAAGGCCACAGGAGTCCCGCTGGCAAAACTTGCCACCAAAGTCATGCTAGGCCGTTCACTCAAAGAGCTCGGCTTTACAAAAGAGGTATTTCCTGAACACGTCTCTGTAAAAGAGTCTGTATTTCCCTTTAGGAGATTTCCAGGAGTCGATCCTGTGCTTGGCCCTGAGATGAAGTCAACAGGGGAAGTAATGGGGATAGACCACTCCTTTGGAGTGGCGTTTTATAAAAGCCAGCTTGCAGCAGGCATGGAGCTACCTACTGGGGGAAATGCCCTTTTCAGCATTAGACCAAAAGACAAAGAGGCAATTCTCCCTGTAGCCAAAAGGCTCATTGAGCTAGGATTCAAGATCCTTGCCACTGAAGGGACGGCTCAGTTCTTCAAAGAAAAGGGGATTGAGGTTAGACCCGTATTTAAGGTATCAGAGGGAAGGCCAAATATCGTAGATCTTATGATGAACGGAGAAATAGATTTAGTTATAAATACCCCCAGTGGAAGGAAAAAAACGAGATCAGATGCATATTATCTCAGGCGGACAGCGCTTGAATATGAAATTCCATATTTTACAACGGTTGCTGGGGCGAGAGCAGCTGCAGAGGCCATAAGCGCACTCATAGGGGGTGAAATGGGGGTAAAACCACTTCAGGATTATTACAAAAGCTCATAAGGTGAAAAAAGATGGCTTGTCCAAAAGAAGAATGTGGGGTGTTTGGTGTATATGGGCATGAGGATGCATCGAAGTTAACATATTTTGGTCTCTATGCACTCCAGCACAGAGGCCAGGAAAGTGCCGGCATTGTATCCTCTGATGGAAGAAATGTAACTGAATACAAGGCCATGGGCCTGGTGAGCGAGGTCTTTAATGAAGAGAGATTAAAGACCCTTAAAGGGCATCTGGCCGTTGGCCATGTGAGATATTCTACTACAGGATCATCTATACTTCAAAATGCCCAGCCCTTTAGAGTGTGCCATGCAGGATGTTCCATAGCTGTGGCACACAATGGTAATCTCGTCAATGCAAACGATATAAGAAAGAGCCTTGAGGAAGAAGGTTCAATATTTCAGACAACGATGGACAGCGAGGTAGTGGTTCATCTTATTGCCAAATCCAAGGCTCAGGGGCTTGAAGAGAGTGTGCGTCATACGATGAGCCTAATAAAAGGGGCCTATTCAATTGTACTTGCAACTGAGGATACTCTAGTTGGCTTTAGAGATCCTCTTGGCCTTAGGCCCCTTTGTATAGGGAAGTTGAATGGGGCATATATCCTTAGCTCAGAAACCTGTGCCCTTGATCTTATTCAGGCAGAGTACATCAGAGATGTTGAGCCGGGAGAGGTCGTTGTAATTGACAAACACGGGCTGAGAAGTTTCAAGGCCCTTGAGTCTAAGAGACGGGCAAATTGTATCTTTGAATTTATATATTTTGCTCGTCCAGATAGCAATATCTTCGGAAAGAATGTCTACTCCTTTAGAAAAAATCTTGGTGAGGCCCTTGCACGAGAGGTATCAATTGAAGCAGATTTTGTAATGCCCTTTCCCGATTCAGGAAACTATGCTGCTATTGGCTACTCCCAAGCCTCTAATATACCCTTTGAATTTGCCGTAATAAGGAATCACTATGTGGGTAGGACTTTTATTCAGCCGAGCCAGTCCATGCGAGATTTTGGGGTCAGAGTGAAACTTAATCCTGTCAAAGAAATAATTCGAGGCAAAAGAGTAGTAATAGTGGAGGACTCAATTGTAAGGGGTACTACAAGTAGGACCAGGATAAAGGCGATTAGAGAGGCCGGGGCAAAAGAGGTGACGATGTTAGTAAGCTGTCCTCCAATAAAGTATCCTTGTTTCTATGGGATAGACTTCTCAAATAAGGGCGAGTTAATTGCATCTAATAATTCTGTTGAGGAGATTCGAAAATTTCTTGGTCTAGATGCATTGCATTATCTAAGTATCGAGTCAATGATAGAGGCCTCTGGTAGGAGAAAAGAAGATTTTTGCCTTGCGTGTTTTAATGGAGATTATCCTTTGGAAGTTACTGGCTATAGAGGCAAGTTTCAGCTTGAAAGATAAATGGTGGTGTTGCGAGAAGTGGATATACTGAATAGGGCAAAAGAGGTAATTGATATTGAAATCGAAGGCCTTAAACGCGTTAGAGCCCAACTAGGGCAGGGATTTAAGCGGGCGGTAGAGCTTATTCTTGACTCTAAAGGTAGAGTCGTTGTATGCGGCATTGGTAAAAGTGGTCTAATAGGCAGAAAGATCTCAGCAACATTTTCAAGTACTGGTACTCCCTCTGTATTTCTTCACCCTGTTGAAGCACTTCATGGTGATCTGGGGGTAGTACAAAAAGGTGATGTAGTTATTGCCATATCCAACAGTGGAAATACACAGGAACTTTTAAGGCTTATTCCGGTCTTAAAAGAACGTGGAGTGCCAATAATTGCCTTTACTGGCAATCCCTTATCGAGGCTCGCGAAACTCAGCGACTGCATTATCGATACTGGCGTGGAAAAGGAGGCATGCAGTCTTGGGCTTGCCCCAACAGCGAGTACCACAGCGACACTTGCTGTGGGCGACGCCCTGGCAGTAGTTCTCCTGAGTCTAAGGAATTTTAGTGAACAAGACTTTAGAAGAAATCATCCCTCTGGAACCTTGGGGGAAAGATTAAAGATTCAAGTTCGAGAGGTGATGATAACCGGAGACAAAATCCCCCTTGTGTTAACAGGGACTCCAGTGAAAAAGGCAGTAGCTGAGATGGATAAAAAGGGACTTGGTACAGTCCTGGTAGTAGATGGAGACGGTGCGCTCATTGGAATATTTACTGATGGTGATGTGAGAAGAACTCTTTTGAGACGAGGGCTTTCCCACACTAATTTCCAAGATAGCCATGACTTAGGAAATATACCAATTGACGACATTATGACACAGCAACCAAAGTTCATCTCTCCAGATGTTCTTGCAGCAGATGCCCTTGCCATAATGGAAGAACACCTAATTACAGTTCTTCCGGTTATTGAAGAGACTGGAAGGCTTTGTGGCATAGTGCACCTCCATGATCTTCTCGGCAAGGGTGAATTCAAGTTTTTGGTATAATTTCTATATGTCTATTGAATTAGTTCCTCTTTCAAATCAGGTAAAATCAATCCTGTCTTGTATGAAACTAGACTACTTGCTGACTATAAAAATCCTAAAATATGCTATATGATATTGATTAAACAAAATATGAATAATTTATTATAAGAGGATTAAAATAAATAAATTATCATTCTTCAGTTTTATTGATTATAATTTGATCTAAGCCCTAGAGGGCTAAGGGGTAGAAAGTTATTTGAAAGGAGATCTGAGGTCATGGCAAGGGGTGTAAATAAGGTAATACTTATAGGTAGACTTGGGGCAGATCCAGAGATACGTTATACCCAGACCGGAATGGCTGTAGCAAGCTTTAGAATAGCAACTAACAACCGTGTAAAGAGAGGGGAAGAATGGGTAGAGGAGCCTGAATGGCATAGGATAGTTGCTTGGGACAAGCTTGCAGAGATCTGCAGCCAGTATCTCAAAAAGGGGATGCTTGTCTATATTGAGGGACAGCTTCGTACAAGGGCCTGGGAAGATCAGGATGGTAATAGGCGATGGACAACTGAGGTACACGCAAGAGAAATGCAGATGCTTGAATCCAAGGGCTCAGGATCAATGGAAGAAAGCGAGCTTGAGCCTCCTCCAATTGATGAAGATGATGTGCCTTTTTAGAAGTTATGAGTTTTGATTTTTGAGTTTTGAGTTGAAGGCAAGGGGTGAGGAGTCTTTAAGGCATAGCCTGAAAAGGGCTGTTGAGCCACTTATTCTAAGGGCCATAACTGATAAAATATTCCCAGGTTGCTCCCTTGCGGTGTGGAAGAGGGAACACGAACCCATAGTCTTTTCATGGGGAAGAGAGACGTACTCAATAAAGAGCCCTGAGATCAGGCCAGACACAGTATTTGATCTTGCCTCACTTACAAAGCCTCTCTCCACCACTCTACTTGTAACAAGACTCGTAAATGCAGGAAGACTAAGCCTTGATACAACCCTAAGAGAGTTTGCCTTTTTAAGCCCATGTCCAGAAAATAAACAGTCTATTCGAATTAGAGACCTTTTAAGCCATAGGTCAGGACTGCCTGCATGGGCACCACTTTATGAGAAGGCAAGGGGAAAAGAAGGATTTAAAAGGGCAATCTTGTCCATAGAGCTTGTGGATAAACCTGGCAGACGTGAACTGTATAGCGACCTTGGCTTTATTCTTTTGGGATTTATAGTCGAAGACACTCTCCAAATGGATTTGGCTAGAGCCTTTAATGAGTTTGTGGCAAGGCCCTTTAAGCTTTGCGGAGATGCACTTGGATTCAAAGTGCAAACAGAATTAATTGCTCCCACTCTCCAGTGTAATAGAAGAAAAAAATTGGTAAGAGGTGAAGTCCATGACCTCAATGCCTGGGCACTTGGGAGGAGTGCTGGGCATGCCGGTCTTTTTGGTAGTGCAAAGGAATTGATACGCTTTCTTTCAGAGCTCTATCTTTTATATAAGGACGAATTGGCTATTGAAGGTCTTTCTGGTGCTATTCTCCGGAAATTTTTAGAGACCAAGATATCTACTTCAAACTCTTCAAGCTCAGGTACCAAGCCCTCATTTTGTCTTGGATTTGATACTCCTTCAGAATCAGGTTCTCAGGCCGGTACACATTTTTCAAAAAAGACTGTTGGCCACCTTGGCTATACAGGCACTTCGTTTTGGATAGACCTAGATAGAGGGATAATAGTGGTATTCCTTACTAATAGGACGTTTCCCTTGGATTCACTAGAGAGTCGTAACGGCCTAAAAAAACTTAGGCCAAGACTACATGATGCAGTGATGAAGGTCATGGAGACAATTTGATTAGGTCAATGTCATAAGTACTTTTTAACCCAAACTTTCATGACGAACGAATTCGTCACCCCCGTATAGAAGTTTTGAGTTTTGAGTGTTGAGTTTTGAGTTGAAGGAAGAAAACCTATGGAAGTTTTGAGTTTTGCGAGCATTGGTGTTGGGGGATAATTTTGGTTTATTTTAAATGGTTACCTCAAGTCAGAGACTTGAGTGTTGAGTTTTGAGTTGAAGCAAAAGGGCTATTAAAGGCTGCTTCTTTTAACTCAAAACTCAACACTTATAAAATAACCAGTCATGGGTGCCTCATTCTATGCCTCAAAAAATGCCTTATAAGCCCTGTAGGTCATATATAAATCCAATTTATGCGCAACTTCGAATGGAGAATGCATACTGAGAAGTGGAGGGCCTGCATCTACTGTATCGATTCCCAATGAGGCAATATATTTTGCAACAGTACCTCCCCCTCCTTCATCGACTCTTCCAAGCTCTCCTGCTTGCCAGATGATTCCCTCTTTATCCCAGAGTCTCGTAACCCAGTCTACGAATTCGGCGTGGGCATCATTTGCTGAGTATTTTCCTCTTGATCCAGTATACTTGGTGAGATTGATGCCATAGCCCATGAGGGCATCGTTTCTCTTCTCATATACCTCCATATAGTCTGGATCAACTCCTGCAGTAACATCACCTGAAATGGCCTTTGAGGCATTGAGAGCCTTATAAATCGTGTCAGGTTCAATAACCGTCCCTTCAAGTCTGAAGATATCATAGAGCGCAAGTTCAAGACATTTTGATTTTGCTCCAGTGTTTCCATCACTACCTATTTCTTCCTTGTCTAGAAAGAGGGCGAGATTTGCATATTCAACATCCTTTGAATCCATTATTGCCTTGAGACTTGCATAGGCACATGCCCTATCATCTTGGCCATAACCCCCTATAAATGCCCTATCTATACCTACATCCCGAGCTTCACCCTGGGGCACGATCTCTAATTCTGCACTAATGAGATCCCTTTCTGTAATTCCATAGGTTGTATTTAAAATATGTAGGCAGTTCAATTTTACAGCCTCTTTTGTATCATCTGGCCCCTCTATGGGAAATCCGCCTAGAAGCACGTTTAACTTTTCTGCGGGAATGGCCTCTCTTAGCTTCTTTTCACCTTGAACCTTTGATGCAAGGTGTGGAAGCAGGTCATTGATGGTCAGTACTGGGTCATTCTTATCCTCACCAATGGAAATTTTTACACATCTTCCATCTTTTAAAAATACCACGCCGTGAAGGGCCAAGGGCCTTGTGACCCAGTGGAACTTCTTTATACCACCGTAGTAATGTGTTTTGAGATAGGCCATTTCCTGGTCTTCATAGAGAGGATTCAACTTGAGATCCAGTCTCGGAGCATCTATATGGGAGACAATAATACGAAGTCCTTGGGCCGCAGGTCTCTTTCCAGGTTTGTAAACACAGACCGCCTTGTTCCTGAAAGTCCAAAACTTTATTTCTGGCCTTTCTTTTAAAATGTCTGTGATATGGCTTGCAACTTCGCGTTCGGTCTTGGCAGTAGAGATGAATTGTTTGTATTCATCTGCGTAAGAGAGGCACTCTTTCTTCTCTGTTCCCTTTAAAGAGAACCATCCATGTCTTTTTATCAAGGTTAAGTCTTTAGTCAGTTTCTCAATATCTTTTTTGGTTAATTTTTTTTGTGCCACTTGTCCCTCCTTTAGCTTCTAGTCCTACCTAAATCCTGCACGGCAAGGGGGTAAAAAAACACTAAATATGGATTCACCCAAAAAGTGAATTTAGTGAGAAGCCAGATGTTAGCTAATACTCTATAAAATCGTAAATAATTCATTTTTGCCCCCTTTTGCCGTGCAGGATTTAGGTCCTAATTTTTCTATTACGAATACTTACAATCTTTTTCCCTTTTGGGCCATACGCTTCATGGGTAACTGGTTTTGGTGGGATAAGACTGGGAACTTTTATGCAGGGAACCCCTACTTTTTGAGCGATACAGTAAAATTCATCTAAGACCTTAGGGGAAATAGACATTATTGCCACAAAGATCTTTTTTATTCCAAATTGTTTTACCAGCCTGGGAATGTCATTTCTCCCACCAATAACCTTTACACCGTGGATTATTTGTCCCTTTTTAGCAGGATCGTCATCTATGAAGCCCACAGGTAGGTAGTCGTGATAGGGATTTTTCCTAAGCTCTCTTAAAAAGAGATCTCCTCCATCACCAGCTCCTATTATGAGGATGGGGATCGTGTGTTTGCGTTCCCTTTCCATGTCAAAATATTCCTTGAAGAGTCGCAAAAGGAGTCTGACTCCACCTATAAATAGAAATGTCAAAATTGCATCGTTTACAAAGACAATTCTAGAAAAACCTTGGAATCTATAAAGAAACAGTAAAATTGTCATAGAAATGAGTGAACTGGCAAAAACGGCCTTAATTAGTTGAAACAGGTCCCATATACCCACAAATCTCCATTGTCCCCTGTATAGGCCAACTGCCCAGAACGATGTGATTTTTATTGCGACGATGAGTGGAAGGGTCTGTTCGATTAACTTCATATTTACAGGATCAATCTTTCCCTCGAATCTCAATAGATACGAGGCAATATAGGCAAGACATATGAGTACGGTGTCGAGAGTGGCCTGAAGCATTTGTTTTTTATTAAGAATTTCCCGGAAGACAGGGTTTGCTGTCAGAGTTTTTTGTGGCGAAGATTCCTGATAAACAAACCTTGTTTGATGAGAAAGGAATATACCAAAGAGTAAGGCAATGATTGATATAAGAGCCAAGGCGACAAAAAGTCCTTCTTTACTATGTCTTGACAGGACAATAGTAAGTCCTGAAACACATGCGGCCCAGAGCATTAATAGGAGTACTGTCTTAGTTTCAGACAATCCTAACAATACAAGCCTGTGTGAAGTGTGATCCCTACCCCCTTTGAATATGGATCGCCCGTTTTGTGTTCTGGTAAAGGAGACTAGGGCTGTATCAAATATAGGTACTATGAGTATAGCTACAGGGACCGTGAGGACAAGTACGAGGTTTGTGAGTCCTGCTATACCAGAAGAGGGCAGTTCACTATTACAGTGCCAAGTACCAATGATAGAGAGCATTGCTAGGACAGAGCCGATAAATAGACTACCACAGTCTCCCATGAATATGCGAGCAGGATGAAAATTGTAAATGAGAAATCCGAGAGTAGCACCAGCTAGCAGTACTGAACCATTTAGTAAAATGGGACATTTTAGACTAATATAACCAAAAACAAAAAATGAAAGAGATGAAACAACGGCTATGCCAGCTGCAAGCCCATCCATATTGTCTAAAAGATTAAAGGCATTTACTATAGCTAGGACCCAAAATATGCTCATCACAATGGAGATGGCAGGAAGACCTATATTGAGTCTGAAGCCACCAGCCACTATGAATGCACTTATAGCGATTTGGGCCAAGAATTTGCCCTGGGGAGTTAGTTCTACAACATCATCTATGAGGCCTACTAGGAACATTGAGGAAGCGCATATCAGAAATAAAATTTCTTGCCATGAGTGTAATTGAGTGAAGGCAAAAGGGACTGTAAAGGCCAAAAAAATTCCAATTCCTCCAAATAGTGCAGTAGGTTTGCTATGCCACCTATCTTCTCTTGGTTGAGCCACCAGGTTTAAAGTTCGAGATGCCCATATTATACCAGGAGTGAGAAGGGCAGAGAGACTAAAGGCCATCAAAAATAATATGCCGCTGTCCATAAAGATCTGTTTCATGAAATGAGACTTCTCCGCCAGTAGCTAGAGGCATTAAAAAGGTGGTGAGCTAAGAGTAGCGTACACACCTCAAATGTATTGCAAAACACCAAAAAGTGTATGATTTGTGATGTTATAGGATAATGTACAGTAAAGGCTCTTCTAAGACCTCCTACCATGACATGGCCTTAATCTGCCTTTGTCCTAAAGTATTCAATAGTCTTCTTGAGAATTTCATCAAGGGGAGTGTTTGGAGAATAACCGATTAGGGCCTCAAGTTTTTCAAGGGATGGGACTCTTCTCATCATATCTTCAAAGTCTTTTCCATAGGCTTGATTATATGGGACCAATATTATTTCTGAGTTGCTATTGGCAAGCTTTTTAATTCTTTCTGCCAACTCTTTAATAGATACTTCTTCTTTTCCGCCAATATTTATTATTTCTCCAATGGCTGCGTCACATTCCATGAGTCGCGTTAAAGACTCAACAACATCTCCAACATAGGTGAAAGTCCTGGTTTGGGTGCCATCTCCATACACTGTAATTGGTTCATCTCTGAGGGCCTGTTTTATAAATCTCGGTACCACCATTCCGTAGAGACCGGTTTGTCTTGGACCAATGGTATTAAAACATCTAAAGATAATTACTTCGAGTTTCTTTGTCCTATGATAGGCAAGTGCAGTGAATTCATCTACGAGTTTTGCCGCTGCATAACTCCAACGCATAGTGCTGGGAGGGCCATAAATGAGATTGTCATCCTCTTTTAACGGCGCATGCATGTGCTTACCATAGACCTCTGAGGTAGAGGCTATGAGCACCCTTTTTTTGTGACGGTTTGCACAATTCAAAACTATTTCTGTACCCTTAATATTGGTTTCAATAGAGGTAAGGGGATTTTCTAGTACGTACTTTACACCAACGGCAGCAGCGAGATGTATTACGCAGTCTGCCTCTTTGGTGAGTTCATCCATTACCTCTTCATTCAAAATGGTATCATTTACATATTTGAAATTAGATAGTCTTTGCAGGTGCGCAATATTATCTAGTGATCCTGTGCTTAAATTATCAATTACAGTTACATTGTCACCTCTGGAGACGAGGTGGTCCGTAAGGTTGGAACCGATGAACCCCGCTCCTCCAGTTACCAAGATATTCATTAAAAATCTCCTCCATACCGTAGGGGAACTTCAGTGTTTTTATTCGTTTTTCTTTTAAAAGGCAAGGGATTCATAATGAATTTTTTGTTTTTCTCACCTTTAATACATTGCACCTTAATTTTCGAATTGGCAAGTTTGCCATTGAGGTAGGATGCTTCCTGTACGTATGTTCCAGGATCACCCAACAGATTTACCAATTTAGCCAATGTCAAAAGCATGCTATGAATATGGGTCATGCAGGATTTTGGTTGCATGGAAAGATTGTAACATTATAATAATCAAGCTTTAAGTCCTGTATTAGAATTCCATTGTAATTCTGGAGGAAAAAATGGCACGAGTAACAGTTGAAGACTGTCTGAAAAAAGTTGGAAGTAGGTTTGAATTGGTACATCTTGCTGTAGAGAGGGTGAAACAGCTTAGAAAGGGGGCCCAACCCTTAATTAAGTGTAAAAACAAAGAAATCGTTGTTGCTTTGAGGGAAATTGCTGCAGGAAAGGTGACCTTTGATAATATTGAAGAGTTAGGAAAAGAGGCAGAAGAACAGCGTATTTTTAAGGCCCTAGAAGAAGATGCTTCTGGTGTCATAGCAAAGTAGATTATGAAAAGGGACTACTACGAAATCCTAGGAATTTCTCGTTCCTCTACTCAAGAAGAGATAAAAAAGGCCTATAGGAAGCTAGCATTAAAATATCATCCTGACAGAAATCCCGGGGACAAAGAGGCTGAAGAACGCTTTAAAGAGGCAGCAGAGGCCTATGAAGTTTTAAGGGATCCTGAAAAGAGGAGATTGTATGATGCATATGGCCATGAAGGTCTTAAGCAATCAGGATTCCAAGGTTTTTCTGGTTTTGATGACATTTTTGGTGCCTTTAATGATATTTTTGGTGAATTCTTTGGCTTTTCGTCTCGTGACGTGCATAGTCGAAGAGGCCCTCAGCCCGGCAGGGATTTGAGGTATGATCTCAGTATTACCTTTATTGAGGCAGTCAAAGGCGTAGAAAAAGAGATCGAGATAGAGAGGCTTGAGACCTGTAGTTCGTGTAGTGGAACAGGTCTTAAAGAGGGAACCCATCCTTCAATATGTAGGATGTGCGGTGGTCGAGGCCAGGTAGTGAGGGCTGAGGGTTTCTTTAGAATTGCTACAACATGTCCAAATTGTAATGGCTCTGGGCAAGTTATAGAAAATCCCTGTCCTTCATGTGGTGGAAAGGGTCGAAGGCCTCAACGTCAAAAAGTTACAATACGTATACCTGCTGGAGTGGATACAGGTTCTAGGCTGAGATTGCGTGAAGAAGGTGAAGCGGGCTTAAGAGGTGGGCCAAGAGGAGATTTATACATAGTATTGCACGTAGAGCCCCATGAATTTTTTGAACGTAGGGGCAATGATGTATATTTTACCATGCCTATCTCTATTTCACAGGCAGCCCTTGGGGCCAAGGTAGAGGTTCCAACTCTGGATGGAACTAAAGAAATAGAGATTCCTCCTGGACTTCAAACAGGGGAGAGCATTCGCCTCAAGGGAGAAGGTATACCTGATTTACGGGGTCTCGGTTCAGGAGATTTTGTTATTCAATTTTTTGTGAAAACACCTCAAAACCTCACAGAACGCCAGAAGGAATTACTAGAGGAATTTCAGAAGATAGAATCTACTAAAGAGGAGACTCTCCAAAAAGAAGGGGGATTTTTAAAGAAATTCCTAAAAAAGTTCGATTTTTTTGAGAAAGAAGGTTAAAAAAGGTTCTTGAAAATGGTAAAGGTACTTTCCCATTTAGATGATCAGGGCAAGGCAAGGATGGTGGATGTCTCGGGAAAAGTCCAGACGTCTCGCGAGGCTATCGCATCCTGTGTAGTTAAGATGGGAGAAGATGCCTTCTCTGCCTTGTTGGATAAGTCGGTTCCAAAGGGGGATGTCTTTTCCACGGCTAGAATTGCAGGGATTCTTGCTGCTAAAAGGGTTGACGAGCTTGTTCCCTTATGTCATCCTCTGCCTCTTAATTTTGTGGGGATTGATTTTGATTTGATCCCTGAAGAAAGGGCCGTAAAAATTACGGCAACAGCTCGTACTACAGCTAAAACCGGGGTGGAGATGGAGGCCATGACTGCTGCAACAGTCGCAGCCCTCACTGTCTATGATATGTTAAAGGCATTGGAAAAAGGTATTGTAATAACCAATATTCAACTTGAATATAAATCCGGGGGAAAAAGTGGTACCTGGAAAAAAGAAGCATAGCTTACGGAGGATTTCATGGATCAGAAACAGCTTGACCACTTTAAAAAGATTCTCGAGGACAAGCTTAATGAGCTTCTTGGAGAGGCAGAGCAGACTCTAGAAGAAATGACAGACATGAATGGTCATTATCCCGATATTACTGATAGGGCTACAGTGGAATCCGATAGGAGTTTTGAGTTAAGGATTCGAGACAGAGAACGTAAGCTTATTAAGAAGATAAAAAAGGCCCTAGAAAGGATCGAAGACGGTACTTACGGGATATGTGAGGAATGTGGTGAAGAAATAGGGGTAAAACGCCTAGAGGCACGACCTGTTGCAACCTTATGTATTGAATGTAAGGCGCGTCAAGAAAAGGAGGAAAAATTAAGGGGCTTATGAGATGACTTTAAATGTTGCCTTCCTATGGCACATGCATCAGCCCTTATACATAGATCCTGAAAATCAAGAGTTTTTGATGCCATGGGTAAGACTGCATGGAGTAAAGGCCTATAGCGATATGATAAGTGCCCTTGAAGGGGCTGACGACCATGTAAGAGTTACCTTCAATCTGGTGCCCTCCCTTCTATATCAATTAGAACAGTATTCTAAAAAAAAAGACAGGTTTCTTGAGTTAAGCCGACGTCTACCTCAAGATCTAAATTTCCAGGAAAGGGTCTTTATTTTAAGACATTTTTTTTCTTGTCATTGGCCCACAATGGTGGAGCCTTATGAAAGATACAGGCAATTACTTGAGTGTCGCGGAAGAGAAATTAATAAACTGAATTTAGAAGAAATATCGAGGAGGTTCTCTGACGACGACATAAGAGATCTACAGGTCTGGTTCAACCTTACATGGGTTGGATTTTCTCATAGGAAAGATCCTTTTATCCAGGGACTGCTTAAAAAGGGGAGACTATTTACCGAAGATGAAAAAAATGGGCTTCTGGACTTTCATTTATCGGTCCTTGAGGCATTAATAAGTAGATATAGAGAGCTTTGGAAAAGCGGGAAAATAGATATTACTACAACTCCCTTTTATCATCCAATATTACCATTATTGATTAATTCAGATAGTGCCCGGAGGGCCATGCCAGATGCAATGCTTCCATCTTGTTTTTCATATCCTGAGGTGCCTTGGCCCAGTTGTCTAAGTCTGTAGAATATATGAAAAGGCTTTTCGGAAAGTCACCTAATGGGCTTTGGCCTTCAGAGGGTTCAGTATGCCCTGAACTCATTCCATTGGTCAGAGAGGCCGGTTTTAAATGGATGGCAACGGACGAAGGGATTCTCAAGAGAAGCATTGGCCATGTCTCAGATCCCAATCTTTTTGAGCCATACTATGCTGAATACAAGGACTATTCTATACCAATTGTCTTTAGACACCATGAACTCAGTGACCTCATTGGCTTTGTTTACCATAAAACAGATACAGAAATTGCCATTAGGGACTTTCATAGTAGGCTAAAGGAAATATTGGAACATTGCAAAAGACATTCACGTCCACCATTATGTGCCATCATTTTAGATGGCGAAAATCCATGGGAGTATTATCAGGACGGAGGTCAACATCTTCTAACAGGAATTTATAATGAGATTTCAAAGGATCCAGAGATTCAGTTTGTAACAATAACAGAGTATCTGGAAGAATATCCACCGACAAAAACTATAAAGCAGCTTTACACTGGTTCATGGATAAACAGTGATTTTTCTATTTGGATAGGAGGCAAAGAGGAAAATACTGCTTGGGAGGAACTCCTT
Source organism: Dissulfuribacter thermophilus (assembly GCF_001687335.1). Taxonomy (NCBI): domain Bacteria; kingdom Pseudomonadati; phylum Thermodesulfobacteriota; class Dissulfuribacteria; order Dissulfuribacterales; family Dissulfuribacteraceae; genus Dissulfuribacter; species Dissulfuribacter thermophilus. Next base: position 104,320 of record NZ_MAGO01000001.1, on the reverse strand, counting down.
TCTGCAAGATCGGCCCTTTCAAATGAAGAAGGGACACACACAAAAGACCCGAGTATTTTGGCAGAGGCAAGAGAGTGGATATATGCTGCAGAAGGGAGTGACTGGTTTTGGTGGTACGGAGACCAGTTTCATTCTGATTTTGCCTTATTATTTGATTCTCTTTTTAGGTCATATCTCAAGAGGGTCTATGAGACTATAGGACAACCATGGCCCTCTTCATTGGATACACCCATAAAGAGGGAAAAGGCTGTAAGTCTTGTTAAAGAACCCATGGGATTTATAGATCCAGAGATAGATGGAAGGCTAAGCTTTTACTGGGAATGGTCTGGAGCTGGTTCCCTTGAGGCAAGTACTCTCACTAGCATGTATAAACCTGTTTATTATATCAAGGAAGTCCTTTACGGATTTAATTTAAACTCTCTATTTTTAAAGGTCAGCCCCTATGAAAATCCGGACCGTTGGCATAGGGAATCCCTAAAGATAGTTGTAAACATTCGAGGCGAGAGGGTAGTCAAATTTGCCCTAAAGTTTTCAGCAAAAGAGGGAGAACCACATCAGCGTTACGAGATTTTTGTTGACGGACAAAAAAAGAACTGCGAGGATGTAGGTGTTAGGTATGGATTCCACGATATTCTCGAGCTCGGTTTACCGTTTGCTCTATTGGGAAGGGGAGAAGGAGAGGAGTTAGATTTTTTTGTGGAGGTATTTAGAGATGGGGTCGCTGTAGAGCGTTGGCCTGAAGTGGGTGCTGTTGGGGTAAGGGTCCCAGATAAGGATTTTGAGAATCGACTTTGGCTAATTTGAGATAAAGAGCATGCCTGAGTTAAGACGTGATCCAATTATTGGTCGTTGGGTAATAATTTCAAAGGAAAGGGGAAAGCGTCCCTCTGATTTTATAATTGAAGAAGAGCGGACAAAAGGAGGCTTTTGTCCCCTTTGTCCAGGCAATGAAAATACTACTCCTCCTGAAGTGCTTGCATATGGCAGACCTGTTTTTGCCCCCAATACCCCTGGATGGACACTTAGGGTAGTTCCCAATAAGTTCCCGGCCCTCGTGATTGAAGGCGATTTAGATAAGAGAGGCGAGGGCATTTATGACAAAATGAATGGAATAGGGGCACATGAGGTCATTATAGAGACCCCTAATCACAATGAGACAATCTCTGATATGCCAAGAGAGCAGCTCATCCAGATATTTAGAGCATATAGAGATAGGATCCTAGATCTGAAAAAAGATTCACGATTTAAGTATATTATAATATTTAAAAATTTTGGGAGGGCAGCCGGGGCGTCTCTTGAGCATTCTCATTCTCAACTCATTGCCTTACCTATTGTGCCACACAGGATTGAAGAAGAAATTAAGGGATGCCTAAGATATTTTGATTATAAGGATAGATGCGTCTTTTGTGACATTATAAGGCAAGAACGTTCTCAGAATATAAGAATTGTAGCGGAAAACAGGGAATTTGTGGCAGTTTGCCCTTTTGCTCCACGGTCACCTTTTGAAATATGGATTATGCCCAAAAGGCATCAATCTTCATATACTGATATGGACGAAGATCAGCTTTTAGGCCTTACTAATCTCTTTAGTGAAGTAATGAGAAGGTTAAATAAGGCCCTACCCCGAGTCCCATATAATTATATGCTTCATAGTGCACCTCTAAGAAATGGCTCTCTTGAACACTATCATTGGCACATTGAAATAATGCCCAAATTAACTATGGTGGCAGGATTTGAATGGGGTACAGGTTTCTATATTAATCCTACACCTCCTGAAGAGGCTGCGCGCTTTCTCAGGGAGATAGATATTAGGAAAGAGTTTAAAAAGACCTAAGTATTGATAAATGATAAGTGCTCATAAGGTGTCCACTGTCCGTTGTTGAGGAACCATTGATTTATGGGAAGTAGGTTCATTAAACACTACGCTGTTTCGAATCTATTGAACCAAGTGAGGGCTTACAGACTAGGAATTTGCAGCAATAACTTATTGCTGTACCTCCACTGAGGCCTAATCCAAAAAGGAGGATATTTATAATGGGATCAAAAAAGAAGATTTTAGTGGTAGATGACGAAGAAAGTATACACCTTCTTTATAGAGAAGAACTCGAGGATGAAGGATATGAAGTGATTTCTGCCATGGACGGAGAAGAGGCTTTAGCTCTCTTTGATGAGATTTGCCCAGATCTTGTAATTCTGGATATAAACATGCCTGGTATGGATGGCATCGAAGTTTTGAGGCAGATGAAACAAAAGAGACCTGATGTGCCAGTGATATTGAGTAGTGCTTATCCTGAGTACAAACAAGATCTTGCGTCGTGGGCCTCAGACGATTATATAGTTAAATCCTTTAATTTGGATGAACTCAAGGATTCAGTCAAGAGACATATAAAATAATTTAAGAGCTTTTTTAAAAAATGCAAGATAGAAGGACAACTTGTCTTTAACCATATTCAATAGATTACCAGTGACATTTTTCGTGGGAGAGTGGGTTAGGAAAATTGGTTGACCTCCGAGAGGACTCAGAACGTTTTGCCTATGAAGAAAAGCAATCCATTATAGTAGTTGATGATGATCCCGCAATTTTAGGGATCGTAGGTCATTTTATAGACTCTATAAACATTCCCTTTAAAATAGCAAAAGATGGGGTTGAAGCCCTGGAGTTAATGGAACAAGAGCATGCGACGATAGTAATTACTGATCTTTTAATGCCCAGGATGGATGGAATGCGTCTCATCCGCGAAATAAAAAAAAGATGGCCAGATACAGATATAATAGTAATGACGGGCTATGGGAAAGACTTCAGTTATACTGATGTAATTAGTGCTGGAGCAAGTGATTTTATTCAAAAGCCATTTAATTTTAATGAACTCGAGGCAAAATTGAGGCGCGTCATTAGAGAACGTAACCTCAGGGCCACATTAAAGAGACTGTCTATTAGAGATGGATTAACGGACTTATTCAATAGAAGATACTTTGAACAAAAGCTAGAGGAAGAGGCAGAGCGGGCCTATAGACAGGGCTATCCCCTTTTTTTGATCTTAGTAGATTTAGACAAATTTAAACCTGTAAATGATACCTACGGACACCAAGAAGGTGACAAGATACTCAGAAATCTTGCAAAAATCCTTATAAATTCCACTAGAAAATATGTTGATTCAGCGTTTCGATTTGGTGGAGATGAATTTACCTTGATCATTCCACAGGCAAATTTAAGACAAGTCCAGATCATTGCTGAACGCATTAGACAAAATTACCTTGAGACAGACCGCAAGGGAACAACCCTTAGTATAGGGATTTCAAGATTTAAAAGGACTAATAGAAAGTTGAGAGATGACCTATACACGCTCATCCATCAGGCAGACGAGGCCATGTATAAAGCAAAAGAGCTTGGGGGTGATCGTGTGATCGTACACAAAAGCGCCATGGAAGCAAGTGCCCAGTATGATGGGTAAAATGTTCCTCAATCAATTCTTGAGAATTTTCAAATATCCCCACAGCTTTTTTCAATCCCATAATAAAAAGTAACTTTTTAAAGCTATCTTAAAAAGAGTTTAGAGCTATCTCATACCAGGCACGTCTTTTGCAATTCATGTTTCAAGACCATACGCATGCTTTGCAGAGGAAGACTATTAGATGATCCTGTTAAGTGAAATATTGGGATTGATGACTCCAGGATCTTTGATCAAAGGATCCACGGAAGGTTTTGTCGCAGGAGAAGTCTTTGCAGAAGATCATCAATTTGTGGAAATGTTCAACGAGGCCTTGGCTGGATTGTGCAAAGATGCTGGAGAAAATGGCGTTCAGGGGTTGAAGACTCAGGTCTTAGGAGAGCTTAAGGAATTTTTAACGAACCTTTCCAAGGAGCAGTCTAATGGAGATTTGACTTTAGAAGGCTATTTAAATGAACTTTTTAAGGCCCTTAATAGTTTTTCGAATCCTTTAGATGAGCCTGTTGAAGGCAGTAGCCCTGAACCTCAGATGGATTCGTTACAAAGTCTAGAAAAAGAGGCAAAAATTAAAGATAATACGGCGGAATCTAAAGGAAGGGAGGATGGGCAAGGATTTTTATTTGGGATTATTGATCTTATAGAAAAAAATTTCACTGATCCTCTGAATAAAGTAGTTTTTTTAAAAGAATCACAATTAAAACCTAATGAATATTACATTAAAACAGGTCCTATTGGCCTTAATAAGGAAATTAATGCTGATGATCAAATAAAACTAGAATTCTTTAAAGAAGATGGAAAAAAGATCCCATCTGAGAATCACTTTTTGCAATCTGATCTTTCACCTCACAATAAAAAAATATCTGAGCTTACCGAGAGCTTAAAAAGGATAATTGATTTTCTGAAGTCTAGTCCAAGCGAGTTTGAGGAGTTTCAAACAAAGGAAATAGTTCAACAGACTCTTCGTCAAATAGATGTTTCTAATAAAGCCCCTATGGTTGAATCACAGTCAACAGCAGGGGGTAAGGATGTAAAAGGTATGCCTTATTCCGCAGTCTCGGAAGATCTAGCCTCTGGCGCTAAATATCGTGGGATTGCGAATATAACTGTAGAGAAAGATCACTCCAAGATTCTGGATAGTTTTGAAAATCAAGAGGAGCCCTCCTTTGGTCCATCCAAAGGAGATTTTTTTCAAGATGGTTTCAATGTAATACGAGGAAAAGTACATGATTCTCCTGTGTTACAGCAAGAATCAGTCAAAATAGCTAAGTTTGGAAATGAAAGCTTGGAGCTTGATAAGTTTTATAAAAATCAAGAAAAGGGAAATTCAAAGAAAAACATATCGCCAAATAAAATTATTTTAAAAGATGAAAACAATCAGAATATATCTCTCTATGACCAAGGAGAGTTAAAAGAGAGTAATGGTAAAGTCTTGGCTGATGGCAAAGCAATCGAAGACTTGAGAGAGATTAGTCCTTTTAAACAAGAAAAAGCTAATCGTAATAATATTGATGAGCCTAATTTGGCGAAAAATAATGCAAAAAATAGCAATTTTAAAGAAATAGGGCATGTAACTGGCTCTATTCAAGATCATTCTGTTAAACCCGGTCTTGGAAATACGTCCTATGCTCAGGCAACAGATACGGTAAAACCGCATGTGTTGGATCAAGAGGCCGTTGAGCTCGTTAATACAATTGGTAAGGGCATAGTTCAATCCATAAAAAGGGGAGAGAATCGATTGTATCTAAGGCTTCATCCCCCTGAACTTGGGCGAATAAAGGTGGATTTGAAGGTAGACCAGACAGATAACACTGTAAAGGCGGCTTTTGTAACAGAAGTTAAAGACGTTAAGGGCCTACTCCTTCAACACCACAATATTTTGAAAGAGACATTGGCACATAGTGGTTTTCATCTCCAAGAATTTAGTGTGGATGTATCAGGTCATGAATCAGGATCAAATGCACAAACACAGTGGAGTTTTCACGATCGTTACAGGGGAAACTCTGATGGTAGCACCAAAGGACTGTCTTGGAAAACAGCTAAATCAAAAAATATAACTGAGGATCAAATTAACAGATCTCATTTTATCTCTTGGACACAAGGGCAAGCACTTAGCATTAGGGTTTAAGGAGGCAGAGAAGAAATGGCAGTACCAACAATAAATACTGTGAGCAATAACGGAATAGAAGAACTAAAAGCGGCCTCCAATAATCAGAGAGCCCAGCTAGACCGGGAAGATTTTATGAAACTTTTTGTTACGCAACTTCAGTATCAAGATCCCATGAATCCAATGCAAAGTGCTGAGATGGCTACGCAGGTGGCCCAGTTCAATATGGTTGATCTCATGTATAAAAACAATGAGGCAATTACAAAGCTCGTAGATGCTACTGAAGCCAGTAGTTTGACGGAATCCGTAAGCTTTTTAGGAAAGGATGTTACCTACAAAGGGAGTGCCGTAAGGTTAACAGAAGGTGGAGCTGACCCAGTAAAGATTCAACTGGACAAACCGTCTGCCTCAACCCTTGTCACTATAACCGATGAACAGGGAAGAATAGTAAGAAATATAGATATTGGAGGGATTCAGGGTGAAAAAACCGAATTTGTCTGGGACGGGAAAGATGATGCAGGAGAGACAGTGAATCCTGGTACATATTTCATGACAGTTACAGCTCTTGATCAAGAGGGCAACAATCTGGATACCACCTTGTGGACTCAAGGCACAGTGGTTGGCCTAAAGACAGAGGTAAATGGAAATATAGCACTGTCTTTAGATACTGGAGAGACAACAAATCTTAAAGATATTCAAAGCGTAAAACAAAACCTAGGGAGGTAAATATGGGTCTAACAAGTTCGCTTTACTCAGGAGTTAGTGGGCTCTCAAACATGGGGACGGCCATGCAGGTCATCGGCGACAATATTTCAAATATCAATACTACAGCCTTTAAAGGGGCAAGGGCTACATTCCAAGATATTATGGCCCTAAACATTAACACCGCCAGTGGCACATCTCAGATAGGACGCGGTTCATCTATGGCAGACGTTTCTCCATTATTTATTCAAGGATCTTTTGAGAGCACATCATCTCCTACAGACCTTGCCATTGCGGGAAATGGATTTTTTATCGTCACTGATCCAAAGGTGGAAAACAGCTTGTATTACACCCGTGATGGTCAATTCCACTTGGATCAATTTGGATACTTGGTGAATCCTGCCGGGTTAAGGGTGCAGGGTTGGAAGATGGAGACTCAACCAGATGGTTCCGCTGAAATAATTGGTGGGATACAGAGCATTCAAATATCAAATTCTTCACCACCAGTAGCAACAACTCAAACAACATTAACTGTCAATCTGGACAGCAGGACTCCTGGACCTGTGAGCCCAGCTACTCTTTGGGATGACTGGGTTTCCACAGATGGTAAAGATGCAGGGACCCTTACTGCAAATGTTCATTATGAATATAGGACCTCCCTAAATATATATGATAGCCTTGGAAATACCCATGACCTTACGATCTATTTCGACAGGACTGCAAATGAGAGGGAGTGGGAGTTTTTAGTGACTATGAATCCCAATGAGGATAAGAGCGCTGCTGCTGGTACACCACAGGCTGGGATGTTAATGAGGGGACACATCAAATTCACTCCTCAGGGACAAATTGAGGCGATCTACGGACAGGCCGGAGATCCAACCAGTCCCATTGAACGTTTTAATGGTGGTACCTGGGAGCCAGTAACCTATGGAGATCATAATTATCCGCAACTAGTGGCATTTTTTATACCGCCAACAGGAACTGTAAATCCATCAACGGGTCAGGATCAGTCTGCACAGATTATAGAATTCAATTTTGGCGCACAGGCAACTCTAGATCGTACCACATCTCCACCTACGGTTTTAAAGTGGAATACAGATGCCATCAGTTCAACCCAGTATGCCAATCGTTCAAGTACTATCTTCTATGACCAGGATGGATTTGGGCCAGGTTTTCTCGAAAGCATTAACGTAGATTCAGAGGGGGTTATATCTGGCCATTATTCAAACGGTCGGATTGTAGCACTAGCACAGGTGGCGTTGGCACGTTTTAACGCACCTCAGGCCCTTGGCAAAGAAGGCGGTAATCTCTTTCGTCAAACTACTGCCTCAGGGCCGGCAATTACAGGTCAACCCAGGACTAATGGATTAGGATCCATAGCATCTAATGCCCTAGAGCAGTCTACAGTGGATCTTGGAACTGAATTCGTAAAGTTGATAACTACCCAAAGGGCCTTTCAGGCGAACTCTAGGCTTATAACTACTACAGACGACATGATGAGCGAGCTCCTCAATATGAAGAGGTAAAAAATAGGGGCTAAACCAATTGAAGTGGTCCATTGGTTTGAATGAAAGAATCAAAGTGGTTTGCCTGGCCTTTTTCTGGCTTCTGTTAATACTTGCTGGAAATGGCCAGGCCAGGACAAACCTGTTTTTTATCGGCCCTCAAACCGTAGAAGCAGTGCCGGGAGCTGAGGTCACATTCACTGTTTATGTCAAGGCAGAAAAATTGAGGGCCTTTGGTTTTTCAGTGTTGTTGGACACAAGATATGTCACTTATGTGCCGAATAGTCTGTCTAGGACCGGACTGACGGAAAATTTTGATTTTCTAGGTGCAAATCTCGTCGAAAACCAGGTCTTTGATGAAAATAGGCCATATTTAAAGGAGCTTATAATTGGTGGTTCAGCCCTTAACCCTGTTTCGTCTACCTGGAACGACGGTCAGGTGAAGCATGGGATAATGGCTTTGGCGACATTCAAACTAAAACTAGTTGATGATTTTCAAATACCGCCAGAAAAATACCTGACAATCCCCATTGTTCCAAGTGGCACAGTAAACGATTTTAAGACCTATAGGCAGGGTGGAGGGCTACTTCTGTTCAAGGCAGTCGGTGAAAAGGAGCCGAAGGTCTCAATCTCTGAACCAGCCTTTGAGGCAAGATACGAGGATGCCAACATAACAGCATCAGGAAGTGGAACTGATGAGTACGGGAATCCTTTATCAATTTATTACTGGGTAGATCCCTTTAAGATTCATTATCCATTAGGTAGTGATTTTATTATCAAGACAGGCAGTAATGTTAAAATTGATTTCACCAGTTCTTCACCAGGATTGCAGGCCCTTTATCTTGTGGGCATGGATGACAGATTTAACGGGGCGTCTGCCTTTACAGTGTTTGGAATTGGTGAAGACGTAGTTGTAGAATTTTTCGGTTCAATAGAGGGAATTGTCAGAAGCTCAACCACGTTGGACCCAATTGCTGCTGCTGAAGTTGTTGCCTATGAAGGAGAAGGCAGTGATTTGCGTCGTCTAGTCTCTGTGGTTACAGGAGGCGGTGGCGAATTTCTGATAGATGGTATTGGGGCTGGAACTTACACTCTCCTTGTCCATAGGGAGGGATATCAGGAGGGCTCAGTTACTGTTACTCTCAAAGATGACAATTCTACTATAAAAAACGTAATCATTGAACTTCTGCCCCTGGGGCGGCCTACAGGTGATGTTTATTCCTACATCAATGGTAAGTTCTGCGCTTTTTTTGAAGATTCACGGATTCCAGCCCAGGGATTGAGGATAAGGGATGTAACTGGCCTATATTCTTGCATTACAAGAGAAGATGGCTGTTGTGAGATAGACTGGCTTAGAAAGGGTGACGACTTCAAATATATGTGGCTCGCAGAGGGAGAGGGGGCATATTCTCTGGTCACAAGTCCTCAGTCCATCTCTGAAACAGATCCAATAAATCTCTTTGTTAAAAAAGCCCTCAAAACAACTTTAGAAGTAAGGGTCATAGATCCGATTTCACTAGTTGGGGTTAAAGGCGTCCAGGTCAGCCTTTATGACGATCGGATAGGTAGGACCATAAAGGTTGAGGGACCAACAACCACAACTGGTGTCGTGACTTTCCACGGCCTGGAACCAGGTAATTCCTATGTGTTAAGTGCGACATTAACCGATTCGGGAAAGACCCATTTAGTAAAACAGACAGTTTCTGTTGAAAAGGGTAGCAATGTTTATAATCTGTACCTTCATAAGTTTGACCCGGGAAAACTGAGTGCCTCTAGCCTGAATGGCGGAAAGATCCTATTACAGGTAGTTGACGGGACCAGCTTCACTCCTATTAGCCTTTCAACTCAAACTCTATATCTAATTGATTTTAATAATAAAAAATTGAATTTCTATTTTGTGAAGGACCACTATGAGACATCAGAGCTTCTAAGTGGAAACTATACCCTTTGGGTTAATCCTCCAGGATACCAACCTCTTGAGGGATACAGAATTCAAGTATCGTCAGAACAAAAAAGTGGAATAGTGGTTCATATGTTTAAAGACCAACAGCCCATAACAACAGTAGATAACATAGAAGCTATAGGTAAAAGTAGTATTTCCGGGATTGTTCTGGCAAAAACTGATCTTTCCCCAATATGGAATGCCCAGCTCATTTTTACCCTAAAAGATGGAACCGAGGTGTTCACAGCGCGGACCGATGCCTCAGGTCGTTTTGAAAAGCGTGACATAACCCCAGGTACGTACATACTCGAACTAAAAGCAAATGGATATCAGGAGGTTTTAGAGGAGTTGTATGTCCCACCAGGGACTGAGTACACTGGGGCTTTAAAACTTTTTCCTCAAACCACTGGAAAACTATCTGAGGTTACTGAATCAGAACCAAATCCAACATTTTTTGGGACGGTTTTGTCATCCATTATAGATTTTAGCCCTCATCCAATACAGGGGGCAAAGGTCAGGGGACTGAACACAAAGGACGGTTCAGTACTCTTTGATATATCTACTGACGGAGCTGGTAACTTTGAGGTAGATGGAATAGACAATGATGCATTATTTTGGTTAGAGGTGTCGGCATCAGGTTTTGAGTCCCAAGTCCTTGGTCCTTTTCAACTAATCGGTACCAAGCCTATTTTCCATCCTATTTTCCTAGTGCCACAGGGCCTAATCAAAAAGTTTAAGACATCTGGTGTAGAATCTGGGGCAGATTCAGCGCTTTATTTCCCAGAAGAAGAAAAACTGGTTTTAAATGGTGGATATTACCTAGATGTCGTTTCGCTTGATCCTGTTTCGCAGTCTCTACGCCACATAGGATCCTTTGGCTTGTCAAAGAAGGTGGACGAGACTGATTTCATCTTTGGTCCAGGAAATAAGGGAAATGGCCAATATGAACTCCTTGCATTTTCAAATAATACTCTCGAGGTCTTTAGGCTTGATCGCGGTTTTGAAGGTATTTCCCTGGCCTCAGACAAAATATATCTTCCTTTTCATCCTACTGATTCGGTTTTTAGATATCCAAATCTTTTCATTGGAACTGAAAGAGGAATTTTGAGTCTCGAGGCCTTTGATGGTCAAGGCCAAAGTACTTCTCTTCCGCTTATATGGAATATTTCGACAATAAGGCCAAAGCTCCTTTTTTCCCATGACAATGGGATTGTCTCTGTGGATCAATCGGGCAAATGCACTTTTGTGGAGACAATTAATCCATATGTACCAGTTTTGAGGGATTCATGGAGTCTCGAAATAAGACCTATTCATGGGGCCCTCAGTGGAGGCTTCGGAATATTCTGTGATGCATCAGGGAAAATACTTCCAATAAAAGAGGGGGTACAAAGGGGGCTCTTTTTAAATGGAAGGGCCTACGACTTTAACCGCTTTAAAAAGGCCCTGGTCTTTACCATAGATCATCCATTGGCCAATTATAAAGGAAAACACATGGCATTTGCTGTGCTGATAGAGGATTCATGGATTGATATCCTTGAATTGACAGATCTCAATCCCTGGCTCCTAAGAAGGTATCCGGTCACCGGAGCAAAGGACATTTTTACAGGAAAGTTATGGGTTCATTACTCAATTGGTCAAGACCGATATGAGGGTGCGGTCTATTACCTGTCTCCTGAAGGTATTGGGGCAATTCCTGTCCCCACCTATCTAGGTACAGAGAGCCGTTTGGACATCCATGGCATAGATAATTCTAGCCTAGGGAATTCCTTCGTCTTTACGAATAAGGGATATCTGTTGAAGCTTGGTGCCACATACAATGCCACTTCATTATCTTTTTCTCCAGATCCCGGTTCCTATGACGTCTATTTTGTCGACTCTGATGGTCGTGCCAAGGCGAGGACGGGGATTAGCTCATTTGGAGCCCAATCTGTTGATTTTTCAAGTTTAATTCCTGTGGATATTGAGACTACCCTTTATCCTGGAGCCATCCAGAGGGTCTTTCATCCAGGCGATGACATGGGGATACTGATAACAATTCGGCCAAGTGAACCAAAGTTGGTGGACTTGTACCTACTTACTGAAATCACTGCAGGGGATTCAACATCAACGTATTACTGGATAGTGGGAAAAGATGGATCTCTTGAAGCAAAGCCCTACGGTGATGGTCCTTTTCCATCGTCTCCAGAGCCAGTAATAAGAAGCATATTTTTTGACAGAAACGTCACTGCTCAAACATTTCTTTCACATATACCTGAAGATGTTTCTGCCCTTTCGGGCAAACTGAAATTTTTGTTGACGAGGCCTGGAGCCGATCCCGAGAAAACGCCAGAGGCGGTTATTGGAGAGGATATCTTAGATTTTAGGATAAATTAAATCTAAATAATTGGCAGTGTAGGGACCATGGGAGGAGAGTGCCATGAATGAAAAGAGTTTTTACCCAAAATGGAAGAATACATTGGCAGTTTTGTCTGCGTTAATAGCATTTCTGATCTTGAACAAAGAGGCTTTATGTGCCCCAACAGTGGGTCTAGAGCTAAAAGAAGAGAAGGGGCAACTGGTTTCAAAGATCGTTCTTGTAGCTGATCCGGGTAAAAAGATTCAGTCTGTGGGGTTAGAATTGGTATATCCTCCTGATAAACTTAGATTTCTTGGGGTTGATAGACTGGAAGGGGATATCGTTAATGCCAGTGTCAACGGGTGTATCTTAAGAATTGGGTATGTCAATGCAAAAGGAATAGAGAGAGTAGAGCTATCACCTCGATTTATAATAGAGGCCCATCAAGGTCAAAGATGTATTCCTATTACCATAAAAGAGGATTCTCTCGAAGGAGATATACGAGGGGCAATTGTTTCTCCAGTTAGGGGATTTTGTCCTGACATGCCAGATGATGTGAGCTTATGGAGTATGCCAGCAGATGTTGCAAACCTATTTATGGTCGTCCCCAAAGTCTCCAAGCTCAAAACAGCTTCAATTTTATATGAAGGAATCGACATAACAGGTGCTCTGGTTGGAGCTGGCTCGTATTTTTACGATCCATTAAAGGATATGCTCTTTTTTATTCTCCCTGGCATAGACCTTCCTAGTGGACAATATCCAATTGAGGCCAAATGGGATTATGGGCAAGGTCAGATGAAACAGGCCGTAGTTGTACAGGTCAGTAAAAAACTGTAGGCCCAGCATAGGAGGATACTGTCATGATGCAAAAAGAAAAGATGAAATCTATCTATAAAAAGGTAAGACTATTAAAAGTATTTGCGATTCTAACAATCTTATGGGCCTTAGTCTTTAATCCCAAGCAAGTTTATTCTGCTGCAAATATTTCTAATCTCTTGGAATCTCCAAAGGATAGGACTTCGGATCCCACAGCACCTTCCTACAAGAATCAGTCGTTTGTATTTGGAGGAATTTTAAATGATCCTTCAGGGCTTTCAGGGGATCAGGTATATGTTGCCCTTGGAGATGGTGGAGTTGCGGTATTGAACTATGATACAAATTCTACGTCTAAACCATATGGATGGGCAGATAGAACCATTTCCATAGAGTGGATTGGCGAGGAGATCCCAATAAGTCCGGTTGGGGTAAGTGGAGTGGATCAAGATGGCGATGGGCATCTTGAGTATCTATTTGCAATAAGTGGCCCATACTGCCTAGCCTTTTCCGTAGATGGGACAACTGGTGCCATAACCTTCAAAGACAGGGTGGTGTTGAAAGACCCAAATAACCAGTCCGTTACCTACGAAGGCCAGTCTATAGAGGCCTTTTCGTCCGGTTCTGACGATTACGTCATAATTGGAGCACGACAACTTTCAGGTACAGGGGGAATCCTTTTTGCCATAAAATTTGATGAATCCTCAGGCCAATGGGCACGTTACGGAGGAGAACCAGACTTTGACGTGTTCCAGTTGGCCTATCCTGCATATTCCATAGAGCACTTTAGTGCAAAAATAAAGGGTTCATCTCAGACAGATTACCTGGCAGTTACTGGTCCGAATATACTAGATGTTTTTACCTTAGCCCCTTCGAATATTGGTGGTGACGACAGTCAAGATGCCATATCCTATTCATTGGGGAAAAGCTTTAGCGCAACAGGACAAAGTATCTCTACCTATACCAACTCAGCTATCCATGACTATCCAAATCCTGACGCCAATGAGACCCTCATTTTTGTTGGGACAGACTCAGGAATATATGCCTTTGAGCTCGATAGTGAAGACAACAGTACTCTTGATTTAAGGGAATTTGGGAATATTTCCTCTGACATAGGTACATTGAACGTAAAGGGTATTTATGCTGCAAATGTGACAGCAGATTTTCGAGATGATTGGCTTTTGGCAGCCTGTGGCGAAAAGGGGATATACATATTCAAGACATCGGGAAATGCTACCTTAAAGACTGACACACTGGCCTTACAATACATTGCAAACCTGGATACTTCAGGTGAGGCCTATGAAATCATGGGGGTTAAGGGGGCTAATTCAACTGATATTCCCAAAATTTTTGTTGCCGATGGCGGTGGGGGGATAAAGGTACTAAAAGGTTCCAATCTTAATGACGACACCAGTCGAAGTCTTGATCTCATTTACCAGTGGGATGAATCTGTTGCCCCTATAGATGTAAAAGCTGTCAAAGACTACGTGGTGGTACTTGATCAGTCAGGCGGCATCTCCGCATACACAATAGGAGATTCTAACAATGCCCCAGTTCCTATGGTGGAAAAGAAGAGTGACGGGGGCATGCTGGGAATTGATCTTGGTTGGACTAGCAGAAGAACTAAGTTTGGGACAGGATCCAATCTTGCCGGTGAACCAAGGGCATTATACGTAGATGGAAACGAGACAGATGCCAACGTATTCGTTGCCGCAGGTAGTGGAGGGATAAAATATCTCAAATTAGGTAGCGTGAATGCCACAAGTGCCACTATCGATTACCCAGTTAACGGAACTGCCTTTAAAACAGACGGAGAAGCCCTGGGGATCGACGGATATAAGACCACATCCGGGTTTGTCCTGGGGGTGGCTGATGGTGACGCAGGGGTCATGTTTCTCACCTATGATTCTAGTAAAAATGAATTTGCTAAAAAGAGTAAAGTTCACATAAATGGTACGGCCCAGGACATTTACCTTTTACAGAATATTGGTTCAGATTCTTATGCAGTAGTTGCATATGGTACAGCCGGACTTGTGATCCTGAAGATTACCAGTGATTCTGGCAATAATGCCGATTATCTTTCAAATCCTGAGCTTGTTACAACAGTTGACCTTGGGGGGAGCGTATCAAAGGTCGAGGTGGTTCAGCAGACTATAAATGGATCAACTAAATACATGGCCTACTGCCTTGTCTTTGATCCGAATGACCCGTCTGTTAGAAAGATAGTACCTGTAGATATAACAAATCCCTCTGCAGCAGCAGTTGTAACCGATGGCACGAACTCTGTCTCTTATCCTGGGAACAATTCCCTTAATCCAAGTCCAGCAGGGATTGTGGATTTTACAGCTATATCTGGAAACAATCGCTATTATTTAGTGGTAGCGAGCACGGAAAAGAAGACAGGCTCAGTAGGTGCCTCCCAGGTGTTTACCATTAATATTACCAATCCCTCTGAGATGCTCTATAGCAACGCACTTGCTGTAACGTATGAAGCTAGGTCTGTAGCCGTTACTGAATCCGGGACTGATAATATTATAATCGTAGGAGAACTTGGTGGGCAACTGTCAGATACGGGCTATAGGGGGCTTTTGGGGAGGATGCTAGTTCAGATCTCCCAGGCGTCGAACATCACTGTAAATGTCAGTGCTTCACCTCGTACTGTTGAGCCCCAGGGGACAAGTTTGCTTACTGCGACTCCAGGAGGGGGAAGTCAGCCGTACTTTTATCAATGGAGCGTGACTGACAAATCTGGAAGTACCGCTGGTTCTATTGATAATGCAACAAGCGCTTCACCTACATGGACAGCCCCTGATGTGGCTGGAATATACAATGTCTCTGTAAGGGTTACTGACAGAGATGGGAATACAGGTATTGGTACTGCAACCATTCAGGTTCAGCCCCTTGGGCTCTCCATAAGCGACCGAATAGTAAAACCTGGAGGGTTTGTAAGGGTCCCAATACACGTCACTGGAGTTGCAGCAGACATAGATGCCTTTGGTATTGTCGCCACTTATGACACCACCAATTTCTCATATTATGGCATTGAAGGGACATCAGATACAGCAGGATGGACCTTTTCAGTAAATGAGAATCCGGCAGGGACCCTGAAGATTGGTGGCCAGGCAAATGGAAATTCGGCAATATCGAGCGGGGCATCTGCAGACCTTGCCTATCTCATTTTTACGGCCTCTCCAATTGCCTCAACGTGTACTTCAGTGACAATATCTCTGAGTAATGGAGTGGATGACATTGCAGGGGTTAACTTAACTCCAGGGACTGTAAACATAGTGGTTCCAGGGGATCTTGACGGTAGTTGTTCACTTAGCCCTCAAGATGCCCTCAGTGCATTTTTGTACTACTTGGGGCTTACTGATCTCAGGGATGACGAGGCCAAAGTGGCAGATGTGGACAATGATGGAATGGTG
This sequence comes from Dissulfuribacter thermophilus, assembly GCF_001687335.1. NCBI lineage: Bacteria > Pseudomonadati > Thermodesulfobacteriota > Dissulfuribacteria > Dissulfuribacterales > Dissulfuribacteraceae > Dissulfuribacter > Dissulfuribacter thermophilus. The sequence continues at coordinate 88,045 of NZ_MAGO01000001.1, read as the reverse complement.
ACCCCGAACGATGCAATTTTGATCCTCGATACCTATGTTTCTGGCTCATAGGATAAATTTAGTGTGGGCGCAATGAGGACCATGCCTAGGCAAATGGGCTTGAGAGCTTATTTTTGGGCGACTGCCTTGTGGGTGACAACCCTTTTAATGGCAGATGTGACCACGGTCCATAGTGCAGCACTTTTAAGCGGCCTTAGTGGACACGAAACTCCGGTGGATCAGGTATCTGACCCTTTTTCCGATGAGTTTAGGGCCCCTGGAGAGGTGATTTCTGGAGTATTGAACATTGATGATGACCCTGGCAATGCAACGGCATTCATAAGTACCTACGGAGGAGGACTAGTTGCCCTTCGTTATAGTCCTTCTTATGGAGATAATAGAATTATTGACCGAGAGTACTCCTATGGCAACAAGCCCATATATGCCCTTGAGGTGCGTGGAGCTAATTCCACTGGTTCATCCTATATAGATACCCTTTTTTTAACTGCCACAGACGGCAATGCCACTCCCTCTTACTATATCTATGAATTTTCATCCAATGGGACGGGGCTCAGTCCTGAAAATTTCATTTCGCTGCCTTCTAGTCCATTGGATCTTACCTGTAGTAGAAAGGTCACTGCCACAGCACCAAAGGTGGTATTCGTGGCCCTTGAACAGGGAGTGTTTGGGTGGAATGCTTCATTCACGAATAACGACACCCTTACATCAACTGTTTCTCCTACAGCCATTTCCTTTATAGATGATCTGAATGCCACAGGGACCAGTAAGGATTATCTGGTTGTAGGCTGGCAAGGAGGGGAAGTAGACGTTTATGAGGTAAAAAGGGATAAAATAGGGGATGCAAATGTTACAAACGGTTTTGTTGATCTGGGATTAACTGGATTTGTAGATGGAACTCCAAGGGTTATACACGTTTTTCAGTCAGAACAAGTAGACAGTAATGATACATCGTCAGAGGCCTTGATATTTGTTGGAACAGAAAAGGGGATTCATCTCTTTGAGTTGGATGACAATGGTTCGAATCCATTCAAGGAGGTCTTTGAGGATAAGGGAGACCTAACAGGATGGCTTGATATTGACATTGACGTTAGGGACATACATGCAGAGAGCGCTGGCTATGAATCCATGAGAGACGGTTTTCTTATAGTAGCAGCAGGCTCCAGGGGCACTGTCCTTTTTAAGACATCTGGAGATGCGAATCCTGGGACTAGCCTATCAGATTCATTTTATATCCAATATGTGACTACATTTGGTACCACCTCTCAGGCACTTGAGGTTGTCGGCACTGGAGGGACTGTAAATGCGAGTAAGATACCGAGAATTTATGTGGCTGAAGCAGGAGGCGGTCTAAAGGTAATCACAGGAGAGAATCTGGATAGTCCAGGACAGGCTTCTCTCAGATTGCTCCACGAATGGGATCCAGGTGCCACTCCATTACGCATAGATGCATACAAGATTGGTGGTAGTCACTATGCCCTCATAATGGATTTAGAGGGCGGCCTCAGACTTTATGACATAGATGCAAGTATTCCGAGGTTGATCCGTGAAAGTGACTCAAACAGCACGAGTGGGGCAGTCATCTTGGATTCTTCTCAGTCCTCAGGCCAACCAATGGACCTTTTCTCCGCTATAGATTCATCTAATGATACCACTATTCATTCTTTTATTTCCCTTGGACAGGGTGGAATAAGCTATAGGGCATTAAAGGGTATAGGTACCCCTAACTTCCGGTTTGATGACTTTTCTCATTTTGATGTAGTTGGGGAAGCCCTTGGAATACACGGGTTTCAAAACACTTCAGGAGACTTCACCCTATCTATAGCTTTGGGGAGTCAGGGAGTGAAGTTTTTGGGGTTTGATCCCTCTACAGCTACATTTGAGGTCAAGAGCACAGTTGTTCTCGGCGGCAGTGCTAGGGATGTATTTCTAATACATGACCAGGGAGGCGAGGACTATGCTTATGTGGCCTATGGAGCCCTTGGACTTTACGTATTCAAGATCACGCCTGGCATCTCGGGTTCCCAGGATTTTTTGACGAATCCAGAGCTCGTTGGCTCTCTTTCTTCAGAGGCTATGGGTGGGGCTATAGCCACAAAGGTCAAGGTAATGAAACAGGGGAGTCGTTACTACGCCTATGTAGTTGGTAATGACGGAAGGCTTTATTCCTTGGACGTTACCAACCCTTCTTCTCTTTCCTTTCTTGGTATATATCCGGCAAATAATACAGAGGATCCCGGGTATATTCAGGACATTTACCTTATAGAAGATAGTGAAAACGAAAAATACTACTGTCTTTGCGCATCACAGAGTCAGAGTTCTCAGTCTGATTCCAGGCGTCTTTTATTTACTCTAAACGTCACAGATCCTTCAAATATACTCATGGGTAGCAGACTGGCCGTAGATCCAACGAGTCCTATCTTTTATCCAATTTCCATTGGTGCTGTCAAAACTGGACCATATTCGCTCATAGGGATCGTAGGTGCAGGGCAAAATGGAACAGGCCCACTAGGACTTCTAGGAAAATTCTCCACAGTTCTAACAGGAGTACAGCAGATTCAGGTTTCATTGAGCCTTGATTCCTGCCCAGCCTCACCAGGAGAAACGGTTTTTATTACTCCAGTGGTAAGTGGTGGGTATACACCATATACATACAACTGGAGTCCAGTTGACATCAAAGATGAGGGCACAGGCATATGGTCTTGGACAGCTCCGCAAGGGCCTGGATCATACGAGATCAAGCTCGAAGTGACTGATTCAGATGGTAACAGGGGTGTTTCCACTAGGACATGTACTGTGGAATACGCTGGATTGACCATTGATGAGAGGATAGCCACCCCTAATTCAACTGTGAAGGTTCCAGTCAAAGTAAGCGGAGTTGGAAATTCTATTGATGCATGGGGTATGGAGATTCAATATGATTCGACTTATTTGGATTTTTTGAGGGCTGAGAGTACTGACGATACTCTTGGATGGAGTATAGCTGTGGAAGATGAATCCAGGGGGACCTTGAGAATAGGGGGGCTCTCCAATGGCCATTTACCCATTGCTCAAGGTGTATCTGCCCAACTTTGTAATCTGGTCTTTTCTGTAAAGGATGTAGGTGGCTACGGGACAGGAACGTGTCTACAACAGGAGATTTCAGCCAATATAAATGTAAACCCCCTTAACCCCTCTCAGTTAATGGGAGACCTTCAGGGAGTGGAGATGCATGGAGGCAAGGTAAAAATCGTATTGCCAGGTGACATTGACGGTGACTTGTGTGTGACGCCTCAAGACGCCCTTAATTCCTTTTTGGGATTTTTAGGGGTGTTGGACCTTAGAGAAGATCAAAAGGCAGTGGGCGATGTAGATGGTGATGGGCAGATATCCCCTGAAGATGCCGTCATGATATTGGATAGGTATCTTAGATGATGGAAAATAGAGGAATTGCGTATCTCGTTATTTATTTGTTGTGGATCTTGCTTTTGGGGGAGAGTATTTTTGTACCCCCTGAGGCCTCAGCAGATCAATATATTTATGTGACCACAGAAAAGTATGTTTATCCGTATCCTCTAAGCAATCCTATAAAAGTCTTGGGGTATCTTCGTGGTATTAAGCCTGGGACCCCAGTAGACATCAGCATCTCCCTAGAGTTACCTGGAGGAAATGTTACGTATCTCGATCCGAGGATTGAATTTCATCCAAATGCCACGTTGGTCCTGGAAAAATTTCCATTTGTAGATATCCCTATCTCAGATTTGTTTACCTTAGACGGGACAAAGGTTTTCAAACGTTCACCTACAGGGGGAAATGACACAGCGATTGGAGACCTGCCAGCAGGGCGATATACCCTTTCAGCCAAGATCACAGGTCCTGGATTTAAGGACACCTCCATGAGTTACTTTTGGTTGGTGAGCGAAGAAATCCTTCCTAACATTGCCAATGCCTCTAGGCCGATAATAGAGGAGGTGGCCCCACCTTTTGGAAAGCCAGGAGAGATCATTTCAGTAAAAGGGCGAAATCTTCGAGGAGATCCAGCTCTTGTAGATCCCCAATTGATTGATCTGATGAACGTCAGGATTACTGTTGGTGGTGAGGAACAACCAGTGACTTACCTGGCATCAAATGGTACCATACTAAAGTTTCGTCTACTTTCCACAGCCATTACAGGAGATCTAGTAGAACACCTGATACTTCCATATTGGGCAGAAAATCAATCGATTATAGATCATAGTCGGATTCCTAAAGTTGTAGAGGTAATTAGTAATGCCTTTCCATTTTTTATAGCACCTACAATCTCAAGCATTTCTCCGTTAGATTTTAGATCCGGAGATTCTATTGATATTACAGGCAAAAATTTTGCTCCTGAAAAGAACCTTAACAGTGTGCTATTTTCAGGGGTTCCTGGCACCATTTTGGATGCTACAAACACTACCTTGACAGTAGGGGTGCCTCCCCTGAATATAGGCGGGGCAACGGCCATTGAGGTAAAGGTCATTAGTTATGGAGTTGAGAGCGAAGGATATCTAATAGGATATAATCGACCCCAGATCTACGGTTTTTTCCCCAGAAAGATTGTCCCAGGAGAAAATATTGTTGTCTTAGGTGCAGGATTTGGTGATTCTAATAGGTCAATATCAGTGTCTTTAGGACAGATACCCCTTACAATTATTGATGCAACTAACACCAGATTGACAGTAAAGACTCCTAGGGGGCTAGTTCATGGTCTTTATGACCTTATAGTTGATATTGCAGGGATCAAGGTTGTTGCTAGACAAAAGGTGGAAATAGTGCCTTCATGGTGAGGGAGCCTAATATGGTAAAAAAGATCATAGCTTCAATTTTTTTTACGGCCCTGACATCGTTATTGACCATAGTACCCAATGGGAATTGTGGAAATATAGTCAGTATAACCCCGGAAAAGGCAGTTTATGTAAATCCTGAACCGATTTACCTGCTCCTTGATCTAACTGGGCTTGAAAACGGTTACCCAGTAGATGTGTCAATTAGCCTTGAATTTCCAGATGGGACACTTGCCTATCTCGGTCCAGACGCCCAGTTTTCAAAGAATAATCCTCTGTTTATTGTAGAGAATTGGCCCTTTTCCTCTGTGAAGATAGACTCTGGATCGTGGTCTATAATGTTACCCCCTGATCTTAACTTCATACCTGGTGTTTATGTTATTAGGACCTTTATATATGATGCCCAGTCAAAGGTACTGATTGATAAGAGCGAGTCAAGTTTTACCCTCGTAGACGCGCCATATGTGGATCATGTGTCTCCTTCTAAAGGGATTACAGGCGATGTGGTTTTTATATCAGGACAGGGCTTTGGAACTGACCAAGATCTAGTAAAGGTATTTATTGGTGGTAGAGAGGCCACCATAATAGAAATAACTGATTCCAGTATTAAGACCTGGGTTCCGTATGGGGCAACAACAGGTGTAGTGCAGGTGACAGTTGACGGAATTGCTTCAAATCAGGTTCCTTTCCAGGTTGGGCCATATATAGAATCTCTTTCGTCAACAATCCTGTCTCCAGGAGATAGTCTCACTATAAAGGGTTTTAATTTTGACCCTGATAAAAATAAAAACATAGTTGTATTTAATGGAGTGAGGGGAACTGTGACATCAGCTAAAGAGACTCAGCTTTCTGTATTGGTTCCAGAAGGCAACACAGGCCCCCTTACAGTCACAGCAAATGATATGACTAGTTCTCCAGTGGAAGTCACTATAACTCCAGTGATCGAATCTATAGATCCCCCACGGGGAAGTGCTGGCGATGTAGTTACCATATTTGGAAGGAATTTTAGTCCAACTATCACTAATAATTATGTCTTATTCAATGCCGATAGCAGTGATGCATTTGCTGCAACCATATTGGAGGCATCGACCAGTCAGCTTATTGTAAAGGTGCCAGAGGCTGAGACAGGTACTGTAAGGGTATATACGAGCGGTGCTGTTGCCTCAGGAGATATTTCCTTTACCTATCCTCCAGAGATAGATTCAGTTGACCCTATTGAAGTAGTGGCCGGAGATGAGATTTTAATTCAGGGAAGAAATTTTGATGATGTAGAGCAAAAAAATGCTGTCACTATTGGCGGTGAGATGCTTACTATTCAATCAGCTATACCCCATTCCATTAAGGCAAGAATACCATTGGGAGGGGTTTCAGGTGAGATCAAGGTGGTTGTAAATGGAATGGAGAGTGAAGGTGGCCCGTTTGTCATAGTCATACCAGCTCCACTTTTGAGATCTATTGTCCCTGCAGAAATAAATGCTACAGATACGAGGACAAAGATTACTGTTACAGGTGTCGGATTTGTAAAGGGATTGACGCTTCAGCTAAAAAGAGATGGGACTTCGATTCCTGCAAATCCCAGCGTTGTCAGTTACACTTCGCTTTCCTTTTCTCTTCCAAGGGGGATTACGCCTGGAACCTATGATGTCCTCATTAATAGGAGCATTTCTGGGAGACAACTAATTAGTAATGCTCTAAAGCTCCTTGTTAATTAATAATCGATTAGGTTAAATAATCTCTAACGCCATGTTTTAATGAAAAAGATAGAGGCTACACTTGAAAGTAAGGGAAATTTATTATGGTTGGTATATTGTAGCTGCTGGCACCCTTTGCATCTTTGCCGCCCTTGGTCTAGGTAGATTTGCTCTTGGAATGATCCTTCCCTCTATGGGGACAGTCCTTAAACTCTCTGCATCGGAGATGGGGTTTATAAGTACCTCCAATTTTGCCGGATACCTTTTTGCTGTATTAATATGTCTGGTTTGGGGTCAAGTACTTAGTGCTAGACATACTATTAGTCTAGCCCTGCTTGCCTCTGGTTTATCTATGGGGCTCATGTCATTTATAAATGGTTATAAGAGTGCCTCTTTTTTTTATTTTTTGACAGGTATCGGAAGTGGGCTTGCAAATATTCCCACTATGGCCCTGGTATCCAATTGGTTTAGGCCAAACTTAAGAGGACGGGCCGCAGGATTTATCGTTATGGGGAGCGGATTTGGTATATTGTTGTCTGGTTTTATGGTCCCAATCTTAAATCAAAAGTATCTAATTGATGGTTGGCGGATTTCTTGGCTCATACTAAGCGGCATCGTAATATTGAGTTCAATAGTATGTTTTTTGATTATTAGAAATGGGCCTGAGGATATGGGACTTACCCCAGAAGGTAGCGGCCATGGTCCAGGAAATCCTGAAAAGGAGGGGAGGGCAAAAACAGGCTTTAGTGGTGGGGTATCCCTTAGGACGATAATCCATCTTTCAAGCATATATTTTTGCTTTGGCGCAAGTTATACAATATATGTCACTTTTATTGTGGTGTCCTTTACTGGAGAACGAGGTCTCTCAGAGGCCTTTGCCGGAGGCTTGTGGGCCTTGATAGGGGGAGTGAGCCTGTTTTCTGGCCCAATACCTGGATGGATTGCAGATTGGGCTGGAAGAAAGATTGCTCTACTTGTTGTGTTTGGCATGCAGTCGCTTGCATATTTATTCGCTGGACTTCCCTATGGGCATGGTATATTACCTTGGGCTTCGGTGTTGTGTTATGGTATTGCGGCATGGGGCATACCAGGTATTATGACTGCCATTGTAGCTGATTTTGCAGGTCCAGCATATACTGCCCGTCTTTTTGCCATAGTTACACTAATAATGGCAGTTGGACAGGTAATTGGACCTGCAGTGGGCGGGGCACTTTCAGACTTTACAAATAGCTTTTCCACTGCCTTTTTCCTGGCGTCGGGTATCGCGCTTTCTGGACTTTTACTCTCCTCAACATTAAAAATATAAATACAATTTGTTTTGCTAGGTTACTTTGATATAATTATTGGAATTTCCTTGCATCATTTTAGATTATCTACTAAAAATGCCTATTCACAAGAATATGCCCTAAGGCATGATTTGGAAAGGAGATAGGAGCTTATGCCAAAGAGCCTGCGTTGGAAATTCGTCCTCATGATAGCACTCTTTGCCTTGTCTTTGATTTTAGTAATACCGTCTTTTTATAAAGATACACCTGATTGGTTCAAAAAATATATCTATGCCCAGGGTCTTAAGCTAGGACTGGATCTCCAGGGGGGTATGCATCTAGTTTTAAGGGTGGATGTAGACCAGGCAGTGAGAAATGCCCTTAATATATCTGCCAGAGACCTCAAGGAATCCCTACAAAGGCGCCATATAAATCTTGTTCAGCGTGAGAGCAAAGACCCAGATCAGGTAGTCTTTGCTGTTCCAAATAAAAGCGCGTTGGAAAAGATTAAGTCCATTGTTGAGGAAGAATTTCCAAATCTTGAAGTCGTCTCTACAGATACCACTCAAAGATTTCCTTTAGTAAAAATAAGACTCCGCAAAGATGAGGCCGACTTTATAAGGGAACACGCAGTAGAACAGTCTCTCGAGATCATAAGAAACAGGATCGATCAGTTCGGAGTTGCTGAACCAGTAATAGTTAGACAGGGGGCCCAGGAGATAGTTGTTCAGCTACCAGGGATCAAGGACCCCAAGAGGGCGATAAAACTCATTGGACAGACCGCGCAGCTCGAATTTAAGTTAGTTGACGAAGATGCTGCTGTCGACCTTGGTACCCTCATTAAGCGTGCCATAGAAGACGGTAGGTTGAAGGCAGATTATGATGCAAAGGCACTTAATCAGGCCCTTAAGGGTCTGATACCCAGGGGGGACAGGATATATATAAAGAAGGAATATGATTCCAGGACCGGACGCACTAAGACTGCGCCGATCCTCCTCAAGGACAAGACTCTCATGAGCGGTGATGCTGTTAAGACAGCTCATGTGAGGATTGGAGGCACATTTAATGAACCCTATGTAGCCCTTGAGTTGACAGACAGGGGGGCGAGGATTTTTGAAAAGATTACTAGCGAAAATGTGGGCAAACGCCTTGCCATAGTGCTTGACGGTGTGGTGCGGTCAGCACCAGTCATTCGAGAGAAGATAGCTGGAGGACATGCTCAGATAACAGGCTCGTTTACCCATGAGGAGGCGGCAGATCTCGCCATAGTGTTGAGGGCAGGAGCGCTTCCCGCACCTGTTGAGATCATCCAAAATATCACAGTAGGGCCGTCTCTTGGGCGCGATTCCATTCAAAAAGGCCTAATGGCAGGCCTTATAGGAGGCGCACTAGTCCTCATATTCATGATAATTTACTATAGGCTCTCTGGGTTCATAGCCGATGTGGCAGTGGTCCTAAACATTTTGTTCCTCCTCGCTGTCTTGAGTCTTTTCCATGCCACTCTCACACTTCCTGGTATAGCAGGTATCATCCTGACTATAGGAATGGGTGTTGACTCAAATGTCCTTATATTTGAGAGAATGCGGGAGGAAAAGGCGCTTGGAAAGCCTTTAAAGGCCTTTATTGACGGGGGGTATGATAAGGCCTTTTGGACAATAGTGGACGCCCACGTAACAACACTTATTACGGCCCTTGCCCTGTTTTTATTCGGTACAGGCCCGATCAAGGGTTTCGCCGTAACCCTTTCTGCAGGTATTATAATAAACCTTTTCACCGCCATATTTGGTACTCGTATTGTCTATGACTGGATGCTTGCAAAGGGTGCTTTAAAGGATCTCACATTCCTCCAGATTGTGAAGGACACATCTATTCGTTTTATAGAGAGAAGGAATATTGCATTTGTCATTTCTGGTGTATTGGTGTTGGCTGGTATCATTGCCTTTGTTCAGATCAATAGGGGGATGGCCAATCTTGGTGTGGATTTCTCAGGTGGAAGTATGATCCAATATAGATCTGATGCACCTTTTTCTCTGGATAAGATCAGGCAGGCCTTGGGGCAATCGGGCATTGAAGGATACACACTTCAGGAAGTCCCCAAGGAGAATATCTTGATTGTTAGGGTAAAGAGATCAGTTTCCACTGTTGGCGATATTGAGACAAGGGTTACTGAGGCCCTAAATAAGGCCATGCCAGAGATTCATTTTCAGATGGAATCCAAGACAGAGATTGGATCGCAGGTTAGCCATGAGTTGAGGCGCAAGGCACTAATTGCAATTGCCATATCTTTGGCTGGTATCATAGGATATCTGGCATTTAGATTTAATGTTAGTTTTGGCGTGGCAGCGGCTGTGGCTACATTTCACGATGTACTGGCGGTCCTTGGTATATTCTACATATTAGACAAAGAGATTACCCTTCTCATTGTAACAGCACTCCTAACCATTGCCGGTTACTCTCTCACCGATACAGTAGTAGTGTTTGATAGGATTAGAGAGAATTTAAAACGAATGGGTAAGGCTAACTTTGCCCAAATAATAAATAAGAGTGTCAATGAGATGTTGGCCCGAACAATAATAACTTCTATTACCACATTGCTTGTAGTCTGTACTCTATACTTCTTTGGCGGGGTAGTAATCCACGACTTCGCCCTGGCCTTGTTACTCGGTGTGATTGTGGGAACCTATTCTTCTGTGTTTGTAGCAAGTCCTATTGTGTACATTTGGCATAAGGGTAAGGCACCCAGATAGAAACTAAATCCTGTATGGCAACTTCCATGCCTGTTTAAAAGTTTTGAGGGTTGAGTGTTGAGTTTTGAGTTGAAGGAAACCTTTTTAAAAGTTTTAAAGCTCAATTCGCTCTCAAGCTCCTGCTTGGGAATGAGAAAACGAAAAAGCCTCTTCCGGGGATCGAGGATGTTGAACCCGGAACTTGAAACTTTATATTTTAAACTTAAACTGTCATGGCGAATGGTGTAACAGGTAGAAGGAAGAAGGGAGAAGCCATGCAGTAGCAACGCTTTAGTCCATCTGGCCGGTAGAGCGCCGGCATTTGCCGTTTCCTGGTTAGTTGGGTAGACCTGATGCCAGGCTCTACCCGTAGGCCTGCAGGCAACAGTATCAGCAATGCCAGGCTTCTACTTTCTTCCTTAAAACTATATCATAAATTGGCAGAATGTGGTGTCTTGTAGTATGGCTATTCGCCATTCGTCATGACAGTTTGGGTTGAGTGTTTACAGGGAGCGAAATAATGAAAAGCAGTGCTTAAAAAGCAGAGAGTAGTGTCCAGCCAGGCGGGCAGCGCCTCCCTGTGTAGGACGGTTTGGTCGAACAGGACATGCAGAGCGAAAAAGGCCCGAACTCCCGCAGGGAGTGAGGGGGCATGTATGGACGCATGCCCCGACCTTGTCGGCATGGATGCCGACTAGGTCGGCCAAGCGGAGCATGTCCGAAAAGTGAGACCATGTCTCACAGAAGAGGTGCTACCCGCATCTGGGCGTTATTCTTTGTGGGATAATTCACCTGGTACATAATGCTAAGGCGAATTATCCCAAGGGGTATTTTCACGGTAAATTTGATGGAAAATGAATATTCCGGGCTAAAAATAAGAGGAGGAAATCCTCTAGAAGGAAGTCTGAGGATAAGTGGCGCCAAAAATGCCGCTCTTCCAGTACTTTGTGCCACCATTTTGTCTAGTGGAAAATTTGAAGTCAGTAATTGCCCAAGGCTTACTGATGTGTTCACATTGCTGGAACTCCTAAAAAGCCTTGGGGCAAGATGGGAGTGGGATACTGACGGAAGCGTCCTTGAGCCACCACCACCTCTAAATATCGATACGTCACATATCAATTCATTTGAGGCCCCTTTTGAATTAGTCCAAAAGATGCGCGCTTCTTTTTTGGTCCTTGGACCACTTCTTGCTCGTTTTGGTAGGGCAAAGGTGCCGCTTCCTGGAGGCTGTGAGATCGGAGCTCGTCCTGTAAACTTTCACCTTGCTGGCCTTGAGGCCTTGGGGGCTCAATGGAAGATTGAATCAGGTTTTGTGGATGTTAGTGTACATAAGCTCAAGGGTGCGCGAATACTTTTAGACTTTCCCTCTGTTACTGGTACTGAAAATATCCTCATGGCAGCCACTCTGGCTCATGGGAAAACAATTATCGAAAACGCTGCCATGGAGCCAGAGGTAGTAGACCTAGGCTCCATGCTAAAAAATATGGGGGCAAAAATAGAGGGCCTCGGCACATCTACTATAGTGGTGGAAGGAGTTAAAAGTCTTAGGCCTGTACCCTGGACTATCATCCCTGACCGGATAGAGGCTGGCACCTTTATGATGGCAGTAGGGATTGCAGGGGGAAGACTTGAGTTAAAAAATGCAAATCCTGCGCACCTAGATGCCGTAATATCAAAACTGGCGGCCTCGGGGCTGGAAATACACCAGAAGAAGGATGCAATTGAGGTGAGAAGAAGGACACGTATCAAGAGTGTTGATGTCACCACAATGCCCTATCCTGGATTCCCAACTGACCTTCAGGCACAGATGACAGCCATGATGGCCTTTTCTAGCGGACTGAGTGTGATTACAGAACAAATATTTGAGAATAGATTTAGGCACGTAGATGAGCTGAGGCGACTTGGTGCGGATATAAGGGTTGAACAAAGGAGTGCTATAATTCGAGGAAAAGATGAGCTTACAGGTGCCCCGTTGACTGCAACTGATCTTAGGGCCAGTGCCTCGCTTGTGATCGCCGGCTTAGGTGCAAAGGGAACTACAACAGTATTTGATATCCATCATCTGGACAGGGGATATGAAGGACTCGATGAAAAATTAAGGTCAGTGGGGGCTGAAATAAAACGGATATGAAAGACAGATACGGTAGAGAGATAAGGTATTTAAGGATTTCCGTTACTGACAGGTGTAATCTTGCTTGCACATATTGTAATCCAGAGAGAAATTTTTCATGGATCCCATCAAATGAGCTTTTGACCTTGGAAGAGATTGAATTTGTTGCCAGGGCCTTTTCTAGATTAGGGTTGAAAAAGATTAGACTTACAGGTGGAGAACCCCTTTTGAGAAAAGGGATAGTGGATCTCGCGAAAAAGCTCTATAGCATTCAAGGTATTGAAGAAGTGTGTATTACTACAAACGGAGTCCTACTTCTTGATTACGCCGATAGTCTATATGATGTAGGGGTACGCCATATAAACATAAGCCTTGATACCCTACGGCCTGAACGGTTCAAAGAGGTCTCTGGTAAGGATGCGCTCCACAGGGTGTTGGCCGGGATTGAACGGGTGATTGAACTTGGTTTTTTCCCCATAAAGATTAATACCGTCCTGATTAAGGGAATAAATGACCATGAACTGTTTGATTTTGCCCGCCTCACCATGGAAAACGTGTTAGAGTGGAGATTTATTGAGTATATGCCTATTGGGTCAAAGTGTTCATGGCAAGAAGGAGAGGTTATAACCACTGATACGGCAAAGAAGCGACTTGAAGAACAGTTTGGCCCTTTAGAAGAGGTGTTTCCCAATGGTAAATGGCATGGGCCTGCCAAGCTTTTTAGAATAAAGGGGGCAAAGGGGCTGATTGGTTTTATTAGCCCTATGAGCCATCATTTCTGTGATACCTGCAATAGACTTCGTCTCACTCCTGACGGAAAGCTGAGATTGTGCCTTTTTTCAGACAATGAGGTTGACCTAAAGACCAAGATCAGAGAGGGGATGAGTATCGAGGCCCTTTCGAAATTTCTTAAAGAGGTGGTCTACGATAAGCCACTCGGTCCTGTTGCTCAAAATAAAGAACCAGGTTGTGAGCGAGCTATGAGGGCAATCGGTGGCTAATGGCATGTTCTAATCCCAAATGTTCATGTGCCCATTCGGTAGAATTGCGAAGTTCATAATTGGGGCTAGTAGGTTAATTTGCAAATAAATAATGCGGCAAGGGCACCAGCAACGTCTGCTGCCAGGGCCGGTATCAGGGCATATCTATATTTTCTTATCCCCACAGAGCCAAAATAGACTGCGAGCACATAAAAGGTGGTCTCTGTTGAACCCTGAAGAGTTGAAGCGAGGTAAGACGCAAAGCTATTAGGGGAAGAGGCGATGATTTCGCTTGCGAGTCCAAAGGCCCCTGAGCCAGAAAGCGGCCTTATAAGAGCAACAGGGAGTACCTCAGGAGGAAATCCTATTAGGTCTGTTAGTGGAGATATGGTTGCTACGAAGACATCAAATGCCCCTGAACTCCTGAACATAGATACGGCAACCAGGATCATTACTAGAAATGGGATGATCTTGATTGCCACATTAAATCCTTCTTTTGCCCCTTCACATGCGGTCTCATAGACTTTTATCCCACGGGAAAATCCCAATAGCAAAATACCTGTCATTAGAAGAGGTATTAGCCAGAAGCTCGATATCTCTTTTAGGGCCGGCAATACTGGTCCCTGTATTACCCTGTGGACTATTAATGCTAATAAGACAGTAACAACACTGAATACAATCAACTTGTGGCCAGAAGATATAGGGGGGAGCGGATCCGCTTCAGGCAAGAGAAGGGATTTTGAATTGTTTGATGAAAAATCGGTGTTGACAACGTTTCTCTTTAATTTTCTCATGAAACTGGCAACAGTTATGGCGGTAAGAGTGGAAATACTAGTTGCAAACAGCGTTGGAAGGATAACGCCTGCTGGATCTGTGGCCCCTGCAGAGGCCCTTATTGCTATGATTCCCAATGGGAGGAGTGTAACGTTTGAGGTATTTATAGCCAAAAAAAGGCACATTGCATCAGTTGCTACCCCTTTTTGGGGATTGAGTTTTTCGAGTTCCTGCATGGCCTTAATTCCAAGAGGGGTGGCTGCATTTCCAAGGCCCAGCATATTTGCCGCAATATTCATGACCATGGCACTCATGGCAGGATGGTCCTTGGGGACATCAGGAAAGAGTCTTTTGAGAATTGGATAGAGCCTTCTCGAAATGGAATGTAAGAGTCCAGCCTCTTCTGCTACCTTAATGAGTCCAAGCCACAAGGCCATGACGCCAACAAGGCCTATGGCAAGTTCTACTGCTCCCTTTGCTGCCTCAAAGGAGGCGTGAGTCAAGGCCTCCATCTTCCCCGTCCACGCCGCAAAGATGGTTGACGAGACAATAAGGAATAGGAATATCCCATTCATTTGTTATTCAACCTTGAGAACAAATCCCTTTAAGTAAGATGCCTCAGGGAAAGTCATGAGCACTGGATGATCAGGTCCCTGCTGAAGCCGTTTGATTATCCTTACATCTCTACCTGAATCTATGGCAGCCCCGGCAATAACCTTTTGAAAAAGATCATGATCTATAAGACCAGAACATGAGAAGGTAAAAAGTATTCCTCCGGGCCTTAAGAGTTTCATGGCAAGAAGGTTTATATCTTTGTAACCTCGGCATGCCCTCTTTACATTTTCCTTGGATTCAGCGAATTTTGGGGGATCAAGGACGATACAATCAAATGTCCTAGCACTATCCCTGAATGTCCTAAGGATCTTAAACGCATCTCCTTTAATGGCTTCATGAGGAGGAAGTGGTACATTAGTGGCATTTAATTGAAGATTCTTTTTTAGTAGATCCAAGGAGTTTCTGGATATCTCAATATCTGTAATCGAATTTGCCCCGCCTATAAGTGAGAATACAGAAAAACCACCCGTGTAAGAAAAACAATTTAGGACATCCTTCTCAAAGGAGAATTTTGACAATAGCCATCTATTATCCCTTTGATCCAGGTAAAATCCAGTCTTTTGCCCTTGTTTGACATCTACAAAGAAGCGTGCGCCATTTTCGTGGATTTCTATCAGGTCTGGAGGAGTCTCGCCATAGAGTAATCCTTTTTTTAGCTGGAGGCCTTCCTTTTTGCGTGGGCCTGCATCAGAGCGTTCAAAAATGGATTTTGGATGGACAAGCTCCACTAATGCCTTAACTATTTCCCCTTTCCACTTCTCTACGCCTGCACTCAAAAATTGACAGACCAGTACATCATTAAACTGGTCAACTATAAGGCCAGGCAGACCATCAGATTCAGAGTAGATAAGTCTAACAGCATTGGTTGACTCAATTAAGCCCTTTCTTCTTTTTATTGCGCATTCAAGTCGCCTTTGGAAGAAAAGCTCATCAATTGGTTCATCTTTAAAGGTCCATATTCTCGCCCTTATTTCGCTCTTGGGGGAATAGAATGCCTTTGCCAAAAAGTTTCCATATGAGTCAAACACATTTACGGTATCACCAAGTCCAGGGCCACCTTCTAGGTCTTTAATTGCCCCGGAAAAGATCCATGGATGTCTTTTTTTGACAGAACGCTCACGTCCTTTTTTTAGTATGAGTTTATGTCCGTCCATAGTCGTCATCAAATCGCACAATGTCGTCTTCTCCTAAATAACTACCAGATTGGACCTCAACAAGTTCTAGGGGGATAATGCCTGGATTTTCCAATCTGTGTTTTTCACCAATTGGTATGTATGTTGACTGATTTTCTGTGAGTAGGATTACTTCATTTCCCCTTTGAATTTTGGCAGTTCCCTTGACTACAATCCAGTGTTCTGCCCTGTGGTGGTGCATCTGTAGTGATAATGATGCCCCAGGCTTAACAGTAATCCTCTTAACCTGAAATCTTGGCGCAATGTCTACTGTCTCATAGGTCCCCCATGGCCTATGGACCTTTTTGTGAATAATCGCTTCATTTCGGCCATTGTCCTTTAGGTCTCTTACGATGGCCTTTACGTCCTGAGCCCTCTTTTTGGGGGCGACCAATACAGCATCTTTGGTTTCAACTATAATTATATCCTCGAGTCCAATGGCTGAAATCAGCCTACCAGTAGAGAGAATATAACAGTCCTTGCACCCATTTTCCATCACGTCACCAAAGATTACATTTCCATGTTCATCCTTTTCGCCTATCTCCCAAAGTGCCTTCCATGATCCTACATCACTCCAGCCCATATCTCCTGGCACAACAGCCACTTTGTCGGTCTTTTCCATGACAGCATAATCGATCGAATCTTCTGGAGAGCGTGTGAAGGTTTCTTCATCTAGATATAGGAAAGCCCCGTCCTTTTTTGCCCTTTCCACAGACTGGCCAACTTCTTTGAAGACTTGAGGTGAAAGTCGCTTAAGCTCGTCTAAAAATGTTGAGACCTTCATGACGAAAATTCCAGCGTTCCAGAAGTAGTCTCCAGAAGATACCATTTTTTCTGCGTTTATGGTGTCTGGCTTTTCAATAAATTCTATTGCCTTAAAATCTCTTCCCTTTTTTATATAGCCATAGCCTGTTTCAGGGGATGTTGGTTTTATGCCTATGGTTACTAAAAGCCCATCTTGAGCAAGCTCCAAGGCCTTGTTTTGTACGATTTGTTTAAAGACAGAAGGTCTTTTTATGACGTGATCAGAGGGACATACGAGGAGTACTGGGTCTCTTCCAAGTTTTTGGGCATAAAAGGCAGCTGCAGCTACTGCAGGGGCAGTGTTTTTCCCACATGGTTCGACGATTATAGTAGGATCTTCACTGATTGTCCCTTCTAGTTGTTCTTTTATGAGGAATCTATGTTCCATTCCTGTTATAATCCAGGGAGAAATTCCGTCAGAGGTGTCAACGCACCTTTCCCAGGTGAGCTGAAAAAGACTCTTATCACCAGTCAAATTCATTATCTGCTTTGGGTAAAGAGCCCTTGATAAGGGCCAAAGCCTTGACCCCACTCCTCCTGCAAGTATTACTGGTTGAATATCAATTGTTTTTTTTGCAAAATTCATAAAAAAATGCCTCCATCCCGATATGATTGTAAAATTAATAATGAACTATTTTTTTAAATAAAAGATGTTAGTTTTCAACGGTTGAATACTTACATGTCTTTTTAATTTCCCATCCCCAAATTTGCTATGAGTTCAGTATTCTTTACATATTCTTCAATGCCAGCTGCAATACCCTTTGCAATTGCCTCAAGGTATTTTGGGCTTCTTAGTCTCCTTTCCTCTCTTTTATTAGAGATAAACGATACTTCTGTAAGGACAGCAGGCATTCTGGCTCCAATCAGTACAAAAAATGGGGCCTGTTTTACTCCCAGATCACTTATTCCTGAATATCTCTTTTTCAAGGTGGTTACCAGACCATTTTGTATAAACTTGCTGAGACGTTTTGACTCCTCTACTTTAGAATTTTTCATGATTTTGGTTAGAATTCCTTTAATATCTCCAATGCGCCTTCTGCTTGTGGCATTTTCGAGTGCGGCTACCCTCATGGCCTCTTCGTCAAGGGCAAAGTTTAGAAAATAGGTCTCTACTCCCTTGAGTCTCCTATTGGGTGCTGCATTACAATGTATGGAAATGAATAGATCAGCCTTTTTTGCATTTGCAATAGCTGTTCTCTGTTCTAATGGCAAATATTTGTCAGTAGAACGGGTGAGAATAACCTCTGCATTAAGGCGTTTTTCCAGTTCTTTTTTTAAAAAATGAGCGATTTTAAGGGTTACATCCTTTTCTCTAAGGCCTGTAGGTCCTATGGCGCCAGGATCCTTTCCTCCGTGGCCAGCATCCACTACTATCCTTCTTACACATAGTCCTAGTTGTTGTGCAAGGGTTAGTTTTCCCTTGGGGGGGAGACAAAGAGGTCTTTGGGGATACTTTTCTCCAAAGGCATCTACCACGATCCTGAAGGGATCTTCGAGATTAAAGACCTTAGTCTTTGAGGTCTTGCCCAGGTCAAATACCACCCTTGCAGTATCCCGATCGTATTGGGCAATCCTAACCCTTTTTAATAGCCCGCCACTAATAACGATCTTTTTTTCCAGGTCCTTTGCGACCCTTGCAGGGGTAATGTCTATATAGAGTCTTTTGGGAAGGCCTTTTTTTCTGTTTTCGGAGAGAAAGCCTGCATGGTAGTGGGTATTTTTGGAGACATCTATGACTACTCGTGTATAGTCTTTTTCTGACCAGTGTCTAATATCTTTCACAACAGCATAGGGATTTGCCAGGACATCTCCTGAAGTCCGAGTACCATAGGTTCTCTTCTGAGCCTTCAGTTTAGATACCTTTTTTTTGCCAAGACGTCTTGCGGCCTTCCTGTAATAGTCGGATCCTTCGTAGTCTAAGATAATCCTCTTCCAATAGCTTAATGCCTTCTCTTTTTGCCCCATGCGCAAATATAAAACCCCTGCATGGTATAGGGCATCGTCTGCATAGGGGCTTTGAGGAAACCTTTCAAAGAGGACCTCATATCGTTCTATGGCCTCTCTTAGGTCTTTTTTCCTTCCAGAGTAGCCATAGAGCTCTTTATAGAGTCTTGCCATCATGTAGAGGCTTTTGGGCGCATATACCTCGTTTTCAGGCCAGCTTAGATATACTTTTCTAAAGGCTCTTATAACTTTGAGCCAGGCCCTTCTGTCTTTTCTGAGTCTGGGGCTTTTAGTTAGTCGCTTGTATGCCTTCCATGCAGCGGAATATTGGGGCCTTGGGCTGGTGGATTTAGCAAAAATTTCATTGGAATTGAAGGATAACGATGCAAATATGATCAGCGATATGATGCACAATAGTCGGAACCTGAATCCCGCAAATTGTAGGTGTGACATTGAGTTAATGTGGAGGGGGTGAATGCGTAGTCCAGATTCAGTTTCTCGCATTCGCCATGCAGGATTTGGGTTTAATTTAAACATCATTCTGACTTCAGTTCCCCCTTCAACATAGCAAGAAAGTTCAAGGCCTCAAGGGGAGTTGTATTATTGATGTCTATGGTTTGAATACGTTCTCCAACCTTTTTGAGCTTAAGACACCTTTCGGGGCATTCAAAAGGCAAGCTCATTTGTATGGGTCTTTTCTTTTTTGATTTTATTTCTGCTGAATTAGAATTTTCAATTTTTTCAAGGAATTCCTGTGCTCTTTCAACCACTGATCCCGGGATTCCAGCAAGAGCCGCCACATGTATTCCATAACTCTTATTGGCAGGCCCCTTTTTTAGTGTATAAAGAAAGATGATTTCCTCCCCCCATTCCTTAACTGCCACAGACAGGTTTTTTACCCTATCGAAATCATTTTCCAGACGGGTAAGTTCATGATAGTGAGTTGCAAAAAGGGTCTTAACTCCCTTTCCACCGATCTTCAATAGTTCTTCTGAAACAGCCCATGCAATGGCAAGTCCATCATAGGTGCTGGTTCCTCTACCTATTTCATCAAGGATCACTAGGCTCTTAGGCGTGGCATTGTGGAGGATATTTGCGGTTTCGCTCATCTCCACCATAAATGTGCTCTGTCCTCTGGAGAGGTAATCCGTTGCTCCAACTCTCGTAAATATCCTGTCTACAATCCCTATTGCTGCGTATTCACAGGGCACGAAGCTCCCCATTTGCGCCATTAGAACATTTAGCGCAGTGGATCTAAGGACAGTGGATTTTCCTGCCATGTTTGGCCCAGTGATAATTATGAATTGTTCTTTGTCGTCATCTAGGTGGATGTCATTTGGCACAAAGGTGTCTTTTCCTATTACATTTTCGATCACCGGGTGCCGCATTTTTTTCAAGGTTATTTCATCGCCATCAGAGACAATGGGCCTTTTATATGAATGTTTTTGGGCAACAGCAGATAAGGACTGGAGACAATCAAGTTTTGCTAAGAGTCTTGCGTTCTCCTGCAATTTTTCTCTCTGGTCTACGACGCTTTGTTTGATTTCATCAAAGAGTTTTTGTTCTAGTGTGATACGTCGTTCTTGGGCAGAGAGAATTTTTTCTTCTAGTTCCTTTAGTTCCTGAGTTATATAGCGTTCGGCATTGACCAGGGTCTGTTTTCGAATGTAGTCCTGGGGCACCTTGTCCTTATGAGTCTTGGTGACCTCTAGGTAATAGCCAAAGACCTTGTTGAAGCCTATTTTGAGATTAGGAATTTGGGTCCTTTCCCGTTCCCTAGCCTCGATTTCAGCTATGAAGCCCTTTGCATTCTCTTGAAGCTCTATGATTTCATCTAATTCTTGGTTGAATCCTTTCTTAATTATACGTCCATCCCTGATAAGTTGTGGCGCATCCTCTCTTATGGCATTAGAGAGTAGATCTCTTAATGACTTTAAGGAGTTGAGTCCTTTTTCAATAGCTACTAGGGTATGGGCCTTTGGGTCCTTCAGGTTTGAGAGCACTTCCTTGATCTCGGGAATGGCGCTAAGGGATTCCCTAAGTGCCAGTAGTTCCCTTGGGTTAATAGTCCCAATAACTGCACGTGAAAGCAGCCTTTCTAAATCATGTACCCTTTTTAATGAGGAGCGAATGAGGTCAAAGACTTTATGCTCGGTGCAAAGAAATTCAACAGCATCCAATCGACGGTTTATTTTTAGGGGGTCGATTAGGGGATAAAGTATCCACCTTTTAAGGAGCCTTCCTCCCATAGGGGTCAGTGTCTGGTCTAATATCGAGAGCAGGGTATTAGTTCTACCACCATCTATGTTGTTTGAGACTAGTTCTAGGTTCCTTTTGCTTGCTTCGTCAATGATGAGAAACTCATGGAGGTGGTAGGCTCTTGGGGGTTCAATGTGGCTGAGTCCAGCCTTTTGAGTCTCCTTGGCATATAGTAGGAGGGCCCCTGCTGCACCAATAGCCTTATTGAGTGTATTTATACCAAATCCTTCAAGACCTTTTACCTTGAAGTGTTCTACAAGTGTCCTTTCAGCCCGTTCTTTTTTAAATAGTTGAAAAGGGCGTCGAGTGGTGAAAAGTTTGGGGAATATTCGGTGTAGGTCATTAAGAAATGGCTCAAATATTGGTTCAGCTTCAATTTCTTCAGGAAGTAGTAGTTCTGCTGGTTCTAGCCTGAATATTTCCTCCAGGCATTCTTCTTTGTCTTTTAGATCGGTTAATCTAAATTCTCCTGTTGAAAGATCCATATATGATAGACCCCATGGTTCAGTCCTCTTTTTCCCGGGGTTTATGGCGAGAAGGTAATTATTTGCATTGGGGGTGAGCCCTTCTTCTTCTGTGATGAGTCCTGGAGTAAGGACCCTGATGACTTCCCTTTTGACAAGCCCCTTTGCCTTTTTGGGATCTTCTACTTGCTCGCAAATGGCGACCTTTTTGCCTGCTTTTACTAATTTAGATATATATGGATCTGCAGAATGGGCTGGTACCCCACACATGGGCACTTTCTGATCTTTTTCTCTGTTTCTACTGGTAAGGGTGATGTCAAGGATACGAGATGCCTCCTCTGCATCTTCAAAAAACATTTCATAGAAGTCCCCCATTCTGAAGAGTAAGATGGCGTCGGGGTATTCCTCTTTAATTGCCATATATTGTTTGAACATTGGAGTCATATAAGAAACATGAGATAAAATGCCTATGATTTCAAGACCAATTTCCAGTTGGAATTTTTCTCTGATAGTGTAATTTTGCCCCATGAAGAAAAGTCCACTAGAGCCATTTAAGAAAGATCTTGTAGAAATTGAGCGTCATCTTGAAAACTGTCTGGGATGTGAACATCCACTAGTCCAGGAAGTCTCTAGGTATATAGTATTTTCAGGGGGAAAGCGTATAAGGCCCGTACTTACAGTGGCCTGCGCAAGACTCTTTGGTATAGAAAATGATGACTGTTATAGATTGTCTGTGGTCCCTGAGTATCTTCACGCAGCAAGTCTATTACACGACGATGTTGTAGACGAGGGAGAGCTTAGACGGGGAAAGCTACCAGCATATAAGGTCTGGGGAAACCGCATAACTATTCTTTCAGGGGATTATCTCTATGCTAGGGCCATTGAGATAGCAAGTTCATTTGGGAATGCAGAAATCGATGCTGTAATTGCAAAGACCGTCCAAAAAATGTCAGAAGGTGAGATTATTCAACTTGTTCAATCAAAAGATCCTGAACTCACTCTTGAGGTTTACTATTCCATAATAGAGAGAAAGACGGGGGCCCTGATTGCCGCATCAGCCATGATAGGAGGGCTGTTTGCAGGGGCCCCAAAGGCCCTTTGTAAGAGTCTGTATGTATTTGGGGATCTAATTGGAAAGGCCTTTCAAATTGTAGATGACCTCCTGGATTACACGGGAGATGAGAATGAGCTTGGAAAGGGCATTGGCACAGATTTAAAGGAAGGTAAGGTAACTGTCCCTCTAATTTATGCATTTAAAATGTCCGATCCCCAAGTAAGGGAAAAGATAAAAAAGATCCTTAGTCAGGAAAACATTTCCGATGATGAAGTCAATTGGGTGAGATCAGTAATTTTGTCTACTGGAGCGCTAGAAGCCTCCTTCAATGAGGCCAAAGGCCATATAGACAATGCCATTAAAGAGCTAAACAAGATGCCAGAGAGTGAGACTGTTGGGCATCTCGTAAACCTTTCTAGATATATTCTTGAGAGGAGGCGATGAGAAGGGGATTAGTATTTGGGGCTGCAGGATTTTTGAGTTTTTGGGCGTATGAATTTTTTTGTCCCAGATCTACTTTTTTTGGCAGGGTAAAGACCCATGCTCCCAGAGAAGTTGATGCAGTAGGCCTTTTATTTGAAAGATGTCCCAATAAAAATACCATATTCCATGTTGAGGTCCTGTTGGATCAGAATGTTCCAGGGACGATGTTTATAGAAGAGCTCAGGGCGCGAGATTATCCAGAGACTTTGAGGCTCATGAAATTATTCGAGCTTGGTGTGCATGGGATGGATAATAGCCCTCTTATTTTCAAATCTAGATTCGAGATCAGAAAGAGACTTAGGGGAGCAATGGCCACTGCCCACGATCTTGCTGGAAGGCAACCAAGGTTTTTAATGCCTCCCAGGGGTCTTAAGGACATCACTCTTTTAAAGGAGGCTGCAAGCTTAGGCCTTACAGTTATACTCCCGAGGCTCAGATTAAAAGGAGGCCAAAGACTTAAGGACCCAGTAGATAATGTCTTGGAGAAAGTGCTTCCAGGAGATTTTATTTTGATCCCTGAAAATACCGCCCCTAGAGACTTAGAGCAATTGATTATTGGGCTTCGGAGTCTTGGCCTTGGGTGTTGGGGACTTAGTGGCCTTATCTAATACAGGCTGCTCTTACCTGTTTTAGATCTGTAATTCCATCAATGACCTTAAGAATGCCGTCTTGTTTAAGGGTCAGCATGCCAGACTTCATGGCCTCTTCCTGTATTTCAAAGACAGGCCTTTTGTCTTGAATGAGCTTTTTTAGTTCGTCTGTAGATAAGAGTAGTTCGTGTATGGCAAGGCGGCCTTTGTAGCCGGTGTTATGGCAATAGCCGCATCCTTTGGCCCTGTATAGTAAAAGGCCCTTCTTTTCTATCACTAGTGGTTTCGTGGGATGGAATCCGTATTCAAACATGAGCTCTTTGATGTCTTCTTCCTTGGCCTCATATGGCTCTTTACATCTGGGACAAAGTCTTTTGACAAGCCTTTGAGCGAGTACGCACAGTAGGGCATCAGCAAAATTAAAAGGATCCATTCCCATACCAAGAAGCCTCGTAACCGTCTCTGGGGCAGAATTGGTATGCAGTGTAGAGAATACCAAATGACCTGTAAGAGAGGCCTCTATAACGGTGGTTGCCGTTTCTTCATCCCTTGTCTCCCCAACCATTATAATGTCTGGATCAGCCCTCAAGAATGCCCTTAACACCCTTGCAAAGGTAAGTCCAATAGCTGGATGAACCTGGACCTGTCTCAATCCTTCTTGTACAATTTCCACAGGGTCTTCTGCAGTCCATATCTTTTTTTCTGGCCTATTGATATATCCCAAGGCAGCATGAAGGGTGGTGGTCTTACCAGAGCCAGTGGGGCCAACTACTAGTATTAATCCGTAGGGCATTTCAATCATCTTTTTGAGATTCTCGAGGTTTTCTTCAGACAGGCCAATCTTGTCCAGAGGCATGGCCTCTGTGGAGGCAAGTATTCTCAGTACGATATCTTCGTTGTTTTCGGTGGTGGGAAGTGTAGCTACGCGAAGCTCAATAGTTTTACCAGATCGGGACTTAAATTTTATTTTCCCGTCTTGAGGAAGCCTTTTTTCAGCAATATCCAAATTTGCCATTATTTTTATACGAGAGACTAGGGCCCGTTTATAATTGTATGGAATATTTTGATATCTGACCAGGTCTCCATCGATCCTGAGGCGTATCAAGGCACCCCTTTTCCCTGTGAGGCTTTCTATGTGTATGTCAGAGGCATTTCTAGCATAGGCATCTTCTATGATTTTGTTGGCAAGTTGTACTACGACGCTGTCTGCATCGTCTATAATCGGCTCCTCTTCTTCCTCAATAGTTTCAAAGTCCTCTTCTATGATCTCCAACTGATCAAAGACGTCTTCTTCAAGGCCTGCTAGAGAGTATTTACCAAAGAAATAGTCAATGAATTTGTCGATATCCTCTTTTAGGGCTACGACAAATTTAAAATCCGTTGCCTGTATTGCCCGTCTTATGTTGTCAAGCTTTACAAGATCGTGGGGGTTGTCAACTGCTACAATAAGTAATCCCCGTTCTTCTTTTATTGGGATACAGGAGTTGCTCCTAAAGAACTGTTCTTTTATTCCTTTTATGCACGATGGAGCAGTACCTACTTCCAGTTCATTGAATTCTACAAAATCAGTCCGAAAATATTCGGAAAGAGATTTTCCAAGCTCTGCCTTGTCTATGCCAAATTGATTCAATAGTACGTCTTCAATAGATTTCTTAGAAGAACGTGCTATTTCCTTTGCTTTTTCCAGTTGTTCTTCTGTTAAAATGCCCTCTTTAATCAAGTAGTAGAATCGGCCAAATTTTCTAGCTGTCTGAGTAAGGTCCTCAAGGCGCTGTGAGGCATTTCTAAAATTTGGGTCAATACGCATGATTTCTTCTAAGCACTCAATGGCCATTGCCACAGATCCTGTTTTTTCATATGTGAGGCTCAGGAGATAAAGGTATTCAAGTCTTTTTTCCTGTGTGAGATCATTCGACGCTATGGCCTTCTCAAGGTGTTCTATTGCATCAAATGGCATATCTAGTCGGAGATAGGCCTCTCCTATCATGCCATGGATGAGGTCAGTCTTTTTTCCTGTATTTAGTAGAGAGTTTAGTTCCTCAATTGCCTCTTTATAAAATCCAGCTTCAAAGAGTCCCAGGCAGTTTAAGTACGATTTCTCAAATTCATCTTCGATAACTTCACCTAAAGTAGTTTCATCAGATTTATTTGAGCTAGAAAGTTCATGTATCTTGGTCTCTATGTCTTCTTTTAGGGATTCTGGTATATCGTCTCCAGCCTCGGCTAAGATGGCATCGTAGATGCTCTTTGCATCCTCTATAAGGCCTTGATTGGCATAAAGTTCAGCCTCTAATAATTTGGTTTCTATGTCTTGGTTGTTTTTAGTATTATTCATTGAATATCTTTTCAACTGTTATTACAGGAATTTTTTTGCCTTCTTTTTCAAGATAGCCTATCCATGGCAGTGAGTTTTCGGTTTCATCATGCCATTGCCAATCATCTGTATTCAGGTTTTGTGGTACACCTTCAATAATTAAAGCACAACCCTTGCCATCTTTGTATAATAATGCCAATGATAAGTTAGGAGTATCTGATTCAGGAGCCTCTTTTGCATCTGGATTTTTGATGACAGGCAGTGTTATGGCTTCTAGAACGGATTCGTCCAAACGGCTTAGTTCTCCTGTAAGCATTGGTCTAATCTTTGACCATGGCCATTTCTTCAGTGAGCTAAGGTTAAAAATGCTCTCCTGACCAGAAATTTTCTGTCCAATGGATCTGGAATGTCCAATATAACATACTTCTTCTGGTATTAGGCCAATTGTTCTCCCTTGCCATGTTACTAATTGGATTTCTTTAAAAGGGGGAAAAATGTTTTTTGGGGGTTCAATCTCTGTGTCTTCTCCAATAATTACTTCTTCTGGAGGTGTATGTGAGAGCCTGATCTCTGGAAAGTCCAGTCCAAGTTCATCGGTTAGGACCTGTATGGCACCTTCTAATCTTGATCTTATGTTGGCCAAGAATTTGTAAAGTTTTTGGCTCTTTTTATGATGAGAAAGAACTTCCTGAACCGGTATAATCTTTTCTATACATACAGCGAGATCGTTAAGTACTGCTTGTAACCGTTCTTGATTAAAGGGTTTTTCTTTTATCTCTTCCAAGATAGGGACATCACAGATTTCTTCGACAACCCTTTTGTCATCCCATGAATCAGTACTAAGCCTTTCTTTTGGGGGCTTATCCTCAAGGCGAACAAAAGCCATATATTCCTTGGCTTCTCTTATCAACTCCTCTGTTTCATGCGATATGGGATGAGAATCTTTCACTATGGCCATTAGTGCTTCAAGGCCCTTCTCCAACGCCTTGGGAGCATTAGGGCAGGCATGATCTGGATCCTCTTTGACGGCTCTCATAATGTCAAGCATTGAATGCACAAGGAAGCTAGCATCCTCAGATGCCAAGTCCTCTATCTTTTGGGCAATATTCTTCAGGATTTCATAGGCAGACGTAAGGTCTTCTTTTGTTATTTCCCATTCTAAGGTTAATAACGACTGATACAGTTGGTTAAATTGGTGAACCATTGATTCAAATTGGGTTGATGTCTCTTTTTCCTCTTCTTCCTCTTCAAGTCTGATATCCTCAATGGTGGGCTCTATCACTGGCATGGTGGGGGGGGCTGTTTCGAGAGGCACACTATCGTCTTCGTCTAGTTCCAGAGTAATTTCTTCGTCAAGGTCAGTTTTATCCTCTTTTTTTGTGCTTGGCTTTTCCTCTCTAGATCTCTGAACCTCTTTAATTTCATTGGTCAAAGGGTCGATCTCGATCTCTTTTGTTGGGGTAAATAGGGAATCAATGGTGTCTTCGATCTCTTTTATGAATTTTTCGAGATCAGGAATGTTTTCTTTTTGTGGCATAATAAGATTCCTCTCATCTGTCTGATAGGTGCTTGGTGATGACATTGCGTATGGTTCTTTTGCTGATCTCTTTTAACGTCTCGAAGACCCCGATCCCTTTGACTGCAGCTGCTTCGAAATAAACGGTTTTTAGTTCTTTATTGAGATCTGCCTGCAGTTCATCGATTGTGAGTGTGGGAATGGGAGTATTGACAAGGTCCCTTTTGTTGTACTGTAGTACAATGGGGATCTCCATAATGTCACGGGAGTGTGACTCTAGGTTTGTTTTTAGATCATCCAGACTCTCTTTGTTCTTGTTTTGTCTAATTTTGAGGGAATCAGCTACAAAGACAACCCCATCTACTCCCTTTAATACAAGCTTTCTTGTGGCCTCGTATATGGCCTGTCCTGGTACTGTGTAGAGTTGGATTCTGATGTCAAAGCCGTTGACTTTGCCTAGACTCAATGGCAGCAGGTCGAAAAATAGGGTCCTGTCCCCTTTGGTCTCAATTGTGAGCATTTTACCTTTGATCTTGTGGTCCAGTGCGTTGTAAATGTAAATGAGATTAGTGGTTTTTCCGCACCTTCCAGGGCCATAATATACAATTTTGCAGTGAATTTCTTTTCTGGTTAAATCAATAAGAGCCATTATTCTATATGTATGCCCATTAATTTTTTGATTCTTTTTGTAAAGTTCGGATTCAAAAAACTTACTAAGTTCAAGGAGACAATATAATCGTGTATTGTAACAAATATAAACTTGTCTCTAAACAGTCTTTTTAGGCTTTTATCGACTAAAAAACGGAATTCATTAAAGAATTTTAATGTATATTGTTTTGGGGACGATAACCCTAAATTATGCACTGCGAAAGGGGACAAAAGTACGTCTTCTTCCGGCGCGCCTCGATATCAAAGGGCAAACTCGCCAATTGCATAATTTGGGATAACGAGTTGAAAGAATTAGGAAAGGTTTAAGGATGGAATCCCATATCTCTAAGAGGTTGAAGGAAATTGAGGACTTACCACCAGTACCAAGGACCCTTCAAGAAGTATTTCATAGCTTTGATTCTATTACTACTTCTGCAAAAACACTTGAGGAAATAATAAAAAAAGATCCGGTATTAACTGCCAAGGTCTTAAAAATGGCAAATTCGCCTTACTATGGGGTCCACGGAGAGATAAATTCTATAAGTAAGGCGATAGTCCTACTAGGGTTTGATGAAATCCGCAATCTGGTAATAGGCCTTACGGTAACTGCCACCTTTTCAAGACAGTTTAAAATAAAAAATTTTTCTACCAATGACCTCTGGCTTCATTCCATTGGCGTTGCATATTGCTCCAAGATGCTAGGAGAACGGTGCGATGGAATGGACCCAGATGAATTGTTCACAATTGGATTGATCCATGATTTAGGTCGTTTTTTGATGCCTTTTTATTTTGTCAAAGAACTCGAGCAGGCAGTCTCCATGTCTGAACAAATGGGTATAGGTCTGATTGAGGCGGAGGAAAGGCTTGGAATTTCTCATGCCGAGATAGGGGCATTTTTGGCTATATTGTGGCAATTAAGTGACCTAGTTGTGAGTACAATCCGATATCATCACCATCCAAAGGGAGCAGGTCAACATAGTCGAACAGCTTCAGTCATTTATGTAGCTGATCAGTTGGTGCAAAAGATAGGCCAAGGATGGAATCTGGATTACAAGAATACAAAGCTCTTTGTCCCAAAGCTTTTGGGATTGCATGCAACTGATATCAAGGCGATAGCGCGAGAATTGAAGAAAAATATGAAGTCAATTAAGGATAGCTGGAGTACCATACTGGACTAGCATTGGAGATTTTCCTTTATTCCTCGTAAGTCACAGTTGAAACAACGAAGTTTGCATGTTAACTAATCTCTCTTGCGGAAAATTGGCAAAACACTTTGAAGCTAAATTCCGCATGGTTGAAGTGAGGAAAAATGTCTTATTTTAATA
This sequence comes from Dissulfuribacter thermophilus, assembly GCF_001687335.1. Taxonomy (NCBI): domain Bacteria; kingdom Pseudomonadati; phylum Thermodesulfobacteriota; class Dissulfuribacteria; order Dissulfuribacterales; family Dissulfuribacteraceae; genus Dissulfuribacter; species Dissulfuribacter thermophilus. Next base: position 58,530 of record NZ_MAGO01000001.1, on the reverse strand, counting down.
AGATCAACACTGTATTTTTAAAAATTACAAAGAAGTTAATTCCATGTTCTAGAAAATTTCAATTCATCACCATCTTTTTATTTCCCATCCTTGAGAATTATCAATTTGGGCGAATTTATAATGCAGTCAGTGGTGTTAAGGTGGCCATTTGCGAGCCACTCCGTGGCTATTTACGATTTAATTGTTTAACTTCGGCTGGATTCATCCCATCGTGCATCATTGGAAAGATTGTTGATTACAGGATTTAGAAAAAAATGTTAGGAGACAGATTTTCCGTGAAACTAATATCATTATTGATCAGTGTATTTTTGTTAGTGTCGGCGTGTGCGCCGGTTTCTCATAAGCAAAACCTGAATCATGCCTTGGTATCAACAACACCAAAGGAAATTGACAAAGATGTAAATGGCTCAAGCGTTATTCTAGGTGATGATTTGCCTCTTCATGCCAATGAGGCGACTTGCTCGGAAAATAAAGGGGCCGAAGTCCCGTTTTTTGAAAAGATCCGTGGGAAAGAGGCTGTAGAATATTTAGAGAATGACTATGATTTTTCTAGAAAATATGACCTTGAGCGTTATCAAAGGATGTTGGATACTGCCTTGGAGCTCTGTAAAACAGCTCAGGAGCTCTGGGGAAAAGGTAAACTCAACGATGCATTAAATGCCCTAGATGAAGCCTACGCCCTGATTTTAAAAGTTGACCCAGATAGCAAGCCTGAACTACTTCAACAAAAAGAGGATCTGCGATTTCTCATTGCCAAGCGAGTTATGGAGATCCATGCCTCCAGGTTTACAGTGGCAAATGGACTCCATGGCGAGATCCCCCTTATCTTAAACAAGGAAGTGATGGAGGAGATTAAGAGGTTTCAAGGGCCAGAGCGTTCATTTTTTCTAGCTGCCTATCGCAGATCAGGTCGTTACAGGCCCATGATCGTAAAGGCATTGAAAGAGGCGGGACTACCTGAAGAGCTTTCATGGCTACCACTTATTGAGAGTGGTTTTAAGGTTAGGGCCTTGTCAAGGGCAAGGGCCCTAGGACTTTGGCAGTTCATAGCAAGCACTGGCTATAAATTTGGACTCAATAGGAATACCTGGATTGATGAGAGACTTGATCCAGAAAAATCTACGAGGGCTGCAATACAATACCTAACAGAACTTCATAAAATATTTGGTGATTGGATGACTGTGCTTGCAGCTTATAATTGCGGTGAAGGCACAGTCCTTCGTGTTATTCGAAAACAGAGAATTAATTATCTCGATCACTTTTGGGATCTCTATCAAATGCTGCCGAGAGAGACAGTAAGATATGTTCCACGCTTTATTGCCACACTTCTCATTGTAAAAGAGCCGGAAAAATTTGGTTTTACCCTTGGTGAGCCAGAACCTGCTCTTACCTTTGAAAAGGTAGAACTAAAAAAGCAGCTCCATCTTGCTCAAATTGCAGAAGCAATAGGGGTCTCAAAAAAGGTATTAAAAGAGCTCAATCCAGAACTTAGATACCAGATAACTCCACCAGGTTCTTATGCCTTGAGAGTGCCAGTGGGGAAAAAAGAGGTTCTGTTAGCCAAACTAGAGGAAATCGATTCTTGGAGTCTCCCAAAGAAGGCCTTTGTGTATCATAAGGTTAGACGCGGCGAGACGCTTTCTTCAATAGCCTTAAGATATGGAGCAAGGATTCGAGATATCGAATTGGCCAATAATATAAGGCATAGAAATTTGATAAGGGTGGGTCAAACCCTAAAGGTCCCATTGACAGGCAAAGGGCCTAATATCCCAAGGCAATTATACGCTAAGAAGAAAAAGAAGTTTAAGCGCTATGTAGTGCAACGAGGAGATAGTCTATGGCTTATTGCAAGAAAATTCAATACTAGCGTTACTTCTATCAAAAAAGCCAACGGCCTTCGATCAAACTGTCTTTCAGTGGGGCAAGTATTGAAGATACCGTAGTGGATGGTGGGCTAAAGTCCAAGGGTGTGATTGCCTCTAGGACTTTAGCCCTATTATATGGGGGACTAAATTTATCAATCTCTGTTCCAGGTTATTCTAATGCTTTTTTCGGCATCGCCATATCTCATTTCCAGCACTCCCTGATAGGCGTTCCTCAAGGCTTCACCGAGTCTCCTTGCAATGTGAATGCCAGTAGTTTTAATTACAAGGGAGTCTTCTAGGTATTCTTGGTCCATTATTCTTTCCAATGGATGGTCTTTTTTTTCTGATTCCTCCTCATTAGCTATTAAATTCAAGATTTCTTGTTCATGTTTTTTAAAAAAGAGACCCTTGATTTCTACGGTACCAGCAGGGAAATCATCTTTAGTGCGCTGACATGCTGGACAAAGTGCCTCTTGAACGCCTTCGGTCAGTTCAATGGGGATCATCTCCTCTTTGGGCCAGGTCCATCTTCCTCCTGTAAAAACAAGTCCACAGACCTTACATGTGGTATTTTCTGGCCATTTTTCTCTCTCTCTGTAGGGATCATGGTCTTTTTCTTGAATGAGACGATCTGCCCTTCCATGATGACTTTTGTACATAGACGACTCCTTGTTTTTTTTTGTGACTCCTAAATCCTACAATTGGCGAGTTTGTCCAAGATGTAAGGTGTTACGAGCGTAGATGTACTTAGGTACTTGAAAACTTGAACAACGCAGAGACCCGGATAAAATCGCCAATCCCGAAGGGCTGCCAAATGGGACAAAAAATGTGGCCATTCAATTTTTGTCCTCTTTGGCAGAGAAGGATTTAGATGACTCATAATTTCATAGTAGACACTGGCTAGAAAAGGTCAAGGCTTGGGCCCAGATTAGATAATGGGGGCTTTTGAGTCGCTCATGTTGGAAAGTAGATTTTCATAGGCCTTCAAAATGTCGGATCTCGTTAAGATACCGCTGAAATGCTTTTCATCTCCTCTTGAGGAAAGCACTACAACTTCGTCTACATTTTCTTCTGCCATACGCTTAAGGGCAAGGCTGAGTGCATCCCAGGAATATACTATTGGTCTCGTTTCTATGAGATCTACTGCCGAGACAGAGCTTGAAAGTCCATTTTGCGAGACAGTCTTTCTGACTTTTATTGCTGGTACCACCCCTAAGAATTCTCCCTTTTTGCTCATGACAGGGAATACTGAATGAGGATACCTAGACATGTATTCTAGGAGTTTTGGTAGCGTAGTGTTAGATAAGACGGGAGCAGGCTGCTCTTTTTTAAATCGTTTCAATGCCTCGTGGACAGTGAGTTTACCAAGCACTCCTATTAGGAAATCTCCATGATGTATAGGAGTATCAAAACGAGTAGTGATCTGTTTTTCGTAAAGTCCAACTTTGCCCCGTAATAGAAAAGCAAGGGTGGATACCCACACTGCTGGAAGAAGTAGACCATAACCGCCAGTCATTTCGCTTACCATAATTACCGTGGAAAATGGGGTGCTGGCAGCTGCAGCAAAAAAGCCTGCCATGCCAACAATGCAATAGGCCTCCGGTACAGGGACAAAAGAAGGAAAAAAGTGGTGGAGACCCATTCCAACTGCGCCGCCCAAGGCCCCTCCTATGACTACACTTGGTCCAAATACACCTCCACTTCCGCCAGATCCGATGCTAAAGGCAGTTGTAAAACTCTTGGCTATTGCCACAGTAAGGAGGAGCATAAGGCCACATTTGCCAAAGAAGGCGTTCTGCAAAAGACCATAGCCAGTATAGATGGCATCGGGGATGAAATAGCCAATAATCCCAGTAAAGAGTCCTCCGATGGCGGGCTTAATATGAGGAAGTACTGGCAGTTTTAAAAACAGATCTCTTATGAAGTAAAAAAGTCTGGAATGTAGATTGGCACCAATTGCTACTATAACTGCAAGTACCGTGTAAGGTAATATCTCTTTTGCGTGGGCAAATGTAAAATTTGGCGGGGTATAGAATAGATTTCCAAAGCCAAAAAAGAGAGAGAACACACAATATGCAACTACAGATGTTATGGCAGATGGGACAAGAAGTTCGTATTCCATGTCTATGTCTCTGTATAAAATTTCAGCGGCGAAGATTGCCCCAGCAAGTGGAGCATGAAAGATGGAGCCAATCCCGGCACTCATTCCAGCCATCATGAGAATGCGTCTTTCTTCTTGGGTCAAAGAAAGCCATTGGGCCAGTATAGATCCGAAGCCTGCACCTATCTGGGCAATTGGGCCTTCGCGTCCACCTGAACCGCCAGATCCGATAGTTATGGCAGATGCGATAGTTTTGATTATAGGGATCCTTGCTCTCACCATTCCATTTTTGAAGTGGTATGCCTCGACTGCGGCATCGGTGCCATGTCCTTCTGCCTCAGGCGCAAAGGTGTAGACGAGCCAGCCTGATATAAGACCTCCGATGGCAGGGACTATTGCAAGGGCCCAGCGATTAAAGGGGGTGGCAGTTGGAGGGAAAATGGAATGCTCACCCATGGGACCTTCTGGCCTGTAACCAGCGAGAAAGTCGAGGAATACTTTATGGGCAAGATCAAGGGAACAATAAAATAGTACTGAACCAAGCCCTGCTACAATGCCTGTTGGGATTGCAAGAATAAGGACTCTTCTATACTGAAACCATCGTTTAAGATTGAATGAGTGTTTTAATAGGCGTCTTAAGCTCTTAATCATTTAAGCTAGTTTAGCATTGTATTTAGGTAATTAGAAGAGACCTCTATAAGGTTCTTTATTTTAACCTAAATTCTGCACGGCAAAAGAGGCAAATCTGGATATTTAATATAACAAACGGCAATTTTAACAAAGCGCCATAATCCCGGATTATGCAGCTCGCAAGTTTGCCGAAGATGCGAGGCGGAGGGCAGCAGACGTACTTTGGTACTTCAAGTGCCCGACAACAAAGCAGATTCGGTAAAATTGCGAGCCCCTAGCGGCTTCAAATGCCTGAGGATTTATCACGGATTGAACTTTACCTTTTGAGTGAAGGCACAACGGGAATCGATGCATGTTAACTATGCAATAATTCATAGAAATTACTTTCTTCAGGCATTTGAAGTGCATAATCCGGGATAATAGTCTTGGCGTCCTTTCCCTTGTATCTTGAGTGTCCTGTGGTCGGTTAGATTTTATTATCAGTAACGAATGGGATGGGATGAAATTAGATGGGATTGGGGTGGCTGGAATGGCGTTGGATGGGATGGCGGAGGCGCTCCAAACGGAACATGGTCTCGCTTTTTCCTCAGCGCTCCGCTTGGCCGGACTAGCTGGCATCCATTTAAAAGTGTTGAGTTTTGAGTTATGAGTTTTGAGTTAGAGGAAGCAACGTTTAATAGCCCTATTCCTTCAACTTAAAACTCAACACTCAAAACTAAAAAAATTAGGCTCGGCCTAGCGGAGCATGTCCGTCTAGTGAGGCCTTGTCCCACAGGGGGTCCACTGCCCGTCCACTGGTCTGCTGGGCTGCCCCCTGTTTTGGATTTCGTGCTTCGAATTTCGAATTTGCATATCCTTATATGAAAAATTCAGTTTGTCCCCTTTTGCAGTGCATAATTTGGGATTATTAAAAAAAGGTGCAAAGAGAGATGGCAAAGGTTGTAACAGGACTTGAGAGTTTGGCTTTAGATCCAAGACCATTAAAAGGTCTACGAATAGGTCTTTTGTGTCACCAGGCCTCAATAGACTCTAGACTAAGGCAGGCAAAAAATATCCTTTTTGAATTGTTTGGTAAGGATTTAAAGTGCCTCTTTTCGCCGCAGCATGGTCTCTATGCAGACAAGCAGGATAATATGGTGGAGTCAGAAGACATGATCGATGAGGATTTGGGTATCCCTGTGTTTAGTCTGTATGGAAAGAGGCGTAAACCCAGTACTGACAGTCTTTCAAATATTGACTGTCTTATAATAGACCTTCAGGATGTGGGTACTCGTGTCTATACCTATATTTGGACCATGTGTCTTTGCATGAAGGAGGCAGCAAAGGCTGGTATTAAGGTGGTGGTCCTTGATAGGCCAAATCCTTTAGGAGGCGAAAGGGTAGAGGGCAATCTGCTTAGCCCAGATTTCTTTTCTTTCGTAGGGATGGCCCAGATCCCCATGCGCCACGGCATGACTATTGGAGAGATCGCACTCTATTTAAGAAGGGAATTCGGCCTGGATCTTGATCTCAAAGTTATCAAAATGGCTGGATGGAATAGGCGAATGTATTTTGACGAAACAGGACTTCCGTGGGTATGGCCTTCTCCGAATATGCCGACTCTTGATACTGCTTTGGTTTACCCAGGGCAGGTGCTTTTAGAAGGCACTAATCTTTCAGAAGGTAGAGGTACGACTAGGCCTTTTGAGGTGTTTGGTGCACCGTATCTTGATATCAAGGTAATTTCGAGAGAAATGGAAGGTTCTGATCTAAAAGGTTTTTATTTGAGACCTCAATACTTTGAGCCCACTTTTCATAAATGGCACGGAGAAACTTGTAAGGGCGTTCAAATTCATGTGATAGATAGGTATAAGTTTGAACCTTATTTGTTCACACTTACACTATTATCCGTTGTCATGAGACATTTTAAAGATGATTTTTCATATAAACTCCCTCCCTATGAGTACGAATTTGAAAGGCTTCCAATGGACCTCCTCATTGGAAAACAGGAGATAAGAATGCTAGTTGAGGATGGTATGGATTCTACTGGATTGAGAGAGGTCCTTAGACGAGATCAGGAAGCCTTTTGTGAGATGCGACAGGCATATCTTTTATATTAAAAATTCCGTTCTCATAAAACAGACAGTCATATTTGTTGACTCTCATAAAGTGAAATATATAATTTTTTATAGCAAATAAAATTAGGAGGGCAGTTATGTCAAAAGTGGTCTCATGGCAAGATTCCTTGGAAAACGCCTTGGAGATGGCCAAAAATGAAGGAAAGTTTGTGCTCCTGGATTTTTTTAATCCTGGATGAATTGGTTGTCAACAGATGGAGGCAGTTACGTTTCCAGATAATAAGGTTGTAGAATTTATTGAATCAAATTTTATACCGGTAAGAATAGCCTTTGATGCAAAACCACTTTCAGAAGAATTCAATGTGAAATGGACCCCTACCATAATTACGCTTGATGATTCAGGGAAAGAGCACCACCGAACAGTGGGATTTCTTTCTTCAGAAGAGCTCATTCCATCATTGAATCTTGGAATTGGGAAGGGCTATTTTGAGAAAGATGAACTGAAAGAGGCCTTGAAATGGTTTGAACACATAGTGATTCAATATCCAAAAAGTGATTTTACTCCTGAAGCGCTATTTTTAAAGGGCGTTGTTCAGTATAAGTTGACTCAAGATCCAAAGCCGTTAAAAGAGGCTTATGAAGATTTGACAAAAAATTTTCCAGACAGCGAGTGGACAAAGAGGGCCTATCCATATAGGCTTTTATAAAACTATGTAAGTTAAAAGGGCTAAAAAGGCCTGTCCTTTTGAAATGATTGGGCAGGCTTTTTTATGTCCATAAGGATTTTCTCTTGTTGATAAATTGATTCTCTGGAATAATAACCATTATTTTGAAAGGGGGCTTTTATGGCAAAAAAGCCGTGGGGAGGGCGGTTTAAAGAATCGACTCATGAACTTGTGGAAAGGTTTACTGAAAGTGTAAGCTTTGATAAAAGGCTCTATAGGTGGGACATAAAAGGCAGTATGGCCCATGCCAGGATGTTGGCCAAACAGGGCATCATCTCAAAGGATGATGCTGAGCGAATTGTTGAGGGGCTCAGTGTCATCAAAGAAAAAATTGACAAAGGCGAGTTCCATTGGGATCAAAAACTTGAAGATGTTCACATGAACATTGAGGCAGAGCTCTCACGGCTCATAGGAGAGCCTGGAAAGAGACTTCATACAGCTCGAAGCAGGAATGATCAGGTAGCAACTGATATCCGACTTTATCTCAAAGATGAGATAAACTCCCTGGATAAGGCCTTGGCCTCGTTGCAAGGTGCTATTCTTTATCAGGCCAAGGAATATATGGGATATGCAATGCCTGGCTTTACTCACCTCCAGCACGCACAACCAGTCCTGTGGTCGCATCATATGATGGCCTATTTTGAACAATTCAGACGAGACAGAGAACGCTTAAGGGATACATTGAAGCGTGTTGATGTGTGCCCTCTTGGTTCTGCAGCACTAGCAGGAACAGATTTTCCAATCGATAGGGAATATGTTCGGGAAGAATTAGGGTTTTCTGGATTGACTCGTAACAGTATGGATGCAGTATCTGATAGGGATTTTGTGGCAGAGTTTATCTTCTGTGCGAGCCTCATAATGATTCATTTAAGCAGGCTTTCAGAAGAACTTATTCTTTGGAGTAGTGAAGAATTTTCTTTTGTTGAGCTACCTGATAGTTTTTGTACTGGTTCGAGCATCATGCCTCAGAAAAAGAATCCTGACTGTCCTGAACTCATTAGAGGAAAGACCGGCAGGGTTATAGGGGACCTTGTTGCCATTTTGACCCTCATAAAGGGGCTTCCCATGGCATATAACCGGGATCTTCAAGAGGACAAAGAGCCCCTTTTTGATGCATGCGATACAGTGAGATCGTGTGTAGAGGTCATGGAAGGGGTCTTGAGGGGGATGGTTCCCAAAAAAGAACGTCTTAACCAGGCGTTAAAAAGCGGATATCTTACAGCGACTGATCTCGCAGACTATTTGGTAGAAAAAGGGGTTCCTTTTAGGACTGCTCATGAGGTAGTAGGGCGTGTAGTGGCCTATTGTATAGAGAACAACAAAGAGCTATGGGACTTAGATTTAGATGAGCTCAGGTCTTTTTCTTCAGTGATTGAAGAGGACTGTTTTGAACGTTTGAGTATTGATGGCTCTATCAAAAAAAGGAATTCATACGGAGGTACCTCTCCTGATCAGGTGTTAAAGGCCATTGAGGAGGCAGAGCGTTGGCTGGCAGAGTTCTAGCACCTCCTGTCAGGATATATGTATTAATTGCATTACTTCTGGCTGTGACACCGGGGTGTGGAAGGAAAAGTCCTCCTGTACCACCAGGCACTTTAAAGCCGATGCCTCCCAAAGACGTTAAGTACACTATAACTAAGGATGGAGTAGTGCTTTCATGGGGAGTGCCCGTAAAGAATGTAGACGGAAGTCCTATCGTTGGATTAAAGGGCTTTGAGGTTTTTAAGGCCTTTGGTGCTGACAATAGTTGTTTAGAATGTCCTAGACGTTTTAAAAATCCGGTTTGGATTCCCTTTAAGGGCAAGCTTAAAAGGGGTATTACAATGGCCTATGAGGATCGAACTCTGGTCCGTGGAGGCCGATATTTTTATAAGGTTAGGACAGTTAAGGGGTTGTTTTCAAAGAGTGAATTCTCAAATGAGGTGAGCTTTTCATGGCATCCGCCGCCAAGTGTTCCCATAGCCATTGGCGTTGATAGAAAAGATGGGGTGGTAGAAATCAAATGGCGACCTCCGGTCTATTTTGAAGATGGGACACTCGTTGGCCAGAAAGAACTTTCAAGGCTCGTATATAAAATATTTAGGCGGAGAATAAATGAAAAAAATTGGAGGCTTTTAGAAGAAGATTATAAATCAACTCATTTTATTGATAGAAATGTGAGCTCAAATGAAGACTATGTTTATAAGATAGAGCCAATATTTAAATTTGGCCAGACCCCTATTCCAGGACTAGAGTCACTGGAGATGATTGCCCTTGAGGAACAGTCCAAAGGTGAAATTGCTGTTCCAGAGGAACTAGTTGCAGTGCCAAGAAAAGATGGTATAGAGCTTCACTGGGAGGCAAAACTAGGTGAAGGGCAGGGGTTCAGAGTTTATAGGCGGGGGCCTAAAGGACTTGTTGAGGTCTTGAATCGAGAACCCTTAAGATACAATCAATTCAAAGACACTACCAAGCTCCCAAAAGGTACATATACCTATTGGGTGACAATTGTGAGTTCAGGACCTCACCCTATTGAAGGGCCTCCCTCAAATAGAGTTAAGCTCGAGGTGGATTGAGGCGTATGGACTATTTTGATTTTAAAAATGGGGAACTATATTGTGAGGACTGTAGAGTTTTAGATATTGAAAAAGAGGTTGGCACTCCGTTTTATTTATACAGTGCAAAGACCCTGGAAAGGCATTTTAAGGCGTATGAAGACGCCCTTCATGGCATTCCTCACCTTGTATGTTTTGCAGTTAAGGCAAATAGCAACCTAGCTGTCTTGAGATTCTTAGGAGAACTTGGAGCAGGGGCAGATATAGTCTCTGGTGGCGAGTTGTTTAGGGCACTCAAGGCAGGTATCAGTCCTTCGAGGATTGTTTATTCAGGGGTTGGCAAGACTGGAGAGGAGATAAAAGAGGCCCTTAATTCAGGGGTTTTAATGTTTAATGTGGAATCAACTGGTGAACTTGAAAAGATCGGAGAGGTTTCCAGGACAATTGGAAAGGCCGCCCCAATTTCTTTTAGAGTGAATCCTGACGTAGATCCAAAAACTCATCCATATATATCTACAGGTCTTGAAGAAAATAAGTTTGGGTTGCCAGTAGATGAGGCAAGAAGGGCTTACGAGTATGCCTCTAGGAATGAGGAGTTTCTCATAAGGGGGATAAGTTGTCATATTGGATCCCAGCTTACTGAAGTAAGTCCCTTTGTTGATGCCTTGAAGAGGGTATTGAGTCTCGTGGATGAATTGGAGAAAAAGGGTATCAAGATAGAATACCTCGACATGGGCGGAGGACTTGGCATCAAATATGACAATGAGAGCCCACCGCTCCCAGAGGAATATGTCAAGGCATTGAAGACGACCATAGGTTCGAGGGATTTAAAATTGATTCTTGAACCAGGAAGGAGTATCTGCGGCAACGCAGGCATTTTGGTCACCAAAGTTTTATATAAGAAAAAGACACCTAAGAAGGCCTTTTTGGTGGTAGACGCCGCAATGAATGATCTGGCCAGGCCAAGCCTTTATAAGGCCTTTCATGAGATAGTACCAGTAGTGGAGCAGGATGCAAAAATGTCTACCTTCGATGTGGTAGGGCCAATATGTGAGACAGGAGATTTTTTTGCGAGATCACGGTCTTTGCCAGAGGTAAATCCGGGAGATCTCTTGGCCATAAGGAGCGCAGGGGCTTATGGTTTTACCATGAGTTCAAATTATAATTCCAGACCAAGGGTGGCAGAAGTAATGGTCTATGGAGATAAGTTTAAGGTGGTGAGAAGGCGCGAGACCTTTGATGATCTTATTAGAGGAGAGACCTTTTTCCATGAATAAGCCAATTTCTTTTAAAAAGATGCACGGTAGTGGAAATGACTTCATCCTAGTAGACAATCGCTCCATGGTCGTCCCCCTTGAAAAGGCAAATGAGGTTGCAAAGATCCTTTGTAGGAGAAAATTTGGTGTTGGTGCTGACGGCCTAATCCTTATTTGTGAATCAGAGCAAGCGGATTTCAAGTGGTATTTCTATAATGCTGATGGGAGCGAGGCAGAGATGTGTGGCAATGGGGGTAGATGTGCTGCAAGGTTTGCCTTTGAGACGGGAATAGCTGGAAGTGAACTCTCTTTTGAGACTTTAGCGGGAATAATTCACGCAAGCATCAATGGCAAAAGAGTGAAGCTTGAGCTGCCTACTCCAGAAATATTGGAAAGAGAACTGACTCTAGATGTCAGGGATCAGGTTATTACAGGCAGTTTTTTGAATACCGGAGTCCCCCACTTTGTCCAGATTGTTGAAGACGTCCAGGCAGTACCAGTTTATGAAATTGGACGCCTAATTCGTCACCATAAGAAGTTTCAGCCACAGGGTACAAACTGTAATTTTGTTGAGATTAGGAAGGAAAACTACATTGTTGTGCGCACCTACGAAAGGGGCGTGGAGGACGAAACCCATGCCTGCGGTACTGGGGCGGTTGCCAGCGCCATAAGTTGTGCTCTGTCCATGAAATGCGTGCCCCCTATTACAGTGGAGACATGGGGTGGAGAAAAGTTAAAAGTCTTTTTTGAGCTGACACAAGAAGGTGTAAAGGATGTATTTCTTGAGGGAGAGGCCATAATTGTATATTCTGGAGAGTTAAATGGAGATATGATCGTTTAGGTTTAAAACCTGGATCCTGTAGGATAGATCGCGATATGTTCGCCTCGTCTCATTGACAGGCTCGGTAATTTCAGGATTCAGGTAAAAATATTGAGGAGGATTTGTCATGAGCTGTGCCAAACGTAGTTGTAAAACAGGGGCCAAAAAGTCTAATTCCAAAGGGAAAAAGGAGATAAAGGGGGCAATAGTAGCCATTGTTACTCCATTTAAGGATGGCGAGATTGATGAAAAGGCATATAGGGAACTGATAGACTGGCATATAAAAAGTGGTACTCATGCCATTGTACCAGTTGGAACCACAGGTGAGTCTGCCACTCTAAGTCATGATGAACATAAACGTGTTATTGAAATATGCATTGACCAGGTGAAGGGGAGAGTGCCAGTAATAGCGGGTGCAGGTTCAAACAATACTGAGGAATCCCTTGATCTTGCAAGATTTGCTAAGAAGGCTGGGGCAGATGCCATCCTTATGGTAACCCCATATTATAACAAGCCCACTCAAGAGGGCCTCTATCAACACTACAAGACCGTAGCAGAAGAGGTGAAAATACCAATAATTCTCTACAATGTTCCTGGCAGGACAAGCGTAAACCTTTTACCTTCAACGGTTGCTCGTCTGTCAAAGTTGAAATACATTGTGGGCATAAAGGAGGCCAGTGGAAATCTAAAGCAGGTCTCTGAAGTCATAAAGCTCTGCGGCTCCAAATTTATAGTCCTTTCAGGAGATGATCCAACAAGTTATGCAACAATGGCTCTTGGGGCCAAAGGAGTCATATCAGTGACTTCTAACGTAATGCCAAAGGAAATGGCACGTATGATGGATGCATGCCTTGCTGGAGAGTGGGAGAAGGCCAAAAAACTTCACTATAAACTCTTTGACATGTTTAACGCCCTTTTTATCGAAACGAATCCCGTACCAGCAAAACAGGCCCTGTATCTCATGGGCAAGATAGAGAGCCCTGAAGTAAGGCTTCCCCTTGCCCCCATGCAGGAAGAGAACGTGGAGAAGTTAAAAGCAGTTTTGAGTCAGTATAAGCTTATATAACGACTGACTACGGATTGTTGAAGATTTGGGTTTAATCTCTAAAAGAAAGGAGGAGACTGTAATGATTAAGGCGATCGTAGCGGGTGCAGCTGGTCGAATGGGGGGAAGGATAATCAACATAATCAATGACACAGAAGGGATTGAACTGGGGGCCGCCTTTGAACATCCAGAAAGTCAGGATGTAGGCAAGGATGCAGGGGTAGTGGCTGGAATTGGTGAGATTGGAGTGAGGATTGAGGATTCCCTGGAAAAGGTTATAGAAAAAGGAGATGTGATAATAGATTTTACTTTCCATGAGGCATCCTTAAACCACGTCAAGATTGCAGCTCACAATAAAAAGCCAATGGTCTTAGGTACCACTGGTTTTAGCAAGGAAGAACTTGATGAAATTCATGGTCTTGCAAAGGAGAATTTCCCCCTGGTCCAGGCCTATAATATGAGTACAGGCATAAATCTCCTTTATAAACTAGTGGAGCTTACGGCAAAGGTCCTGGGCGAAGGCTATGATATTGAGATAATCGAGGCCCACCACAGGATGAAAAAGGATGCCCCGAGCGGAACCGCAATAAAGCTCCTGGATGTTGCATCCAAGGCTATGGGTTGGGATACAGAGGAATGCGCGAGGTTTTGTCGAGAAGGTATTATTGGAGAAAGGCCTTCCAAGCAAATTGGAGTCCAAACCATTCGCGGAGGGGATATAGTGGGTGAACATACAGTGCTTTTTGCCGGTATTGGCGAGAGGATAGAGCTAACCCATAGGGCCTCTAGCCGCGATACCTTTGCAAAGGGTGCTGTAAGGGCTGCCATGTGGATAGTTGGCAAAGAACCAGGCATATATGATATGCATGATGTATTAGGGTTGAAATAGCAGGAGGCTCTGACTGGAGCCTGGCAAACATGAGCTGGTCTTAGCACATACTTAAGACCGTTTAAAAGTGTTGAGTTTTGAGTGATGAGTTTTGAGTTAAAGGAATAAAATCTTTTAAGGTTCTTTTCCTTCAATTCAACACTCAAAACTACCGTTGAGGGCGGTTTAATGAAGATAGTTAGATTCCATATCAAAGAAAATTCAACGCCAAAATATGGGTTACATCGCGGGGATTATGTCAGGGTGATCGTTGCTGATCCCTTTGTAGGTATGATAGTCGGGACCTCAGAAACTTATCCCCTGGATGAGGTCACCCTCCTTGCCCCTTGTGTTCCCTCAAAGATTGTTTGCGTAGGCCTAAATTATAGGGATCATGCCAAAGAGCTGGGTATGGAACTACCAGAAGAACCCCTTATTTTTCTTAAACCCCCTTCGTCGGTAATTGGCCCTTACGAAGAGATAGTGATTCCACGTCAGTCCCAAAGGGTCGATCACGAGGCAGAGCTTGCAGTGGTAGTAGGCAAAAGGGCAAAAGACGTAAGTCCAGAAGAGGCAATGAATTATGTCTTGGGATTTACGTGCCTAAATGATGTTACAGCGAGAGATTTGCAAAAAAAAGATATACAGTTTACGCGTTCAAAGAGTTTCGATACATTTTGTCCTATTGGTCCATGGATTGAAACTGAATTTGAGCCCAAAAATCAAGGGGTTCGCTGTCGAGTAAACGGCCAGATCAAGCAGGATTCCACACTTTCTAACCTAATTCATTCTCCACAAAGCTTATTAAGCTTTATTTCCTCAATTATGACCTTAGAACCCGGAGATATTATTGCAACTGGGACACCAAAGGGAGTTTCGGCACTAAAGCCAGGAGATGAAGTAACTGTAGAGATAGAGGGAATCGGAGAGTTAAAAAACAAGGTAAAAGAGGAGTAGCTTATGGAATTTACGCAATCAGATAGGCTAAAAAAACTTCCACCATATCTTTTTGTAGAACTGGATAGAAAAAAGAATGAGGCAATTAAGCGGGGCGTAGACGTTATTGATTTGGGCATTGGAGATCCTGATATCCCAACGCCTGCATTTATTGTGGAAAAGATGATGGAGGCCGT
Source organism: Dissulfuribacter thermophilus (assembly GCF_001687335.1). NCBI lineage: Bacteria > Pseudomonadati > Thermodesulfobacteriota > Dissulfuribacteria > Dissulfuribacterales > Dissulfuribacteraceae > Dissulfuribacter > Dissulfuribacter thermophilus. The sequence goes on along the minus strand of NZ_MAGO01000001.1, from coordinate 43,496 downwards.
CAAAAATCCATCTTATCATAGATATCCCTCTTCTAATGGAATGCAGTCCTTTAGAGAGGCTGCAGCCACTTTTGTAAAAAGGCGCTTCGGTCTTGATCTAGATCCTGATACAGAGATTACTGCCATTATTGGTTCAAAGGAGGCCATATTTCACTTCCCTATGGCATTTTTAAATCCTGGGGATGTGGTCCTCGTCCCGACTCCTGGCTATCCTGTTTATCATATAGGGACATTATTTGCAGGAGGACAGACCTACTATCTACCTCTTTATGAAGAAAATGGATTTTTGCCTGATCTTGATTCCATTCCACAAGACATCCTCGAACGTGCCAAGATACTTTGGCTAAATTATCCCAACAACCCAACAGCAGCTCTGGCAACTCCAGAGTTCTTTGAGAGGGTGGTTTCCTTTGCCAAGCAACACAAGATAATAGTCTGTCATGATGCCGCCTATTCAGAGATGACCTTTGATGGATACAAGGCCCCGAGTTTTCTTGAGACACCAGGGGCAATGGATGTTGGTTTAGAGTTTCACTCTCTCTCTAAGACATACAACATGACTGGTTGGAGGATAGGTTTCGCTGTTGGAAATCAAGAGCTCATTAGAGGGCTTAAAACCGTTAAATCCAATGCTGATTCAGGTCAGTTTGAGGCTATTCAAGCTGCAGCAGCAACTGCTCTTATGAGTGATCAGTCCTGTGTGGAGGAAATGAGGAAGATTTATGAGGAGAGGCGAAACGCGCTTGTGGAATCACTTAAAGGTGTTGGACTGAACCCACCCATGCCAAAGGCTACGTTTTATTTATGGTTGAAAGTGCCAAATGGTCATACTTCTCAGTCCTTTGCATCTCTGTTATTAGATGAAGCGGGTATAGTTTGCACTCCAGGAAATGGTTTTGGAGATCCTGGAGAGGGATTTGTGCGCATGGCCCTTACGGTTTCAAAGGAACGCATGAAAGAGGTGGGAGACAGGTTACGTAAGGTTCTCTGAGACAAACCAGCGGTCAGGGCCATGGCGCCTGTAAAGGCCTAGCTTTACGCGCTTGCAGGGCCTAACAGATGTGAGCCCATTTGAAAATAGTAGTAGGACATCTTGATGTTTAGACCTCAATCACGAGGCAAATGGTGCGCCCTGTGAGCGTTTAAGAGGTATTCATGGGAAGGACTCATTTATGTTATCTTGGCCTAGGATCAAATCTTGGAGATCCAAAACAGAATGTGTTGTCTGCAATTTCAAGAATTGGAAGTCTCCCTCTAACAGATCTCTCTTCACACTCTAGACTCTATAAAACAGCACCAGTTGGAATGGATTCGCTCAACTGGTTTGTAAATGCTGTGTGTGAAATACGAACAGAGTTAGGGCCAAGGAGCTTGCTTGAGCTTTGTCTGGACCTTGAGAGGGCCTTCGGAAGGGACAGAGCACGGGGAAAAGACCGAGAATTAGATGTAGATATTCTGTATTATTCAGATTGTATAATTTGGGAGTATGATCTCAAGATTCCCCATCCAAGGCTTTCGCAAAGGGCATTTGTATTGGTGCCATGGTCCGAGATCGCTGGAGGCCTTGTTCTGAGGCCCTGGGGTAAAAGCATAACTGATCTTATGAAAGATATCGATTTAAGGGGCATTGAGGAGATTTCATGAGGCTAATCTTATTTCTGGCGCTTTTATTTCTGTGTTACTATGCTGTTAAAATTCTTTCGTCTCAGTTAACTTCTAAAAGAAAAGAAGCTGATTATTATGGTAAAAATGGTACAACTGCTAGCAGTGATGCCCTCGTTGATGAACTTGTGAAAGATCCAATCTGTGGAGTATATATCCCCAAAAAAGATGCTATTGTTTTGAAATTAAAAGGGAAATACTATTATTTTTGCAGTCATACCTGTAAAGACGCCTTCCTCTCTTCGTTAAAAAAATCACCAAACTAGAAATTCCTTAAAAATAATATTAAGGTGCACTAAAGAAATTTTAATTTCTTCCGAAAATAGCATCATGAGATAGAGAGATTGATGATATTTTGGGGGTTGTTTTGCTAGATAGTAAAAATTTTTTTCGTGATATTATAAACATAGTAAGTTCTTATTGCATGGTGTGCGATCTTGAAAAGAGAATCCTATTTGCAAATAAGGCATTAAGGGATGCAAGGGGCCTCGATGTGGAGGGTCAGAAATGTTTTGAGGTCCTCTATGGTAGAGATAGACAGTGTCCCTGGTGTCATATGGACAGGGCATTTGCTGGCGAGACCAATCAGGTCGAGGCCTATAATGAGCTGGAGAAAAAGTGGTATTCAATCAAAACATCTCCCATTGACTTAGGGGAAGGCCAAATAGGGTGTTTGTGTATCCTCACAGATATTACAAGCCAAAAAGAAGTCGAAGAGACAGTTGAAAAATGTGCAAAGTTTCTTGAATCAATAGTCCAGCACGCTCCAATGATAATTCTCGGAATTGAAGACGGAAAAATTCAGCTATTCAATGAGCAATGTGAAAAGGTTTCTGGGTATAAAAGAGATGAAGTATTGGGGAAAGATTTTATCGAACTATTTATACCCGAAGAAGAACAAGCTAGGATCCAAGATCATTGTAAGATCGTAAAAGAGGGTAACTTTGCTCCAGGGGTAGAATTTTCTCTCAAGACCAAAGAGGGCCGTTTGAGGCAAATAATTTGGAATTGCATACAGGTGGAGGGACTTCAGGGAAAGACTCTTGTCTTGTGTATGGGAATTGACGTCACTGATATGAGGAGGCTTGAACAACAACTTTTCCAGGCCCAAAAAATGGAGGCAGTTGGACGTATGGTGGGGGGCCTTGCTCATGATATAAACAATTTCCTTACGGCAGTGAGAAGTGGAGCTGAACTCGCCCTAATTGATTTGTCAGATCAAGAAAATACAAGAAAAAATTTGAAGAGAATCTTGGCTGCCGTAGAAAGGACGGGTGCGCTGACTAAGCAGTTACTGACTTTTAGTAGAAATGAGATGGTTCGTTTGGAGCCAGTAAATCTCAATAAGGTGGTTTTAGGCCTGGAGGACATGCTGAAAAAGCTTCTAGGAGAAGATGTCTATCTCAAGACGTTTTTGAATCCTGATATTGGATTAATTTATGCAGACAAGGGCCAAGTTGAACAAATTTTAGTGAATTTGGCAATAAATGCCCGTGATGCAATGCCAAACGGTGGAGTCCTACAGATAGAGACTGGAAAGACCATTATAGAAAATGAAACAGTCTCAGCAAAGCTTGGTATTGAGCCAGGAGAATACGTTATAATGATAGTCTCTGATACTGGGGAGGGGATTGATCCAAGGATAATTCCATACGTATTTGATTCTTTCTTTACCACCAAACCCAAGGGAAAAGGGACAGGACTAGGACTGTCTATGGTCTATTCCATTGTAAAACAAAGTGGAGGCCATATAAGGCTGTACAGTGACCAGGGAAAGGGTACTACATTTAAAATTTATTGGCCTACAATACCAATGGATGAAGGTATTTCAGATGTCAATGACTTGAAAAATGACAAGGAAGTTGCCTGCTCCAGAGGAGAGACAGTGCTAGTAGTAGAAGATGACTCCTTTGTGCTCGATACGGTGTCAGGCCTACTTGAGCGCCTTGGTTATAAAGTGTTAAGGGCAAGGAATGCTCAGGAAGCCACTGAAATAGCAAACATGCATGTAGGAGATATAGATCTTTTATTTACAGATATAGTACTGCCAGGGACAAATGGAAAGGATTTGTATGAAAATATAAGAAAAAATATCCCTGATATCAAAGTATTATTTACTTCTGGTTATACTGAGAATGTCATTTCACGCCATGGGGTTTTGGAAAAGAGGGTCAATTTCATCCACAAACCATTTGACTTTAGATCATTGGCCAAAAAGATTAGAGAAGTTTTAGATGAAACGTAATTGCCTGTGGGGGAGTTAGAAGGGGCTCTCTCGGTCCTGCATAGGGTGATAGAGGTATTTTTACGGTAAACTTTCATGACGAATGAAAGTTGTCACCCTGTATAAAAGTTTTGAGTTTTGAGTTGAAGGAAGAAAGACCTTTATAGAAGTTTTGAGTTGAATTAAGAGAACTTTGAACCTTGAAGTTTATATAGCGTCTTTGCCCTTCAGCCACAGGCTTTTGTCCATGCAGGGCTTGCTTCTACCTTCTGCCTTCTACCTGTTACTGCATAATGTACCATGCGAATTATCCCAACGGGTATTTTTACGGTAAGAAAAGGTAAGTAGAAAGTACAATGCTTGATTAGCGTCTGATTGAGCGCCGAAAGAGAGGCAATCCAACTGATATAGATATTAAACCGATTCCCCAAAGAAAAAAACACGTCCAATCAATACCAGGTTCAAGTAGTGACTGCTCAGGATCATCTGGGTTGTATCTAACAGTTACTTCCTTTCCCGAGGGATATTTTTTTAACACATCTTCAATGTGCCTTTGGTTTCCAAAACATCTCCATCCCGTATTTAGTCTATTGCCTTCAAAGATTTTATCTCCAACTTGGTAGAGGTACTGAATATCTATACAAAGTCCTGCAACACGAACGTCTTTTGTGGTCCGCCATTGTTCATATCGTGATATGAGAATTCTCCCCTTCGCAATAGGCCACGATTTTGCCTTAATGCCCTCTAATGCTCGAATGCTTCCATCCATAATGGCCCAAATTCCCACAGCTAAAAATAAAAATGAAAAGATCTTATATGCCATAGATCACCACCTAATTTAGAGTAAGTGCTAACATGGCCTATTTTACTTCAATTGAGGGTCTTGACATCTTTTATCCAGCATCTGGGACAGCCTGTCCGTCCTTTAAAGAAGAGCTGTTTTACAGCAACTGCCTATCAATTAGCCCTATTAACAGTTAAATTTTAGTCTTCGAGGACCAGTCCTAGGGGTAATTCTTCACCAAAAGAGTAAGATCTATCTTCTTCTTCAAGGGGAACTAGTTCTACGATTGGTCGCGTCAACTCATCATTTGCCCCAAGAGCCTGTAGCCACAGGCGTGTATCTTCCCTGTCTTCTCTTGTGAGGTCTCGTGCTCTGTCTCCTGTAAATCTGGCCATGGAGACCATTGCTCTGAAAAAGGACTGTGAGGGTTCGATATTAAAGGTCCTAAGTCTTTTGAGCCACCTTGAGACAATGTTTGGTGAAACCGTACGTTCCTGTGGGCCATAAAATAGTGATCTCGCCCCAATCTTTCCAAGGAGCCAGATTTTTGCTTTGACATGGGGATCTTGTGGTCTAATTATCTTTTTCTTGGCAAGTTCTTCAAGGATAAGTTCTCCTACATTGACTTTGTTTTGTGGGCCAATTTTTTCCAGGGCCCCTACTAGGAACAAAATTTCCTTTTTCTCTTCATTTGAAAGCTTTGGTGTCTTAGGTCCCCTCTTTCCCCTTTTCCCCTTGGTCTTTGAAAAAAGTACCTTAGAAATCTGCCCGAAGATCTGTTCCTGTTGACCAGGAGTTAATCCTGCAGAGACCCTTCTCCAAAAGATCCACCACTGTAGCCGGTCTGACAATTCATTTGGGAAATAAAGTCCTTTAAACCAGATAGGCCAAATAGATTTGATTCGCCATGGATCCACGGAGTCTCCAATCCCAGGTCTCAAGGTATAACCTGTTAAATTAAACCACTGAGCTTCGAGCGAGGGACTGAGTGCCCTCTTTTTTTCAAGTTTTAAAAGTATGTCGGTAATGGCCCTAAGCAAAGGGAGCGTCCAAAGATTCTTTTCCATCCCTATTAAATCCTGGAGGACCTTTGTTAGGGACATACCTTTTTTAGAACCGTCAAAAAATTCTTTTAAGACTCTTTCTGCCTCTTCTATTGCCTTTTTGTCTGCAGGTGAGAGAGCCTCTTCTTGGGTTGACTGTTTTTGCTTTACTCTTACTCCCTCTATAACATTTTCTTGGGGCATGGTTTTGGCTCTGGCCTTTTCCTGTGCCCTCAGATCAAACTGGAGTCTCCATCGATGTGGACTTTGAGATGACACACAAAACAGTTCCAAGGTGCCTATAGCTGTAACAGTCGCTCTTACATTGACTGGTATCTCTTTTTGGGCTCCTTTCTTCCCATATCTTAATACAGTAACTAGTGGGGGAAGCTCGTGGAGTTCACCAGCCTCTACCACTGCTCCTATTGAATCCCCCTTCCTAGTGGTGGAACTGTAAAGTTTAAAGGAGACTGGCTGATTTGTAATGGCCTTAAAAGTTCGGGGTACCTCTACTTCGCTCCCCTCTTCAGTCCCACGCTCTAGTACGCAAACAGCCTTTTTTGATTCTCCTTTATCCCCTTTAACCCCAATGTAATATGCCCGTGGAATCCCCCCGCCAACTTTTAGTCCAAGCCCCAATTTTGAAAGGCCGTAATAGGCAGCCCCCCTACTGATGGCAAGGTCTAAAGATTCACTTGTTAGGGCCTTAACTTTAGTCCCAGCCCAAGAAGAAATCACATTAAGTAGTTTTTCCCTGATTGGTTCTGGTTTGAGTGCACCACCGTTGAATAAGACATAGTTGGGAAGCACTCCTTGGCCATGGATCTTTATGAATCTAAGAAGGTGTCGAGTGACTGCAGGGTCACTCTCAAAAGGGAGCCCCATTTCTCTGAGGGCAGCCTCTTTCTTTGTATCCAATGGTTCGTCAAAGGGTATTTCTGGGAAAAAGCCTTCGAGTATATCTTTTAAAACCTCTGTCCTCTTAATTTCAGCGGTTAAGGTTCCAGCAACCAGGCCCCTTCCACGCCCAGCAATCCTCACCAACTCTGACTCTTTATTGGGATCTTCTAGTAATCGTTCCTTAATGGCTCGGATTTGATTGAGGAGGCCCTGCCATTCTAAGGGTTTCAGCTCTTTACCAAGTGCCTTTTCAGCCTTGGCAGTGAGGGCAAGATCAATGTTGTCACCTCCTAAGAGGAGATGATCACCTACAGCTTGACGTTCAAGCTGAATTTTACCCTGTGAAATATTACAACGGACTAGAGTGAAGTCCGTTGTACCACCGCCAACATCAAAGACCAGTATGAGATCTCCCTCTTTTAATAGGGATTCAATGCGATCTTCGTTGTAGGACAGCCAGGCATAGAAAGCTGCCAGAGGTTCTTCCAAAAGTGTGACGTTCTTTAATCCAGCCTCTTTGGCTGCTTCTAGAGTCAGCTCTCTTGCCACTTCATCAAACGAGGCTGGAACTGTTAGAACCACGTCCTGCTCCTCCATAGGTGCATCCATTACGTGGTTCCATGCCTTGCGCATGTGATGAAGGTAGGCACTTGATGCCTCAACTGGCGATACCTTTTCTACTACATCGTCTACCCCCCACGGTAGTATTTTTGCTTTGCGCTCAACTCCTCCGTGACATAACCAACTTTTTGCAGATGACACCATGCGACCAGGAAGGTCGAGTCCGCGGGTCCTTGCAAACTCACCAGTGATATGTTTGGGGGTCTTGTCCCAGGGGAGGGAAAGTGTGCCTGACAACCTTTCTTTTTCATCAGGCAAGTACAAGAAAGACGGCAGTGTGAATCTTTTGCCTATATGGCCTTCACCTACAAGTTGTAGGATCTCGAAACTTTTTATGTGAATGGCCTCTGGGCTTGCATCTGCAAGATCAACATAGCCTACAGCAGAATTGGTTGTCCCTAGATCTATTCCTATTATGTATCGAGCTGATTTTCCCGCCATAGATAAACATATTATTATGCATAGTTAAAAAAGGAAAGGGCCTATTATAAGTGTTGAGTTTTGAGTTATGAGTTTTGAGTTGAAGGAAGTTATAGTTATGTAGGTTGGGTTGAGCGAAGCGAAACCCAACAATACCGCTTACGGATTTAATACCAATATTTCATTTTTGATTTCAATATATTATGCAAACACAGAAAGTTGAGGTATTGAGTTGTGAGTTAGAGTAAACGACGTTTAATAACCCTATTCCTTCAACTTAAAACTCAACACTCAAAACTCAAAACTAAAAACTAAAAAAATCAGGGTCGGCCTAGTAGATAAACTTGCCAACTGCACGATTTCGGTTAAAAAGAATTCAAAGGCAGAGTTGGATAAACGGCCATGCCCTTCGGGCACAAAGAGCAATTAAAATGCTACTGCCTGGGAACGCAGAATGTTGAACCTTGAACATAGATGGATGGCTAGTTGAGAGAAGAATAATTATGGATTTGGATCAAAGGTGGAAGGAAATTGAAAAGGCGAGAAGGCTTCTAGGACTTCCTCCTAAGACAAGTAGGATTGAGATACAGGAGGCCTATAGGAAAAAATGTAGAGAGATTCACCCAGACCATACAGGTAAAAGGGACCTGGAGGAGGAACTCCAGAGGATCAATAGTGCATATAGACTTCTAATGGACTTTGCAGATAGATACCAGATGGATCTAACAAAAAATGAGGATGGAATGACAGATGAGGAATGGTGGTTCCATCATTTTGGAAGTGATCCAGTTTGGGGTAGAACTCGAGGAGGTTGAGAGATAAATGGCGCTTATTGTTCAAAAATATGGTGGGACATCAGTAGGTAGCCTTCAGAGGATTAAGCGAGTGGCGGAAAGGGTAATTAAGACTAAAGAGGCTGGCAATGATGTAGTAGTAGTCCTTTCTGCCATGGCAGGGGAGACAAACAGGCTCATTTCTCTTGCAAAAGAGATTCAACCCCATCCCGATCCTCGAGAACTTGATGTCCTCATGGCCACAGGTGAACAGGTGAGTATTGCCCTTTTTTCTATGGCCTGTATAGAGAGAGGGGTAGAGGCAAGGTCTTTTCTTGGGTTTCAGGTGCCCATTGAGACAGATTCGGCCCATACAAAGGCGAGGATTGAGAATATCAAGGCAGAAAAACTGAAACAGGCCTTAGCGTCTGGCATAATACCTGTGATTGCAGGTTTCCAGGGGGTAACCGAGGGTGAGAATATTACTACCCTAGGACGCGGTGGTTCTGACACCACTGCCGTTGCCCTTGCAGTGGCCCTTGGAGCAGATGTGTGCGAGATCTATACAGATGTTGAAGGGGTGTTTACGACTGATCCCAATATTTGCCCAAAGGCCAAAAAGATCGATAAGATTTCCTATGAAGAGATGTTGGAGATGGCAAGTCTTGGGGCAAAAGTCCTTGAGATACGCTCAGTAGAGTTTGCCATGCGATATGGCATGCCAATACACGTCAGGAGCAGTTTTACAGATGCTCCAGGGACCATGGTAGTAGAGGAGGATGAAAGCATGGAGTCCATACTGGTTTCAGGGGTTACATATAGTAAAAATGAAGCACGGATCACTATAAACAAGGTCCCTGATAGACCTGGTATAGCATCAAAGATTTTTACACCCATAAGTGATGCAAATATAGTGGTGGACATGATCATTCAGAACACCCGGGAAGGGGATTTAACAGACATGACCTTTACAGTGCCAAAACCAGATTATGAGACCGCCCTTGACATTGTCAAACGTGTTGCAAAGGAAATTGGTGCTGAAAAGGTCCAAGGTGACACAGACATCTCTAAGGTGTCTATAATAGGCGTTGGTATGAGGAATCATGCAGGTGTAGCTAGCAAGATGTTTGAGATTCTGGCAAATCACGGGATCAATATACTCATGATCAGCACCTCAGAGATAAAGGTTTCATGTGTCATAGATGAAAAATATACAGAGCTTGCAGTAAGGGCCCTTCATGAGGGCTTTGGGCTGGAGGAGCGATGATTGAAATCTATGATACCACCCTCCGAGATGGGACCCAGGCAGAGAATTTTAATCTTTCTTTAGAGGACAAGGTCAGAGTTGCCTTAAAATTAGATGAGTTTGGGATTGACTACATCGAGGGGGGATGGCCAGGTTCAAATCCGAAGGACGAGGCCTTTTTTAAAGAGATCAAAAATTATACACTCAAACACGCTATAATAACTGCCTTTGGAAGTACCCACCAGGCTAAATATTCTGAACCAGGTGAAGATCCTATTCTTAGAGCCCTTGTAGAAGCTGAAACCACCCATGTGACTATCTTTGGCAAGACATGGGACATTCATGTGAGAGATGCGCTGAGGATTAGCCTAGAGAGAAATCTCGAGTTAATCGGCGGATCTGTAAGGTGGCTCAAGGAGCAGGGGCGGACTGTATTTTATGATGCAGAACACTTTTTTGACGGCTTTAAGGCAAATCCAGAATATGCCTTAAAAACCATTAAGACGGCATGGGAGGCAGGGGCCAGCTGCATTGTCCTCTGTGATACAAATGGCGGGACTCTCCCTGAGGAGATTACTCAGATTATTCAAAGGGTGATTAAAGAGGTCGACCATATTAGGCTTGGAATTCACTGTCATAATGACTCAGAGCTTGCTGTGGCAAACAGCCTTGCAGCAGTTCGGTTTGGGGTCGTTCATGTCCAGGGCACAATAAATGGTTTTGGGGAAAGGTGTGGAAACGCAAATCTTTGTTCCATCATACCTGGGCTTGTCTTGAAGATGAAATACGAGTGTAATGCCGGAAAAAAACTCTCAATGCTCACTTCAGTATCGAGATTTGTGTCAGAAATAGCAAACTTATCCCCTAATAAGTATCAGCCTTATGTTGGTGAAAGTGCCTTTGCCCATAAAGGAGGAGTGCACGTTAGCGCTGTTCAGAGAAATCCTGAAACCTACGAACATATTCGTCCTGAGTTGGTTGGAAATGTACAGCGGATATTGATTTCAGATCTTGCAGGAAAAAGCAACGTCCTTGCCAAGGCCAAGCAGTTTGGCCTTGACATTGAAAGTAGAGATCCTGTGGTCATGGAGATAGTTGCAAAGCTGAAGGAACTCGAGGCCCAGGGCTTTCAGTTCGAAGGCGCTGAGGCATCTTTTGAGCTCCTCATGAGAAAGGCCATGGGACAGATCAAAAAATTCTTTGACCTTCTTGCATTTAGGGTCATTGACCAAAAGTGCAGGGAAGAAGACCCTCCGCAGGCAGAGGCAACTGTAATGGTTCGAGTAGGAGGGAGGACCGAGCACACAGCAGCATGTGGCCAGGGGCCTGTAAATGCCCTAGACAATGCAATTAGGAAGGCCCTCGAGACCTTTTATCCAGAACTAAAAGAGATGAGTCTTGTTGATTACAAGGTGCGAGTTCTTCCAGGACGTCCAGGTACTGGGGCAAAGGTAAGGGTCCTTATAGAATCCAGAGACAAAGAAGAAAAATGGGGCACTGTTGGCGTTTCACATGATATCATAGAGGCCAGTTGGCAGGCACTTGTGGATAGTATCACTTATAAGCTTATGAAAAAGTGTTGAGTTTTGAGTGTTGAATTTTGAGTTGGAGGAAAAAAGCTTTTAAAATTGTCAAATTCAAGGCCTGATCCCGGCAGAATAGCGAAACTCAACAGCAGTCACGTTGGTGAGAATATGGAGCAAGAGGTTGAAGGCAGGGGAGACGGCTATTTTTTTCTGTTTATTTTGATGATCATAGTGTTTTTTAATGCATTTTCGTATGTAAAATGGGGGATGCAACAATTTATCTCACAAGATAGCCGAGTATTGGAAGAAGAGGCTAGAAAGTTATTCAAGGGAACTGGTCCCGGGCTCCTTTTTTATCAAATACCCTCTGATATTGAGACAAATAGGGTGCTTACTCCTGTCCTCCTAGATTTGAACACCGCCACAGAAGAGGAACTCGAGTTGATACCAGGGGTTGGTCCAAAGAGGGCGCTTGAGATTTTACAGGCCAGGAATGAAATGGGTTTTTTTCTTTCCAGAGAAGAACTGCTCTGGCCATATGGGCCAGTTTTGCCAACAGTTTTTGAAGTGTTGAAAGAGTATGCACATTAGCGCTTCAGAAGGTTTGAGTGTTGAGTTTTGAATTGAAGGAAAGAATTAAAATAGAAGTTTTGAGTTGAAGGAGAAAAGTCTATGACAAATATACCAAATAAAGCCTTGTGTCTTGCTATGGCTGGAAAGGGTGGTACTGGCAAGACAACCCTCTCTGCTCTCCTTGTTAAGTACCTTGTTTCCAGAAAGCTCACACCTGTACTGGCAGTGGATGCCGATGCCAACGCAAATCTCAATGAACTCCTAGGGGTTGAGGTAGAGACTACCCTGGGAGAGATCAGGGACAGAATGAAGACAGAGACCCCTCCAGGCATGACCAAGAATGAATACATGGAAATGCATATTAATCAGGCCATCATAGAAGAGACCGGTTTTGATCTCATTGTAATGGGACAACCTGAGGGACCAGGTTGCTATTGTATGGCAAACTCCATTCTTGCCCAGGTAATAGAGAAATTGATGAAGAGTTATAGGTACCTTATCGTAGATAATGAGGCTGGTATGGAACATTTAAGCAGGTTGAACCTGCGAGATATTGAGACACTTTTTGTGGTCTCTGATGCCTCATCAAGGGGAGTGCTTACAGCTACACGAATTGCATCCTTGACTTCTTCGTTGGGTGTTGAGGTAGGCAAGAAGGTCCTAATAGTGAATAAGGCTCCTAAGGAAGTTCCAGAGGCATTAGATAAACAGGTGCGTGAGGCGACCGAAAAGACAGATCTCGTGTTCGGAGGATACATATCTCAGAGCGAAACTGTCTTTACCTATGAGGTAGAGCAAAGGCCCTTACTTGAACTCGAGGAATCGAGCGATGTAGTTAAGACGGCCTTTCAGATCTTTGATAGATTTGTTCCAGTTAAAAACTGAATCATTCAACTTTAAACCCACATTATGCACTGCGAAAGGGGCAAATCAATGCGCCTTGCATCTGGGCCAATCTCGCCAATTGCATAATTTGGGATAATTGATTTAACTAGAGGCGGATTTCTCCATAGGAGGCTAATAGATGGGAAATGAAGTTGCAATCTGTTTTCCTGGGCAAGGGACCCAATATGTGGGAATGGGACGATCAATTCTAGAGGGATTTGACAGGGCTGAAGAGGTCTTTTCCAAATGTGAAGATGTTGTTGGGCTTCCTGTAAAGGAGATCATGTTAAATGGTCCAATTGAAGAGCTCACAAGGACTGAAGTCCTTCAACCTGCACTTACTGCACTTGAGATTTCTCTTTTTCTTGCTCTAAAAGAAGAAGGAATACAACCCTGTGCCTGCGCAGGCCATAGCCTTGGCGAGTATCCGGCGCTTTATGCAGCAGGGATTTTAGGCCTTGAAGACTGCTTCTCCCTTGTATCAAAGCGAGGGGCATTTATGGAAGAGGCTTCACTAAAACGTCCTGGCGCCATGGCAGCTGTGATAGGTCTGGAGAGACCCCAGATAGAAGAGGCTGTGGACAGCGCCTCAACGCTCGGTGTTATATCACTTGCTAATTACAACAGCCCTGAGCAGATCATTATTACGGGTGAAAAGAATGCTATAAAACATGCATCTAAGCTCTTAAAGGATATGGGGGCACGGGTGATACCTTTAAAGGTAGCTGGTGGCTACCACAGCGAGCTCATGGCAGAAGCAGCAGAGAAGTTTAGAATGGCCGTAGATGGTGTGGAGTTCAAAAGGCCAGTTTTGACATATTATAGTAATGTCACGGGACTACCCGAACAAGAACCCTCTGTGATCAGGGATCTTTTGGTAGATCAGATAAAGAGTCCTGTCCTCTGGTACCCTATAATAAAGAATATGTTTGATTCTGGTATCAAGGTCTTTATTGAAATTGGTCCTAAGAAGGTACTCACTAACTTGATAAAAAAATCAGTACCATTAGATCAAGTCAAAACATACCAGTTTGAGGATCTAGAAGGCTTAAAAGAAGTATGCAAGGCCTTAAAAAAGTTTTAAGTTTTGAGTGTTGAGTTTTAAGTTGAAGGAACAACCTGCCTATTTTGAATTTTTTACTTTGACGGAGGTCTGCTTACAGGAGGAGTTATGAAAAAAGAAAATGAAGTGGGATTGAAATGTAAGATCTGTGGCTCTGACTTGGAGCTATGTGTCCGCTGAAGGCGAGTGGCCCTTAGGTGTAAGGGGTGTTCAAAGACGTATTCTATTTCGGAATACGCAGATAAACTAGATGAGCGGACCGAAAGGATGCTCGGTTTTGTAAGATCAGACAGGGTTTAATTTTAGGAGGAGAAGATGGCACAGGGTACTGTTACTGAAAAGATTATTGAAAGACATTTGGTTGAAGGAGAGCTCAAACCAGGCACTCCCATAGCAATAAAGATAGACCAGACCCTCACTCAGGATGCAACAGGTACTATGGCATACCTCGAGTTCGAGGCCATAGGAATTGATAGGGTTAGAACAGAGCTTTCTGTGAGCTATGTAGATCACAATCTCCTTCAGACAGATTTTAGAAACGCTGATGACCACAGGTTCCTACAGAGTATTGCGGCACGCTTTGGCATTCACTTTTCAAGGCCTGGAAATGGGATCTGTCATCAGGTGCACCTAGAAAGGTTTGCACGTCCAGGAAAGACCCTCCTTGGCTCCGACAGTCACACCCCCACAGCTGGGGGATGCGGAATGCTTGCAATCGGTGCTGGAGGTATGGACGTAGCCCTTGCCATGGCAGGGCAGCCATTTCATCTTAGGATGCCAGAGGTAGTGGGAATACACCTCACTGGCAAGCTTTCCCCGTGGGTTTCAGCAAAAGACGTCATACTTGAGCTCTTGAGAAGGCTGAGTGTCAAGGGAGGAATAGGGAAGGTTATGGAATATTTCGGCCCTGGGGTAAAGACCTTGAGCGTACCTGACAGGGCGGCTATAGCCAATCTCGGTACAGAGCTTGGTGCAACTTCAACAGTATTCCCCTCTGATGAAATCACATTAAAGTTTTTGAAGGCCCAAAAAAGGGAAGATCAGTGGGAGGAGCTTATATCTGAGCCTGATGCACAGTACTCAGAGGTCATTGAAATAGATCTATCGACCCTTGAGCCTATGGCAGCCTGTCCTTCTTCACCAGACAACGTGGTGAAGGTAAAAGAGCTGGAAGGCAAGCCAGTTGCCCAGGTAATAGTTGGATCATGTGCCAATTCCTCTTTTAGAGACATCCAGGTGGTGTCCAAGGCACTTCATGGGAAATTTATCCATCAGGATGTGAGTTTTGAAATCAATCCTGGAAGCCGCCAAGTGCTTGAGATGGCGGAAAAAGAAGGTTTACTCAGAGATCTCATCCATGCAGGGGCTCGTATTCACCAGTCAGGGTGCCTTGGTTGCATTGGCATGGGACAGGCTCCCCCGACAGATGCGATAAGTCTCCGCACATTTACAAGAAATTTCCCTGGCCGTTCTGGAACAAAGCCTGATCAGGTCTATTTGGTGAGTCCAGAGACTGCTGTGGCCTCTGCCATTCATGGGAAGATCACAGACCCAAGGAGCCTGGGTGAGGCACCAGAACTGGTTGAGCCAGATGAATACATCATAAACGACTCAGGCATAATACCTCCACCGGAAGATGGTTCAAAGGTAGAGATAGTTAGAGGCCCGAACATCAAACCCCTACCTCAATTCGATCCCCTTCCAGAAGATCTTGAATTAGAGGTCATCTTGAAGGTTGGAGACAATATTACAACTGACCACATAATGCCGGCAGGTTCTAAGATATTGCCGTTGAGGAGCAACTGTCCTGCTATAAGCGAATACTGTTACAGTGCAGTAGACGCGGATTTTGCAAAGAGGGCAAAGACTGGTGGTCCTTGGGTAGTAATAGGTGGGGAAAATTATGGTCAGGGCTCATCGCGAGAGCATGCGGCCCTTGCTCCCAGGTATTTGGGTGTGCGGGCAAAACTCGTAAAGGGCTTTGCAAGGATACATAAGGCAAATCTCATCAACTTTGGAATTATTCCTTTAGTACTTAAAGACCCGAATGATTATGATCACCTTGAACAGGGGATGAAATTAAGCATTAAAGGGATTCGCTCTGCCCTCTTAGAAGGGAAGGATGAGATAGAAATTCTACTGGATAATGGGAAGACGGTTCAGGCCGTTATGGAGCTTTCAGACAGAGATCGTGACATACTAGTAAAAGGTGGGCTATTAAATTGGGTGAAGGAAAAGGTACAAAGCTCTACGGAATAATCGGCCATCCAGTCGCCCATAGCCTCAGCCCTAATATGCACAATGCCGCATTTAAGGCATTGGGTATAAATGCTGTGTATCTTGCCTTTGATGTGGTTGATCTGAGGGGGGCCATTCAGGGTGTAAGGGCCTTAGGCGTTAAGGGGCTTTCTGTTACAGTGCCCCATAAGGAAGCGGTTATTGAGTTTATTGACGTGGTAGACCAACACGTACGGAGCATTGGGGCCCTGAATACCATAGTTAACAACGATGGGCTCCTTTATGGAACTAACACCGATTGGCTTGGAGCTGTCAGGGCCATAGAGGAGATATGCCCGATTGCTGGAAAAAGGGCCCTAGTAGTTGGCGCCGGAGGCTCTGCAAAGGCCATAGTCTACGGTCTGACCTTAAAAGGGGCCACAGTACATGTGGCAAATAGGACTGAATCAAGGGCAAAAGAGCTAGCAGACCGCTTTGGAGCTACATTTTCAGGGCTCAGCCTCTCAGAGGAATTATCATTTGACATCCTCATAAATGCCACAACCTGTGGTATGGGAGGGGATACAACCATGCCTGTCTCAATTGAAGTTGTGAAAAAGGCAGAGGTAGTGATGGACATAGTGTATGCCCCCCTCGAAACACCGCTTTTGAAGACAGCCAAAGCCCTTAAAAAGACTACTATTGATGGCTTGAAAATGCTTCTTTATCAAGCTGTTGGCCAGTTTGAGCTATGGACAGGAAAAAAGGCGCCAGTAGAGGTCATGAAAAATGCTATATATGGGGCTTAAGTTTGAGTGTTGCTGACAGAGTATAACCTAAATCCTGCACGGCAAATGGAGACAAAAAATGATTTTCCCGCCTTGCATCTTGGGCAAACTCGCCAATTGCAGGATTTAGGTCGAATTGGAGTAGAGGGAGTAGATTATGCCCTTGTTGGAAAAAACTATTTGTGTCCCAGGTTCAAAGAGTATAACCCAAAGGGCCCTTGTTACAGCTGCGCTTGGACAGGGGACCTCAACCATAGTTGGTCCGTTAAGGAGTGAAGATCCGCTACTTCTAAAGGATGCCCTTGTTGCCCTAGGATGCAATATTGAAGAAAAAGGAGATGACTGGGTCATTAACGGTACAGGAGGGAATTTCGCTCCAGCCCAAGGGAAGTGTTCTATTTTTATGGGGAATAATGGGACTGGCATCAGATTTCTTACTGCTGTGGTCTGTCTCCTAGAGAAAGGCCCAGAGATAGAACTTACATGTACCAAGAGGATGGAAGCTCGTCCAATCGAGTCACTTCTTCAGGCCCTTAGGGCAATGGGAGCCAATGTGAAAAGCAAGTTCAATACAGGTTGTCCTCCAGTTGTTATTGTGCCTGATGGCTCCTTTAAAGGCGGTGATGTAACCATAGATGCCTCAAAAAGCAGTCAGTATCTATCTGCACTTTTACTCATTGCGCCCTATACAAAGATACCTACGAGGATTTCTCTTGTTGGCCCCCTTGCATCAAGTCCATATTTGAAAATAACTCTTTCAGTAATGGAGGCCTTTGGAATAAAGGTCGAAGAAGACAGTGGGGCCTTTTTAGTTCCTCAGGGCAGTTACAGGGCAAGAGAATTTCAAATTGAAGGAGACGCTTCAAGTGCCTCCTATTTTTTTGCAGGGGCAGCTATTACAGGCTCATCAGTGACAGTAGAAAATCTGCCTCAAGATTCCATTCAAGGAGATGCAAGGTTTGTGGATCTCCTTGAGAAGATGGGGTGCACTGTCATGCGTTCTCAAAAGGGGACGACTGTAGTGGGTCCATCTGTTGGTGGGCTCAAGGGGGTCGAGGTCAGCATGAAGGACATGCCGGATATGGTTCCAACGCTTGCTGCAATCGCCCCTTTTGCTAATGGTACAACGGTTATTAAAGATTGCCCTCATCTTAGGATTAAGGAGACGGATAGGCTAGCTGCCATGGCTACTGAGCTTGCCCGCCTTGGTGCAGATGTAGAGGAGTTAGACGATGGGCTAATAATCCGTGGCGGTAAAGGTCTCAGACCTTCGCGGATAAAAACCTATGATGATCACAGGATAGCCATGAGCTTTGCTGTTGTGGGGTTAAAGGTTAAAGGCCTTGAAATCGAAGACCCAAGCTGTGTTAAAAAGTCCTTTCCAGGTTTTTGGGAGCTATGGGACAAAACCTTTTTAGAAGTTTTGAGTGTTGAGTTTTGAGTTGAAGGAAAGGAACTTTGGAAGTGTTGAGTGTTGAGTTGAAGGGGAAAAACATGGTAAGGGTCGGTCTACGCAGCGGTTTCTTGTACAAAGGTAATTCTTTTAAGGATGTTACCAACGACTTTGACAGGACCGTGGCTGGCCCTATCACACACTTGACACCGTTAACTCATAACTCAAAACTCAACACTTTTAAAAGAGTCGGAGTTGCGGTCTTTGGAGAAGGAGAGAAATAGATTGCCTGATCAGCAAATCAATAAGATTCTCCTAGTGGGCTTTAGGGCCACTGGAAAGACTACCTGTGGTAGATTGTTGGCAAGTAGCCTTGGCTGGGGCTTTATAGATATGGACGAAGAATTAAAAAAACGCATGGGGAAAGAGATCAGTGAAATAGTTAGGGAAAAGGGATGGGATTATTTCAGAGCAAAAGAGCGCTTGCTCTTAAAAGAGATCCTTTTTGATAGCGATGATAAGAGACTAGTAGTTTCAACTGGTGGCGGAGTTGTTTTACACAAGGACATATTATCAGATCTTCCTGGGGATACCCTAGCAGTATGGCTTCGGGCTAGCCTAGAGACCATTCAAAAAAGGATGTCAAAGGATTCAGCCACTGCCCATATGAGACCCGCTTTGACGGATCAGGGTGATCCCATAAACGAAGTAATGGAAGTGCTTAGAGAAAGAGAACCCCTCTACAGAGAGTTTTGCCACATTGCCATCGACGTGGATGATTTAAGCCCTGCGCAAATTTCAGAGAGGATTTTGAGTTATGCCAGGTAACATCTTTGGGACCCTTTTTAGAGTTGTGACATGGGGAGAAAGTCATGGCCCTGCAATAGGTGCGGTCATAGACGGTTGTCCCCCAGGGCTTCCAATTAGTCCTGAGGTTATCCAGGAGGAATTGGACAGGAGAAGGCCAGGTAAGGGCGGCGTTGCCGAGACATCTAGGCGTGAACCTGATCGTGTAGAGATACTTTCTGGTACGTTTGAGGGAAAGACTACAGGTACGCCTATAAGTCTTATAATCTGGAACAAGGACCCAAAACCAGGTGCATATGACCATCTAAGGGACATATTTCGTCCTGGACATGGGGATATAACCTATCTTAAAAAGTATGGTATCAGAGATCATCGTGGAGGGGGAAGGTCCTCAGGCAGGGAGACCGCAGCGCGTGTTGCCGCAGGGGCAGTTGCAAAAATTCTGTTAAAAGAACACGGAATCGATGTTATGGCCTATACAGTCGCCCTTGGAGGCATTGAAGCCAAGGAGCGAGACCTCAGTGTCTGTAAGGAAAATCCATTTTTTTGCCCTGATAGAGATGCAGCTGAGAAGATGAAAGAGCGGGTGCTTCAGGTGAAAAAAGATGGAGATAGCCTTGGGGGAATTGTGGAGGTTTTGTGTAAAGGAGTCCCTCCTGGGCTGGGAGATCCTGTGTTTGACAAACTAGATGCAGATCTTGCCAAGGCCGTGATGTCAATAGGAGCAGTAAAAGGAGTTGAAATCGGGGCGGGATTTAAGGCCTCTACACTTTTGGGTTCAGAAAACAATGATCCTATTACTCCTCAAGGTTTTCTCACAAATAATGCAGGAGGAATACTTGCGGGAATTTCTAATGGGGCAGAAATAATCTTGAGAGCTGCTGTTAAACCTATTCCCTCTATCGCTCAGGAGCAAAAGACCATAGATGTTGAGGGGCGCTCCACAACTATTAAGATTGGTGGAAGGCATGATATTTCGGCAATTCCTAGGATAGTGCCTGTGTGTGAGGCTATGGTAAGGCTTGTGCTGGCAGATCATTTGCTTAGACAAATGGTAAATGCTCAGGCCAAGAGATAAAGGTGAAAGCTGAAGAGCATGTGGAGTAAGCAGCATGGAAAAAACGCCTAAGACTATAGGTATCATTGGCGGAAAGGGAAAGATGGGGCAGTGGTTTGCAAATTTCTTCAAGGAACAGGGATACGCGCCAATGATTTCAGATGTAGACACTCCTGTCACATCTGTGGACGTGGCAAAAGAGGCAGACGTAATTGTGGTCTCGGTCCCCATGGAGGTTTTTCCAAAAATTATTGAGGAAATTGGTCCACACATCCCAGAGTCCAGTTTTTTGACAGATCTATGTTCTCTCAAAGAGACCCAGGTGGCATGTATGCTGGAGCATACTAAGTGTGAAGTCTGTGGTACTCACCCATTATTTGGCCCTTTTGAAGAGAGTATCGAAGGTAGGCGCTTGGCAATTTGTCCAGGTAGGGGAGAGGAATGGACTGAATGGTGGGACAAGCTCTTACGAAATGCCGGTGCCAAGACCTTTTTTGTGTCTCCAGAGGAGCACGATACAGTGATGGCCTGGGTACAGGCCTTAAATCATTTCCTACTTGTTACGCTGGGTATGAGTCTTGAGGATTCATATACTGATAAAGAAACCCTCTTTGGGCTTGCGACCCCAAGTTTTGAGCGTCAGATGAACATCGTTGAAAGACTGAGACTCCAAGATCCAGAGCTATATGCAACCATTCAATTTTCTAATCCACATACCCTGGAGGCATTGGGTGGTTTTATGGATCATGCCATGAGACTTTATGACATCATTAAGTCTGGTGACAGAAAGGGGTTTATAGAGGTTTTTAAAAAGGTTCAGAGTTTTGGGCGTTAGAAAATGGGATATTTTAAGGGGTACAAAGGTGGTATTCTCATAGAGGTACACTGTCAGCCACGTGCCTCGCGCTCTGAATTCGCAGGTCTTTATGGTGATGCAGTGAAGCTCAGGTTAAAGGCCCCGCCTGTTGACGGTAAGGCCAATGAAGAGGCCATCAAGGTGATATCAAAGGTATTTGGAGTCCCCAAGAAGCACATATTGCTGAAGGCAGGTCAAAGTTCCAGAAAAAAGACCTTTTTTATAGAGGGTGTTGGGCTAGAGGATGTAAAAAAGCTTATTGACAAGGGGGTACTTCCCTGATGCCTGTCTATGTCTGGCACGGCGTAACCTCAACCGGAGAGAAGAAAAAGGGAGAGATTGAGGCCAAAGACGAACGAATTGCCCGGTTAATTCTTAGACGCCAGCGCATTAGGGTTACAAAAATAAAGAAAAAGCCCAGGGATTTACTGGCTGATATCAGCTTTTTTCAGCCCAAGGTGAAGACAAAGGATGTGGTGGTCTTTACAAGACAACTTTCCACCATGATAGATGCAGGCCTTCCGCTGGTTCAGGGGCTTGATGCCCTGGTTGAGCAGCAGGAAAATAAGACATTCAAAAAGATCCTCCATGAGATCAAGCAGGATGTGGAGAGTGGTTCTACGTTTGCAGATGCACTGAAAAAGCACCCTAAGATCTTTGATAGGCTTTATTGTAACATGATTCAGGCCGGTGAGATCGGAGGTATACTAGATGAGGTAATGAAACGTCTCGCTACATATATGGAAAAGGCAGAGCGGTTAAAAAGAAAAGTCAAGGGTGCAATGATGTATCCTGCGATTGTGCTCACCATAGCAGTGGTTGTTTTGGCCATTATCCTCATCTTCGTCATACCCGTCTTTCAAAAGATGTTTGAAGAATCAGGGCATGCCCTTCCAGCTCCTACCCAGCTTGTAATAGATATCAGTGAATTTGTTAAAGCCTATATACTCCACATTATAGCGGCGCTTATTGGCCTTATAGTTGCCTTAAAAAAGTTTCATTCAACTGAAAAGGGGGCAAGGATTTTGGATAGGTTTATTTTAAAGGTGCCTGTCCTAGGGCCTCTCTTAAGAAAGGTGTCCGTTGCAAAATTTACCAGGACCCTTGGAACATTGTTGAACAGTGGTGTTCCAATTATTGACTCCCTCAATGTAGCAGCTGGCACTGCTGGTAATAAGATTGTCGAAGACGCCATTTACAAGGTAAGATCGAGTATAAGTGAAGGTAAGACTGTTGCCCAGCCGCTTTTGGAAAGTGGTATTTTCCCTAATATGGTGGTCCAGATGATATCTGTTGGAGAGACAACAGGTGCCTTAGACGACATGTTGAATAAGATAGCAGATTTCTATGATGAGGAAGTTGACGCTGCAGTAGACGCGTTGACAAGTGCTATTGAACCGCTAATGATTGTCTTCTTGGGGGGTACAATAGGTTCAATTATTATAGCGATGTATCTTCCGATTTTTCAAATGGCAGGAGCAGTTGGAGGTTGAGATATGAAAAGGGGGGCTGAGAGAGTTTAACAGCCCCCGCTTTCTTCGCCGTTTACCACCAGCTAATGGTCTGATCAGCTTCAAAAATCATTTGCACAAGGAGATCATAATTTGGATCTCCGTCATAGAGTTTGAATTCCTTAGCGTCTCTGTCGCGGTTCAATATTTCTACAAGCTTTTTTACGTCTTCGTTGGGTTCAGACCTATAGACGTGCAGGATTTTCTTTTTTTCTTCACTCATGGTTAACCTCCCTTATTCCTCTGCACATGCAGGTGGTGGAGTCTTGCTCTGCTTTGGTAGGCCGTATGGAATGATGAAATCGGCCTCTCTCATCTTCTCTCCGAGCTCTTCCAAGGTAATAGGTGTGAGCTCAACTCCCTCTGGAGCGTCTGCTCCACAGGTGAAGACGTCTCCCTCCATATCTCTGATCCAGTCTATGTTTTCCTTGACATATTCTGAGAAACGTGGGAATTCCCCATTCATTATGACTGCATATGCAAAGTGATTTTCTATTGCCAGTCCAAGGGTGGAGCGAATTCCATCCCCTGCATACATACGATTAGGAAGTAGCATAAATATCTTTTTGGATTCCATCTGACCCTCCTATAAAACCAAGTACTTTCCACATTCGTCAATTATCCCACCGTGAAATGCCTGGGTCCTCATCTGTTTTGGTGTGAGTCCTTTGGGCACATCTTTTTCAACATCATAACCTTCGCAAGTATAGCTATCTGCACAGATGGCAAGATTTTCTACTTCGCACATATTGGCGAGTTTAATAAAGTCTGAGTGTTTTGTAAGATGAATTGATTTGAATGTAAGAAATACCATTACCTTTTTGCCTGCCCTAACAGCAGCACTGACTATACCTAAGAGGTGCCTCATGTGCTGTGGGGAGGTGACAAATATACCTAATTTGTTCGGATCCTGAGCCATCCGTTTATACCTCCTACAAAGAGTGAAATTTACTAGTTAGTTCTTGTAGACACCCATACAATACCCCATCTGCGTGCAGTAGAGACTGCCTTTAGTCTCACTGCTCGCATCTGGGGTATCTTGCGAGTGATTACAACACGAGGAGTTTACCTACTTTGACTCCAATATCTGTTTACTTTTTCCTTATGTAGAACCTCATGAAACCGTCGTCTTCTTTTTCTCCGAGATACTCGTGACCGGCCCTTGCACACCATCCGGGGATATCATTTCTTGAGCCAGGATCTGTACCAAGGACTTCAAGAATTTCGCCAGAGTTGATCTTTTCGATTTCCTTTTTGGTTCTTAGAAGTGGCATTGGACAGCTGAGGCCCTTAGCGTCCAATGTCCTAGCAACTTCGAGACCATCTGGGGCTACTTTAAAGTCACTCATGGTTCCTCCTTAATGATTTTATTTTTATTCATGATTTCTTCCGTCTAAGGCGGAAGTGACGTCTACATGTTTACAATAAATTTGTTGGTATCTTCGTTCCAATCAACTATGAGATACCAGAGTCCCATAATAATTGCAATGAGAAGTAATGTTCCGCCGTAGCCAAACACATCGGGTAGATAAATGTGTTTACCTAGTTTGCTACCCACATGCATTGGCCCAACACCTTCCATATGTATGGCCTTGAACCAATGTACCATCAAGGCATTTGTAACTCCGAAGAATGGGACTACGAGCCAGAGTTTCATCTGCCCTTCGCCTACTCGCCAAAGGGTTCCACTACCGCAACCACCTGCTAACATTGCGCCGAGACCAAACAGAATGCCACCCAAGATGCCGCCCCAGCCAAATGTGCCGCGAACATAATTTACTGGGTCAAGTACTCTTTGGGCTCCATGAACTGCCTGCTGACTTGCCTCAATGACATCATCCAAGGTATCAGCTAGTTCTTCGTCGCTAATTTCATCTACATCAAGATCTTCAAGGGCAGAAACTACCGTAGTCTCTACTGCTACAGCAGAACCTCTTTGGGGAACAGCATATTTGAGAACTGCGGCACCGATAGCGACTATCATAATGCTTAGTGCCACTGATTTGGCCAGTGTACAATCACCTGTCATATGAGGTTCTCTAAATGCCTGGACCATGCACCATCTTCCGCGCTGCATTGCATAGCCTAGCCCTGCAGATATAAGGAGTATGCCACTCAGGGAAGCGACATATGAGTCATCTGAAGCTGAATAAGTATATGCGCCCCAAACCAAGGCCAATATTGTTATAATGGCCAAGATAATCTTTAAGGCGAATGGAAAGTCAATATTTTTTCCTCCGCTGGTCCCCCATGTTACGT
Organism: Dissulfuribacter thermophilus; assembly: GCF_001687335.1. Lineage (NCBI taxonomy): Bacteria > Pseudomonadati > Thermodesulfobacteriota > Dissulfuribacteria > Dissulfuribacterales > Dissulfuribacteraceae > Dissulfuribacter > Dissulfuribacter thermophilus. The sequence continues at coordinate 18,888 of NZ_MAGO01000001.1, read as the reverse complement.
GTTCCATCTCCCAGTAGATGTACTTCAATCCCATAATGACCCCTATAACAAGGCCAATCCACATGGTGAAACCATTGGCTGCAAGGTTTCCTATAGCATTGTACATACCACCCACATTACAGCCACCTGCAAATGCAGAGCCTATCCCCATGAGAATTCCAGCCATTACGGCTTTACACAATTCCCATGGTGGTGGGAATTTGAATGAGAAGTCATTTCCAAGACATGCCGATACAAAAGCCCCTGCTACAAATCCTATGCCGATTACAGAGCCAGAATTGATGATGAAACTTGGAGGAGGTGTATCAAATACTCCTAAACCATAAAGGATCCATTCCCCCCAGTTTCGAACTGCACCTACTGCACCCCATGGCCGCCACCATGCCATTATCAAGATGCTAAGAATCGCAATAATGACACCTGTAACTGTTGCATTCCACTCTGTCTGGCACAGATTCTTGTACAGATTCTTTGCCTTTTCCGCGAATGTACCCATGTATAAGCCCTCCTCAGTTTTCCATTATGTTTGATACTCTTGCATGAACCTAGTTTTTAAAATAGTCTAATTACAAGTATAATAGTGTGAAACGGTTCACGTTAATCCCCTGTATCAAAATTCACCTATGGTGTCAAGACCTGAAATGAATGGGGATTCACCAGGATATTTAACAAATTTACTGGCTTATGTAAGAGAATAATAAAACTGGTATGCTGCTGAAAAAGGAGAAATCATTATGTGTTACCCCAAAATCCAACTTGTTATGGTGATTTTCTTTGTCGTTTTTTTCTGTTTTTCAATGCATGGAGTTTGTCTGTCTAGAGAGCTAGCTCCAGGATTATATAAGGTAAAGATAGGAGACAGATTACCAGTTATAGTCAAAGAAAGTGCTAGAAGTCCGGTTGTGGCAATTCAGATTTGGGTGAAGGCTGGAAGCTCCTATGAGGCCAAAGATGAGTGGGGTATCACACATTTGATCGAACATATGATCTTTAAAGGAACTGATACTAGGGGAGCTGAAGACATTGGTGGGGCCATTGAAGCTGTTGGCGGTACTATAAATGCCTACACCTCGTTGGATTATACTGTTTATCATTGTGTAGTGCCAAAACAGTTTTGGAGAAAAGCGCTAAATATTTTGTCTGATGCGGTTTTACATGCCACCTATGATCAAAAGGAATTGGAGAGAGAAAAGAAGGTGGTACTTGAAGAGATCAGGATGCGCGATGATCAACCCACCTCGAGGCTCTCAAAGATGCTTATGAAAGAGGCATACGGCCCAGAGCATCCCTATGGCCATCCAGTAATAGGTTTTCCTGAGACAGTGTCCAAATTTTCCCGTTCTGATTTAAGGAAATATGTGCAAAAGAGATACACTCCTGAGAATATGGCAGTAATCGTAGTAGGAGATGTGGAAAGCTCACAGGTCTTTCCCGCAGTTCAAGAGGATTTTTTGACATTTGTCCGTTCAGCACCTACCAAAGCTTCAGCTCTCTCCCCAGCATCAGGAACCAAGCATCCAAGGGGGCTAAGGTTTGCAATCGATACTATGGATACAAAAGAAGGCTATGTTGCCATAGCCTTCAATGGAGTGCCAAGTTTTTCTGATGAAGACGCTCCAATATATGACGTGCTAGGGGCCATTTTAGGGGATGGTGAAAGTTCAAGGCTTGTTCGTCAGGTAAAAAACCGGCTGGGTTTGGTAAACGCAATAGATGCATATGCCTTTACTCCCAGATTAAACGGACTCTTCGAAATTAATATGACCCTTGATCCTGATAAAGTTAAAGATGCTCTAAGCCAGGTTTTTCAAGAACTTTTTAGGTTGAGAGAGGAGGGAGTCCTGGATGAAGAACTCGAGCGGGCAAAGACCCTGGTAGAAACCGATTTTGTCTATGGTCAGGAGCGAATGGAAGGGGAGGCAAGGAAGATTGGTGTCTTTGAATTCCTTGCAGGGAGTCCAGACAAGGTGAGTCAATATCTTGAAAAAGTCAGATCTGTCACACCTGAGGATATTAAGCGGGTAGCCTCAAAAATTTTTACGACAAAAGATATAACTATTTCTATGATTATGCCTGAAGGAAAAAGCGGAATTGTCAACAAAGAGGATCTATCTCTCTTGATTCAAGAGGCAGAACTTCAGGCAGGTGGGATTAGTCCTACAGGAGAGTTTGGTACAGTTCGACTTGTCAGAAAGGTAGAGCTCTCCAACGGACTGACGGTCCTCATTCGCGAGGTCCCAGAGGTCCCCACTGTGGGCATGAGAATTGTTTTTCCAGGTGGAGTTAGGTATGAAACTCCCAAAAACAATGGGATCTTTCATTTTCTTGCGACTACATGGACAAAAGGGACAGAGACTCATAGTGCAGAGGGGCTCGCTGAGATGATTGAAGGGCTTGGAGCTGGAATAAGCGGTTTTTCTGGGAAAAATACCTTTGGCCTTCAGGGTAGGTTTTTGAGCTCAAATTTTGATAAGGGCTTGAATCTTTTCGCAGAAATTTTGATGACTCCCACATTCCCTCAGGAAGAAGTGGAAAAGATGAAGCCAATTATTGTTTCTCAAATAAGACGTCAAGATGACTATCTGCCCTCTGTGGCCATGAGGGCATTTAATAGGCTTCTCTTTAGTCCCCATCCTTATGCTATGGATCCACTTGGCACCATAGAGAATGTACAGGGGGTTTCATCCAAGGATTTAAAGGAAACATACGAAAAATTTGCCATTCCCTCTAGGGGCGTACTCGCCATTGTAGGAGATGTAAATGCCGACGAACTAATAGCAACCCTAGAGACCCTTTTGGGAGGATGGCGAAAAGAGGAACTGGAAATCCTGCCAGAGCTTCCCAGTCCAGATCCGTTAGAAACTCCCAAAATTTCCACTATTAAGAGGGAACAAAAGGAGCAAACACATATTGTACTTGGTTTTGCTGGTCCTACCATTTCAGGGCTAGACCGTTATCCCATGGAAGTATTGAGCGCCGTCCTCTCTGGCATGGGTGGAAGACTATTTCAGGATCTAAGGGGACAAAAGGCCTTAGCCTATACTGTGACTTCAATGGTGGGTCTTGGTCTGGATTACGGCTCTTTTGCTCTGTACATTGCCTGTGCTCCGGAGAAGAAAGACAAGGCCTTAAAAGGTCTTTGGAAGGAGATTTATAGGGTACTTTCTGAACCAATCAGTCAGGAAGAATTAGAGAGGGCCAAGCACTGGCTAATAGGCCGTTATGAAATTGGTCTCCAGACAAATGGCGCACAGGCCATGGACATGGCATTAAATGAATTATATGGGCTAGGGTATAACTTTAGCACTAAATATGTGCAATCCATTTCAAAGGTTACAGCTGAAGACTGTATGAGCGTGGCTAAAAAATATTTGAGTCAAGATAGTTATGTGCTTGTAACTGTAGGTCCATAACATGCACCAATACCTCAGAGTGGTCAGTCTCGTAAAAAAAAGGGGCTCTAAACGTGCTCAAGAGCTAGGGAGGCAAGTCCATTCTTTCCTTGTGAGACAAGGGATAAAAGTTATTGAAGAAACGGTACCAAAAGACTGCGATTTGGTAATAGTCCTTGGGGGTGACGGTACTCTTCTTCATATAGCAGAAAGCGCTTATAGGGCTGACGCACCAATTCTTGGAGTAAATCTTGGGGGACTAGGCTATCTTACTGAGATCCAGATAGAAGAAATAGAAAAAGTTATCATGTCCGCTATTAGGGGGGTGGCAGATCTAGAAAAGAGGATGCTCCTTAAGGTAGAGGTGTTGGATTCTGAGTGTAAAAGTTGTGCCACGTATTGCGTCTTAAATGAAGTGGCGATCCTACGGGGATCTTATGGCAAGGTCATAAATATACCTACCTGGGCCGAAGGGGCCTTTCTTACCACATATAGAGGGGATGGTCTCATAATCTCGACACCAACTGGTTCAACTGCCTACAATCTGTCTGCAGGTGGTCCAATTCTTCATCCAAGAATGGAGGCAATGATCCTTACTCCAGTCTGCCCTTTTGCATTGAGTGCAAGGCCTATTATCTTGCCGGCGGATTCAGAACTTGAAGTTTGTATGGAGGGTTTTGGTAGTGAGGGTGGAGTTGGTGCATCAGCCCAATCTCCACCCTTTTATGTTGAGATCGATGGAAAGCTTGTCCATGGTGTAAAATCAAAATATAAACTTGTGGTTAAAAGGGCCCCTGGGCACTTAAAACTTATAAGTTCACCATCTTCAGGTTATTTTAAAATTTTAAGAGAAAAGTTGGGCTGGGCAGGGCATTTACATCAATCTGACCCATAATTTTCCCCTATTGGGCGTCCGCAGATGCTATACCCTTCCTTCTAGCGCCCGGGAATAAACAAAACTTGGTGTCAGAGAACGGTTACCCCGAAATAGCCTCTTCAGACTCCTCTTCTGCCTCTTTTTTTATCTTAGAGAGAAGTTTTTCTTTTTCTTTCTCCATTGCCTCTTTGCCAGCCTCGAGAGCCGATTCCAGTACGGCCTTTTTCTGTTCTACCAATTCCTTGCTCTTTTCAAGGAGTTCACAGGCCTTGTCTTTAACCTCGTCTGCTACCTTGGCAGCCTCGCCCTTAACGTAATAGGCCTGCTCTCTTATTCGTTCTCTAGTCTCAGGGCCGGATTTTGGGGTTAAAAGTGCGCCCAATGCTGCACCTACTGCCCCACCCAATAGGAAAGAAACTATAAGAGTTCCTGCTGAAAACCTTCCGTCATCACAACTCATTTTATTTACCTCCTTTTTCAATTTTTTTGGTTAAATATTGAATTGTGGCCTTGGCGCCGGTGGCCAGGCTTGCCACTTCAATTGCTACCCCCGATAGTCCGCTTCTAACTATGCCGGTGACGGACCTCACTGTCTTGGCAGCATCTTCAGCAGCGTTGAAAAAGTCAGATGTCTGTCCGACCTTTTTTCTTATGTCATAACTTAGAAGTTCGAGATCCTTAGTAATATTCTGTGCATTGGATAAAATTGGCTCAAGCCCCTTTACGGTTTCTTGCACTGTTTTTTCCAGTTCTCTTGAACTCTGTAGGGTCAAATTCACTTCCTGTATAGTACCTGATATTTCAGTCTGTATTATGTCAATTCTTTTTTCTAATGTGCTAATTTCATTGTTAATGGTATCAAGGAGATTTTCTGCCTTGTCTGTTAACGATTTAACCTCGCTTCTGGCATCGTCTAATATGTCCGTAACCTTATTAAGTGCCAATTGAGCATTTTCTAGAAAATTTTTGACTTTAATTATTGCAAAAATAAGAAATGCCACGAGCACAATAAATGCAATCAATCCAACTGTAACGGCAGCCTGTATGGGCACGGCTTCCTAACCTCCTTTTAAGGATTCCCAAGTTTCACCATAAGTCATGGTTTCAATATTGCAAGGCCACTAGAATCAAATTTTTCCCGTGAAAATACCCGTTGGGCTAATTTGCCTAATATAACAGGTAGAAGGTAGAAGGAAGAAGCAAGCCCTGCATGCACAAAAGCCAGATGCCGAAGGGCGAAGACGTTATAAAAAGTTAAAGGTGCAAAGTTCTCTTCCTTCAACTCAAAATTCAACACTCAAAACTCAAAACTTTGACATAGCCCTAGTAAGACCCTGCCTTAGGGCGCGCAATTGTCCAGTATAGTTTTAATTTCCTAGAAATTATTGTATGATGTCCTTTATGAAAGAGTCAATTCTTGAGCTACTTTCCCATAGAGTGATTTTAGGAGATGGGGCGCTCGGTACCTATTTTTATGAAAATGGAGTGCCCTTAAGCGCGAATCTGGATCTTTTGAATCTCCAGGACCCAGATCTGGTTGCCAGTGCCCACGAGGACTACGTTAGAGCTGGATCTCAACTCATTGAGACAAACACATTTGGCGCCAATAGATTTAAATTGAAGGGCCACGTAGAAAAGACGGTCAGTGTGGAGGACGTGGTTGCGCAAGGGGTAAGGATCGCCAAAAAAGTGGCTGGGGAAAGGCTCTACGTGGCCGGTTCCATAGGACCAACTGGTGCTTTTCCCATGGAAGAAGGAGGTGAGGTATCCAAGGAAGAGGTCTTCGAGAGTTTTAGTGAAGTGATTTGTGTTCTGCTTGAAGAAGGGGTTGATCTCATCCTCCTTGAGACCTTTGGTTTTCTTGAAGAACTCCTTCTAGGGATAAGGGCGTGTCGTAAACAATCAGCTGATATACCACTTTTTGCCCAGATGGTGTTCCCTTCAAGGGGAATTGCAGTTGATGGAAATGATGCCTTTTTCTGTGCACAAAAGGCCCTTGCTGAAGGGGCCAATGGATTTGGATCGAATTGCGGTAGAGGCGTCAAATCAATGCTCGAGGCCTTTTCTCTCCTTGAACCGTTAAATGGTGAGGTACCTCTTTCCGCCTTTCCAAATGCCGGCCTACCCGAAATAGTAGGTCACAGGACAATTTACTCTGCACAGCCTTCTTATATGGCCAGTGGAATTGCTGAAATGATAAAAATGGGGGCGAGGCTTGTGGGAGGATGCTGTGGTACTAGCCCTCAGCATATTGCAGAGTTTAAAAAGCGTCTCCATTTAAAAGGACCCTCTAGACGTGCTAGTATTTTTGTTGGCACAAAAGAGAATAGAGTTGAAGAAAAGGCGGCAAGCAACGCCCCTGGAGCCTTAATTAGAAGTCTTCCTAAAAAAAGGATTCCCATCCTTGTGGAACTCGATCCTCCAACACACCTAGATTGTGGGGATATTATCTTGGGGGCAAAAGAACTCAAGGCCGCTGGTGTAGATGCCGTAACCCTTGCAGAAAATCCTTTGGCAATATTGAGGACAGATAACCTTGCCCTTGCCAGACTGATACAGGAAAAGGCAGGGATTGACACTGTAGTCCATATGACATGCAGGGATCGAAACGTCCTTGGTCTTCAAAATAGGATAATGGGGGCACACCTTTTGGGGATAAAGGGAATTTTGGCAATTACTGGCGATCCGGCAACAGCTAGTGACCAGCCAGGTACTTCAGGGGTATTTGATCTTGATTCAATTGGGTTAGTACGTACGATTCAAAATTTCAATAGGGGGATCAATCTTGCAGGTAGGTCTGTCAAGGTAAAAACAGATTTTTCCATTGGAGTTGCATTCAGCTACAGACCCAAGAATCCTGAACTACAACTGAAGCGCCTAAAACGAAAGCGTGATCAAGGGGCTCACTTTGTTATGACTCAGCCTCTATTTGACAAGGGAGAGATAGAATCCATGATGGAGTTGGTGGGAGACATGGGTCTTGTGATTTTCCCTGGTATATTCCCCCTAATTTCTGCTAGAAACGCAGAGTTTTTGCACAATGAAGTGCCGGGAATAAGTGTGCCCAAATCAATTAGGGACAGGCTTTGGAGATATGAAAAGGTAGAGGACCAAAGGAAGGTCGCCTTTGAAATGACGTTTAATTTGGTGGAATCCATATTAAAGATTGTTCACGGTCTTTACATAATCAGCCCTTTAAATAAGTGGAAGGTAGCAAAAAAGCTCATTGTTCACCTCTCTTTATCCTAGATTATGTACTGCAAAAGGGGGCAAAAATGATTTTTTCTATTGGGCAAACTTGCCAATTGCATGATCTAGGTTTAGAGAAGGAATCAGTACAATTTCATTAGTGTCAACCCTTGGATAATACAGTCTCTCTCTTAAAACAGTGTGATTATCAAGGTGTCAAGCTGCTTAAGCACTCTATAGAAAAACTTCTTAGACCTATAAATCTCCCTGAAGTCAGGGGAAAGAAGGTCTTAATAAAACCCAATCTCTTAAAACCGAGAGAGGTGCTGGCTACTACTGAGCCGGTGTTTTTAGCGGCAGTGGTGGAGATTTTTTGCTCAAAGGGCGCGACAATAATGATTGCAGATAGTCCAGCCTTTGGATCGGCAGAAGGGGTCGCCCAAAAAAATGGACACCTCCAGTATCTGAAGCACCGTGGTCTCAAGATTCAATCTTTAAAGGATGCCAAGAGGGTAAATTTGCCTAGTGGCGTCAGGATTGGTCTATCTCGTTATGCCCTGGAGTGTGATTTCATTGTCAATGTGCCAAGACTCAAGGCCCATTGTCAATTTGGCATAACAGGGTCTGTAAAAAATCTTTACGGGTGTGTAGTGGGGATGAGAAAGGCCTTGGCTCACTTTTTACATGGTGAAAATCATCATCTGTTCGGGCAGATAATAGCGGATATACCCAAGGTACTTCCGCCTGTCTTGACTATATTTGACGGTATCTTATCCATGTCGGCAACAGGTCCCAGTGGCGGCATCCCTAAAAAGACTGGCTTTATTGGGGCGTCCATGGATCCATTTTCAATGGACACAGCAGTATACGAATTGGTTGGGGCAAGGCCTGAGGAGATCCCCCTGTGGTCCATATCGAGAGAATTGGGGGAACGAGGGGCCTTCATTGAAAATATCGATTTCCCTCTGCTGAAGCCAGAGGAATTAAGGCCCATTGATTTCACATTCCCACGGAAGCTAAAGTCTATGAGTTTTAATCCTATTCGACTATTAAAGGGAAGAGCAAAGAGTCTGATAAGACGAATTTTCCCATAGCTTCACTATTTATATGCCTTGTGACATGCCTTTATTAAATCATCTACCTGTGACACAGACGCCTTGATTGCATCGTTATCTTGAGTTTTAGCCGCATTTAAGGCCTTTTCTACCGCGTTTTTACATGCTACCCACTGTTCCTTCCACTCGGCTTCTACAAATTCGTCATATTGTGCTAAAAGCCCTCTTAGCTGATCCATAAGGTCACTATCCACTATTTCTCCGTTAGTTGATGACCTTTTAAACTCTTTCCATACTGCTGCCAGAGTCTTTTTTAATAGCTTTGCCCTATATGGCCGGTATCTTTTAGAGGCTGATTTTTTCTTATTGGCATATCTTTCAAGTTTTCCCTCTATCTTGCCTTCTTTTTCATCTGGAATCTTAGACTTAAATGACAATTCTAACTCTAAACTCCCTTTTTTTCTTTTGACTTCTAGGACAAAAGATACTAATTCCTCAATTTTTTCAGGACCTGTTTCGAATTCCAAAATGCCATTGGCAATCATCTGTGAGAGCCTGGAAAGGTATTCGGCCATTTCTTCCCTGGTAAATCGGGCTTTTTTAACGAGTTTCATATAATACCTCTTATTGAAAATAATTTTCATTTATAGTTTACTCTTTTTCTGCGTTGATAAAACCCTTCTTGTGTCTTTTGTGGAAATTGAATACCTTTTAGGAGTTATGATAGGTAAGAGTCCTCAAATTAAACAACTTCTGCAATTAATAGAGAAAGTCGCCAGATCAGACAGCACTGTCCTGATCACTGGGGAAAGCGGTACTGGCAAAGAACTTGTGGCTAGGAAGATACACCAGCTGAGTCCTAGAAAAGACAAGGCCTTTGTACCTATAAACTGTGGAGCCATTCCAAAGGAGCTATTAGAGTCTGAACTCTTTGGATATGAAAAAGGTGCTTTCACAGGTGCCAATAGGACCAAACCTGGAAGATTTGAGATTGCCAATGGTGGCACTGTGTTTTTGGATGAGATTGGAGATATGAGTCCCGACCTCCAGGTTAAGGTTTTGAGGGTGCTGCAGGAACGATGTTTTGAAAGGGTTGGTGGCATAAAGGAGATTAATATTGATATAAGGGTGGTTGCTGCAACTAATCGGGATTTGGAGCAGGCCGTAAAGGAAGGTAGTTTTAGAGAAGATCTGTATTATAGATTGAATGTAATTCCAATTAGAGTGCCCCCTTTGCGAGATAGAAAAGAGGATATCCCGCTATTGTGCCAACACTTTATTGAACATTTTTCTAAGAGAAATGGTAGAGCTTGTCTCAGGCTAGATAACCGTGCCCTGAGGGCCTTGATGGCATATAATTGGCCGGGAAATATTAGAGAATTGGAAAATACCATGGAAAGGCTGGTAGTGCTCACAGACGGGGATATCATTTGTCCAAATGACCTGCCAGTTCGTATACTTGAAGCCTTGCCTGAGACTTTGGATGATGAAGAATTTAATGAAGGCAAAGAAGTAGATAGTCAAACCCATGATGCAACAGATGTAAGAGGTTTAAAATTTTATTTGCCTGAAGAGGGTATTTCACTCCCACAGCTTGTCAAAGACTTAGAGATTTCAATGATAAAACAGGCACTGGAACGCACAGGAGGGGTTAAGAGTAAGGCTTCGAAGTTGCTTGGATTAAAACGTACTACCCTTATTGAGAAGATGAAAAAATTGGGAATGGTCTAAGGGTAGTTTTTTCATTCTTGAGAGTTTAAGAGGCTCTGCGCAGCCATAGGAGGCATATATGAAGTTAAAAAGAATGATGATGTTTATTTTTGCAGTTTTCTTGTTGGGGCTCTATTCGCAATCAATGGCCTATGCCTCTTCAATTGAGGTCAAATCCATTGATTTGAAAGGTGGTCTTAACAGGGCCTATCTTTCAAGGGGAATACAAGAAATTTTGCTTTCAAGGCTGTCAAGCGCTGGAATTAGGGCCTATAAGGCAGAAAAAACTTCAAGTGAGACAGAATATAGTCTAACTGGCTATCTTAAAAAGGTTGGGAACAAAGAGTTACTGGTCCATTTGGTCTTGAGGAGGCTAGGAAAAAAGGATGCTGAGGCAGTGGAGAGGGAGTTTGAAAGGAAGGTAGAAAGTGAGGACGGTCTTATCACGGCAATTGATGAGCTTTCAAAAGATATAGTAGGCTATTTAGAGACAGATCGTGACTATCTTTCCCAAGGCCCAATCCCCCCTGGGCCTTCTCAAAAGCAGGTTGAGACTAGGCCCATGGAATTATCATCTCAGTTGCATGTAGAGAAAAGAGGTCGGCCTAGCGAGATGGAAATTGAGCTCTCGCCTGATCTGCCACCTGAGGACGAAAAAAATTTAAGAGAGTCAGAGGGGATCTTTTCTCTGTTTAAGTGGAGAGACAAAGCCAAGGCAAAAGATGTTGAGGGCCTTCCTGCCTATACGTCAAACCTTCCTGTGCCTACCCCTGAAGAGCTAATGGCGCTAGAACAACATAGAGAAAAAGAAACAAAGAAGGCCAAGAAGGAATTTGAGAAAAAAGAAACTGAATTTTCAAGACAGGATCTAGGACATCTAAGTGGGGAGCAGGCTAAAGTGGAGCAACCTGATGAGCGCGGCAAAAGGCTTCCTACATGGAAATGGTTTTAATTGCCGCATTGAACACATCTTCTACAGAGATGTTTAAAAGGCATTCTCTATTCTGGCAATTAAAGTAGTCCAAGGGACATGGGCCTTCACATAGCGTTCCATCTGTTTGGTGGTAAGGCGTTTGAGGTCCAGGGGACAGCCTTTCGGGTCCTTTTTCTTGCATTTGGCCCAGATTGTGTGCGTTTCTAAGTGAGACTATCTTTACCCATGGATACGGTGGTGCCCAAATAGCCGGATCAGTAGGGCCAAATATGATGATTGTTGGAATGCCGGTGAACGCTGCTAGATGCGAAATGCCGGAATCGTTTCCTATGTATAGGAGTGAAGATTTTAGTTCATTATAAATGTCGATTAGAGCGGCATTCCTGATTAATTCTATACCTGTGATGTCAAATAGTGGTCTGAAATCGTGGATTCTTTCTTCCTCAGTTGGCCCGATTATCATTTTGATTCTAATGTCAATGAAATGTCTTTTAAGAGCAAGAGCCAGTTCTCTAAACTTTTCTGAAGGCCAACACTTTCTTTTGCCTCCACTTCCAGGGTGAATAATGATGCTGTTTGAAGGGGATCGTTCACAAGGCACTCTATTTAATATAGTCCTTCCATCTTTTATTCCATAGAGACTCTTTGCCTGTTCTATTTGATAAATATACAGGGACCTTGGTCCATTATTTGAGGTGTACGGATTTGTATTTATAATTTTGAAACTGCTTCCTTTTAATCTTTTTAAAGTGGCTGATAGATCAGAATTCGGATTTCTTGTAAACAGGATTACTGCCCTTGCTCCTTCGATAATTTCATTTGATTGATTATTAAACAATGATAAGAGACAGCTAGAGTTAGAGGGAATAAAGTCTTTTACCACGCCCAATTGAGTGAGGAGACGAGCCTGTTCCCCACGTGCTATCAGGGTGGAGTTAAAACTATTTTCTAACTCTTTTACTGTAAGAATACATGGGACAGAGATTAAAAGGTCTCCGAGCGCACCGTCATGCCAAAAAAGTATATAATCATCCATCGTTGGAAAACTCGACACCTATAGGGGTTGGATATTAGCTGGTTTCAAAGAAATGGTGGAGATGGGGGGGATCGAACCCCCGGCCTCCACGTTGCGAACGTGGCGCTCTCCCAACTGAGCTACATCCCCACTCAATGGTAATATTATCCCAAATTATGTAGCTCGCAAGTTGGCCGAAGATGCAAGGCGGAGGGTACGCAGACGTACTTGGGTACTTCTTCTCAGGCATTTAAGATACATAATTTGGAATTTAGCTTGTCAAATAAGGAATGTAATATATACACTTTGAAAGAGGTTGGTGCAATAAGGAGAATTAACATGTTAGCCATGGTCCTAGATTCCCCTAATAGAGAGTTGGTTCAAAAAGAGCTACCCACCCCAGTACCTGGGAAAGGTGAGATCTTGATCAAGGTAGAGGCGTGTGCGGTATGTAGGACTGACATACACATAGTTGATGGAGATCTCACTGCCCCCTCATATCCAGTTATACCGGGTCATGAAATTGTCGGGATAGTCACAAAGTGTGGTGATGGAGTGACAAAATTTAGGGAAGGGGACAGAGTGGGGGTGCCTTGGCTTGGGAAGACCTGCGGGGTATGTGAATATTGCAATAGGGGCCTTGAAAACCTCTGCGACTCTCCTGAGTTTACTGGTTTTTCAAGACCAGGCGGTTTTGCAGAATATACTGTTGCCCATGAAAGTTTCGCCTTCCACATGCCCAAAGGCTACTGCCCAGAACATGCAGCTCCTCTTTTATGTGCAGGGCTTATTGGATATCGGTCCTATTCAATGGTAAGGGGAAAAAAGAACCTCGGCCTGTATGGGTTCGGTGCCGCTGCACATATCATTGCCCAGGTCGCAGTTTTTGAAGGTCACGATGTCTACTGTTTCACTCGTCCAGGTGATCTTGAAAAGCAGTCTTTTGCCAAAGATTTAGGATGTAAGTGGAGCGGTGGATCAGATGAGCTTCCACCCGTTCCTCTTGATGCAGCCATCATATTTGCTCCTTCTGGTCCTTTGGTCCCCCAAGCATTAAAAGCTGTCAAAAAGGGTGGCATAGTTGTTTGTGCTGGAATCCATATGAGTGATATTCCATCATTTCCTTATTCCATTCTGTGGGGCGAGAGGGTGATCATGTCTGTTGCGAACCTTACCCGTAAAGATGCTTCGGAGTTTTTGGCCATTGCCCCAAAAGTTCCAGTGAGGACACAGATAAAGGTGTATGATCTAAAAGACGCAAATTTGGCTATTTCAGAGATAAAAGAGGGTAAAATCAGAGGAGCCGCTGTGCTTAAGCCAAATTGTTAATTTAGCAAATGTGAAAAAAGGATTAAAGTATAGAATTTAATTGTCCGATGCCTTAATAAAGGTATAAAGGCACGATTTATCGGAGGGTTCAATGAAGTTATGGCAAAAGATTGCAGTAGGCTTCTCTGTGATCATAATGGTTAACATACTGAATTTTATAATTCTAATGTATCAAGAACAGAAACAGGAGGTACTTCAACATAGAGTCGATGATGCAGTAGAGAAACAACTTACATTGAAACAAATCGTTGCTGATCACATACGGTGGAAGGTAAATGTATTGGTAGCCATTTTAAATGAAAAGATGCCTAGGGTAGAGGTCAATCCATCATTGTGTAGACTCGGCAAGTTTTTAAACCGAGTCTCTGCCACTGATCCAGAAGAAAAGAGAATCCTCAATTCATTGAGTTCGATCCATGAAAACATGCATCAAGGGGCTTACAAAATGCAGGCCCTTTTTAGGCCCGGCGCTGAAGTAGACGACGTATTCGATGCCATGACTGATATTTATAACAGAGACATCAATAAGACCTCAAAAAAGGTATTTGAGCTTTTAGATAGATTAGAAAAAATTTACGATAAGCGTGCTGAGGATGCTATTTTGGCCGCATCGAAGTGGGCATCAATTACGCGGACCCTTTCCATAACACTCAACTTTTTAATGTTATTTACAGCAGTGGTATTTGGGCTTTGGATTGCAAGGTCTATTACAAAGCCTGTGCTTACTCTTAAAGAGGGCATTAATCACCTGGCTCAAGGTGACTTCAGCAAAGATATTGAAATAAAGGGTAGAGATGAGATAGGGGAGGTAGCTCATGCAATAAATGGAATGTTACGCAATTTAAGGCCACTACTCAAAAAGATATCTGATGGAGCCAAGGTCATAGAGAAAGAAGCAGCAACAGTTGAAGCCTATTCGGAAAATGCTGCCCATGGGGGAGAATTGGCAGCTGATAGGGCAGGCAAGATGCTTATGGTAAGTGAAGGTATTGTCCAGAGTATAATAGAGGAGGGGCAAAGTATTAATGAGATCTCCAGTGCGATCCAGGAGATCAGCCAGAGTACTACAAGGGCCAATGAGATTGTCAATAATGCCGTGGAGAAAGCACAGGTAGCAGGGGATACGATCAATCGTCTTGGCAGAGTTTCTGAAGACATTCAGGGGATTATTAAGCTCATAGGCGATATTGCAGAGCAGACGAATTTATTGGCTCTTAATGCCACCATAGAGGCTGCTAGGGCCGGTGAGGCAGGAAAAGGATTTGCTGTAGTTGCCAACGAGGTAAAGGAGCTTGCCCGTCAGACTGCGGATTCAACTGAAGAAATAACCAATAAGATAAGGGCCATTCAAACAGAGAGTCAGGCAGCTATAGATATTACAGGAGAGATTATAGAGATAGTAGGTCAAATAAATGAGTTGATAAGTGCTATAGCTGCTGCAGTTGAGGAACAGACCGCAGTCATTACCGATATTGCCTCAAAGGTTGATGAACAGAATCAGGGGGCACAAAATCTCGTAGAGGAGGCAAAAGTCGCCGCTGAAGCCGCTAGGAGTGCAGTGGAGGGTGCAAGACAAAATCTTGAAAATATAAAGAAGCTTCTTCAGCTTGCCCGTGAATTTGAAGAAGATGTTCGCAAATTCAGGGTTTAGGGCACTGTTTGGACAATGGTGCTTACGGGCAATATGTTTAATTTAAAAGCTTAAAACATTAAAACTATCTCTTTATTTTTATTAAAACATATTTATGCTTTAAGTATGAAAGCGAGTTAAATTGGAAAATTACTGGGAATAGCGGGACTGACCATCGGACAGTATGTCAAAAAGAGTTATATCAAGGCAACTAAGATGTCTAACGATCATTATAATTATGCATAGATCTTTAGCGACAGACGGTTATTTATTGCTGGTGTTCCCATCCGCACGCAGAAAAAAGCCTTGAAAACCAAGTTCACGTTCTCAAACAATTCTGCTTTCAAAACAGCTGCAAAATCAACCCGATTTACCAGGACGTAGTCAGTGAGATTTCATTTGAGAACCCCAAAGAGCCCTGCAGGATATTGAAAAATTTGGGCAAAAGATGGAGCGTGTAGTACTTACTACATGGTGAAATCCAATCCTAATTGGATTGTCATAGATGCTTTGTGCTGGAAGTCCAAGAATCTCTACACCTAGCTCAACTATAGTGCCAGACAGGTTTTCATCAAGACCTTGAAAGGGATCTAAGCAGGAGCGAGGAAGCATATCGAGTGGGTTCAGGCATCAACGGTGCTTTAAACATCTTGAGAAAGGCAGTCCCTAATCTGTTCAGAGACGGGATAGAGGGTGTCGGGCTACATCCAGTCAAAGTCTTGTTATGAGACTTTTGATAAAGGATTTGATAATGTTTGATAATTTCAATAAAATCCATAGGTTGGATCAAAAGGAACTCCTTTGTTTATACCATTTGGAAGAGAACGAATGTGCCTTCGCAAAGGGGATACTCAACGATGTGAGGGCATTTTTCCGTGGTGAAAAGGAAGGGTTTTTGCCGTGTGAGGCCCCGTATTCCAATTTTGATCATGCTATTTTTACAGCGCAAACAGCAGGTCGAATATTAGACGGGCTTTTAAAAAGCGGCGAGTTTTCCATAGACAGTGAATCACGCATTGCAGTCTTCATCTCAAGTCTCCTTCACGATATTGGCTTTTTGAGAAGGGGAGAGGAGGAACGTCCCTTAAAAGAAGGGGCCTTGACCTTTAGGCATATACAACGTGGAATCGATTTTGTTTCCTCATATTTAAAAAGCATCAATGCCGATCAACCACTCATTAGTTCTGTAATCTTCTCAATTGCTTCAACAGCACTTTACGGAGATGCACCAGAGTTCAGGCCAGCAAGGCCTGAAGATATGATCGTTTCCGGGATTGTATCCTCAGCAGATCTGCTCTCTCAGGCCGCTCATCCAGACATTTTGGCCTCACTTGGGCATCTTTGGGAGGAGCTTGAAGCTGCTTATGAGTACGAATCACGAGAATTCCTTGAAAAAAAAGGGGCCCCAAAATTTTTAAGTTATCAGGACCTGCTTTTAAATATTTTAGAGTTCTATGATTCTGTGCTGGCACCACGGCTTGAAGGTGCAGGTGGATTCCATAGATTTCTAGAATATCACTATGGCTCAAAGGACCATCCATATAATGAAGGCATTAATAAGAATTATGAGATTCTCACTCAAAATAGGACCATTCTTCTTGAGGTAGCCAAGAGGCTTTTTACTTCAAGGTCTTTTGCAGAACTAAAGATGTCAGCTATTCCGCATCTTAGACGGCTTTTTTCTGCCAATACCATATTAATTTTGACCAATATAAATGATATTTTGGACTCCAAAGAATTTAAATCAGGTGCATACGAGGATTTTAGAAAAGATGAAGCAAAGAAACTATTCTTTTTGCTCAGGAAGAATATCCTATTGAATACAATTGAAGATTTAAAGAAATACTATTCGTTTATCCCCCCTGAGCTTGCGTCTTTAATTTACCCTATACTTTCAAAGAGATCGATTCTTATAGCACCTTTTGAAAAGAGAGCAGATAGGGGCCCAGGGGCCATCTTGTTATTTTCTGAGGAAGAAAGGCATGGTTTTTCTCGTCACACCTTAAGTCTGGTAGAAGACCTTGGTTCTGATGTGATAAAGGCCATCTATGACATAAAATTAATTGTTGAGGAAAGGGATCGCAAAGATAGATTAAGACAGGTGCTTACGGGACAAGGATTAATCGATCAGTTCTGTTATGACCACGCATTAAAGACGAGTTTCAAACTGGGTGTTCCAATTACCATAGTCCTCAATAAGGAATATGGCATTGATCAAAGAACGGTATCAAAGGCGATTTCCAAGGTGACAGGGCTTGAATTCATAACACTGACTTCCCATTATCCCAGAGGGCTGAAAGGGGACTTTAGACGTTTAAATCCAAAGTTTTTAAAAAAACACTTTGTCGTCCCCATATCTAGTGAGGGAGATGAAGTCCAAATAGCCGTCTCTGATCCAATTACTCAGGATATATCTAGTCTTTTAACTGGCCTTTTCCCCCACAGAAAACTAAAAATCAAGATAGCCCTTCCATCGGAAATATTACGTTTTATAGAAAGTTGCTTTGAAGGTGGCGGAAAGGAAGAACTCCTCCGTCCTTCTGAACTCGAATCCATTCGAGCAGTATCTGAACCAGATTCAGATACAAACTTTCCAATACATGACGGCACTGAGCAAGTTTCATCTGAAGACAATATTGTGGTTCGGCTTGCCCAGAAGATCCTTTTAGACGCCTTGAGACTTGGGGCATCGGATATACACGTGGAGTTTCAGCCTGTAAGGCAAAGGGGCAGAGTGCGGTTTAGGATTGATGGCCAGATGAGGCCACAACTAAGTATAAAGAAGAAGTATTTTAGACCGCTTGTTGCCAGATATAAGATTATTTCAGGCCTTGATATAGCGGAAAAGAGGATTGCCCAGGATGGGCGCCTACGGTTTCGCTACAAGGGGATGCCTGTAGATGTCCGCATTGTCACGCTACCCAGAGGAGACGGATTTGAAGATGTGGTTTTAAGGATACTAAAGAGGGAAGCAGTTATTGGTTTAGATGATCTTATGCTTTCCGAAAAGAATTTAGCTTTATGGAAGAAGCTTTTAAAGAAGACTAGTGGCCTGATAATAGTTTCTGGACCAACCGGTTCGGGCAAGACCACCACAATTCATGCCTCTATTGAGTTTATCAAAAAGGATTCTACCTTGAAGATCTGGGCTGCAGAAGATCCTGTTGAGATAGTACAAGATGGGATTAGCCAGATTCAGATTCAGCCATCGAGGGCTTTTGGATTTTCAGAGGCGCTTAAGGCCTTTTTGAGGGCAGATCCAGATGTCATTTTTGTGGGAGAGATACGGGATCCTGAAACTGCAAAGACTGCAGTTAGGGCAGCTTTAACAGGGCATCTAGTCCTATCGACACTTCACACTGGAAGTGCTCTAGAGGCATTGGTTAGGCTGAGTCATATGGGGGTGACTGGCCTTGACCTTTCAGAGGCCCTTTTGTGTGTAATGGCCCAAAAGCTTTTTAGACGTCTGTGTCCTGCTTGTGCTAGGACTGGAATTCACGATATGGAAGATATTGAAAAAGAATGGATGGGAAAATTTTCTTATAGACCTAAAACAATATCTAAACGATCTCAAAGCGGATGCAAGGAATGCAATTACCTGGGCTACAAGGAGCGAGTGGCAATACAAGAACTTCTGGAGATAAAAGAGGAAATCAGACCATTTATCAGAGATCTTGATATTGAATCAATTAGAACCTGGTTAAAACAGGCCTCATGGCCCACTATGATCGAAGATGGTTTGAAAAAGATGGAAATG